>DASSKB010000034.1:0-10988 GCA_035690925.1 Longimicrobiaceae bacterium
TGTGCGGCTCGGATCGCGGCGTCGATAGCCTCCAGGTCGTTGCCATCGTCCACTCGCACGGTGTGCCAGCCGTAAGCATCGAAGCGCGCCAGGACATCCTCTGTAAAAGCGAGGTCAGTAGAGCCTTCGATGGTAATGGAATTGTCATCCCAGAAGTAGATCAACTTGCCCAGCTTCAGGTGGCCTGCTAGCGAGGCGGCCTCGCTCGCTACGCCTTCCATCAGATCGCCGTCCGAGCAGATGGCATAGGTGAAATGATCGACTATCTCATGGTCGGGGCGATTGAAGATGGCTGCCAGGTGCCGCTCGGCCATCGCCATTCCGACTCCGTTGGAGAAGCCCTGCCCGAGCGGTCCGGTCGTGGTCTCCACGCCAGGGGTGATCCCGTACTCAGGGTGGCCGGGCGTAACACTATCCCACTGCCTGAAGTTCTTGATATCATCGAGCGTCAACCCGTATCCGCTAAGGTAGAGGAGTGAGTACAGGAGCATCGACGCGTGGCCGGCGGACAGGACGAAGCGGTCACGATCCGGCCATTTCGGGTCCTTAGGGTTGTGCTTCAGATGACGCGTCCAGAGCACGTAAGCGAGGGGAGCCAGGGCCATAGGTGTGCCCGGGTGCCCCGAGTTCGCTTTCTGGACCGCATCCATCGAAAGGGTGCGGATGGTATTGATGCACAACAGATCCAGCTCACTGGTTGTTCGGTCTGCCATTATCGTCCGGGCGTTGTCAGGGTCGAGAAGTAAGCGCCTCGGCGAGGCGACGCTGTCTATCTATTGCTTCCATATATATGGCGTGTCGGTCGGGGTCCGGCTGTACATCGGCGGCTCGTCTGGACCTCGCGAGGTCCAACGATGCGAGGAGTCCCAAGCGCTCCTGCGCCACCAGCGCAGCGCCGTGTGCCGTAGCCTCCCGCTCAATGGACATGCTGACCGGGCAGCCGATCACATCAGCGATTATCTGCGTCCAAACGGGTGACGCATGGAGCGCACCACCACTCGCGAGTACCTGGGTCGGTGGGCCGTACGAATCCTGGAGCGCGCTTGAGATCTCAGCGATCTGATAGGCGATGGCTTCGAGCCAGGCGCGGAGCAGGTGCAGTGGCGGCGTAGTGTGGCATAGTCCCACCACCGCCGCGCTCCTCTCCCGAAGCCAGTTCGGACCCCTTTCGGCAACCAGGAATGGAAGGATGGTGAGTCCATGGCTGTCGGGCGTAACTCCGACCAGCTCGGCGTCCCATTCGTCGCCGGCAGGTAATTTGAGCGTGTTATCGAGATAGGCTACGGCGTTGCCGCCGTTAGAAAGCGCACCACCCGCCACCACCCGGCGGCCGTCGAGCCGGTAGCACCACAGGTTCTCGAGTACGGTGATATCGTCAGTCTCCCATAGAGTTCGCACCGCCGCGCTCGTCCCGACCGTGACGCCCTGCAGATCCTTGCCGATAGCGCCGCTCCCGACGTTCGCGCACGCGCCGTCGCCGAGCGCGGGGAACCACGGTGTGCTCGCAAGCTCCGGCCACCGCCCGGCGAACTCCGCACGCAGTCCCGCGAGAGTGGCGTCGGTATCCACGAGTGGCGGAAAGCTGTCAGCGCTCAGCCCGACAAGCTCCAGCATTGCCGGATCCCAATCGAGACGATGGATGTCGAAAAGTCCCGTGCCCGACGCCATGGAATAGGAGCAGCGCATGGAGCCAAACAGCCTGTGCTCTATGTATTCACCTATGGAAATCCATTGTGATACGCCCCTGAATCCGGCGGCATCGAGCTCCTTCAACCAGACGAGCTTGACCACAGGGTAGCTGGGGTGGAGGAAGCAGCCGGTACGACGGTGCATATCGCTCTCGTCGATATCGCGTGCGAGACGCCGAGCAGTCTCTGCCGCGCGGGTATCGCCCCAGGCATAAACGGGAGTCAGCGGCTCGCCAGTGGCGGAGATGCCGAGGATACTATGCCAGAAGGTGGTGATGGCTATCGCGCCGATGTGGATGTCCTTCTGGCGAGCGAAGGCCACGGCGGTGTCGAGCGCGTGGACGACAAGGTCGAACAGTCTATTCGCAGGCACCTCCATAGCCCCATCGGCGGTGTGCCAGTTGTACAGCAGCTGCGAACCGCCACCGGGTTCCACACCGCGCCCGCCCGTATCGTACAACCAGACCTTCACCGACGAGCTCCCCACGTCGAGCACGAGCACCCACGGTGACCTGTCGTTCAAAACCCCTCCGAGAGCTCAGACTACCTGATAGTAGAAGTCGGACAATGTACACATCCGCAACTCCCCGTCCAATCCGGGCGGGTGCGGCACGCTAAATCCCCCAACGCGAGCGGGGGCGCCCGCCGAAGCAGGGCGCCCCCTGAACATTTCTGTGTTTGGGGAATGTGTGATCGGCGGCAACTACCTGTTCCGCTCGTCTCTCAGGTTAACGTCGCCTTCACGGCGAACATCGGCGCGCTCACGGCGCAGGTCGGCTTCGACCGTTTCCTCGTCGGTAACGCTGCGCTTCTTAACCACCAACTCCTCCTTGGGCACAGCGCGCTTCTCGACCACCAGCTCTTCCTCGGTAACCGGAATGTGGACTTCGTCCTCTTCGATCTTCGGATTCGCGGACATTCCCGCCGGGGCGGGATGGCGGTCGATGGTCACCTCCTCGTGCCGGCGCGGAACACGTTCCTTCACGTGCCGTGTTTCCACATCCTTGTCGATCTCCACCTCGCCAGCCGCGCGCTGCCTCCGACCTATAGCAAGCTCCTCCTCCGAGAGGGTGACGCGGGCATCCTTCTCATCACGCCCAGCGCCGTAGAACTTCTTGTCGTCGAAGTGCTCGTGCGCGTAGTAGTCGCTGTCCGTTTTCTCGGCGTTGAACTTGTTGTCGTAGCTCTGGCGTACCTCGGTCTCGAACTCCCGAGTGATGGGCGCGTGGGTATAAACCGGCAAGCCCATGATATCGCTGCTCGCCAGGTTGTCCACCCTCACCTGGTCGTTGCCCTCGTCCAATCGCGCGTAGCCGATCGGCACAAGCACGTGTCGATCATCGTTCGAGTCAGTCAGCAACGAGCTGTCGATGTCCACATCCAGGTAGCGAACCTTCATCGCCCCTGTATCCACCAGAAGGTTGTCGACCTCGCCTATCTTGCTGCCGTCAGAGGCCTGAACCTCCCAGCCGCGGACGTCCGGATCACCCTCCGCAATTTCAAAGTCATCCAGTTCGTCCAACGGAACTACCCTGTCCATTGAGCTATCCATCGCCTCCTCCTTCGTGTTGGGTTTCAAACTTCTGGCGGCCACGCTTGAGCGTTGCCACATCAGCACTTGGGATGATTCAAAGGATGCAAGGGATGGTCCATGAGAAAGCTATCAGCTAACAGCTATCAGCTCCGCGCATATCGCCTCACCCATCTCCTCCGTACTCAACGTTCCCCCTAAATCCCGCGTCGTGCTTCCTTCCTGGACGGCTTTTCGGACCGCGCGCTCTAAGGCGTCAGCGGAATCGGGGTGGCCCAGCTCGCGGAGCATCAGCGCCGAGGTCAGGATGGCGGCGGCGGGGTTCGCTATGTTCTTGCCGGCCATTTCCGGGGCGGAGCCGTGGACGGGCTCGAACAGGGATGTCCGGGATGGGTGGATGTTGGCTGAAGCCGCCAGGCCGAGGCCGCCGGCGAGCTGCGATCCGAGGTCGGAGAGGATATCACCGAACAGGTTACCCGTCACAATCACCCGGTACCGCTCAGGTCTGCGGACGAGGTCCATAGCAAGCATATCCACGTAAAGTGCCTCGTTCTCGATCTCCGGATATTCCTCGGCGACCTCGCTGAAGACGCGGCGCCAGAGGCCGCCCGCGAACTCCATCGCGTTGGCTTTATCCGAGAGCGTAACCCTCTCGAGGTCGTGAAGTCGGGCGTACTCGAATGCTGCGCGTATGATTCGTTCGACACCTTTGCGGGTATTCACGTCCTCCTGAACCGCGACCTCGTCCGGTGTGCCCTGCTTGAATACGCCGCCCATCCCGACGTAGATACCTTCCGTATTCTCGCGGAAGATGACGAAGTCGATGTCCCTTTCCGTTTTGTCTTTGAGCGGGGTGAGGCTCTCGTGCAGGAGGCGAACAGGCCTGAAGTTTATGTACAGGTCCAGCCGGAATCGGAGACCGAGCAATATCTCGCGCGCGTGCTGATTACCGGGAACGCGTGAATCGCCGAGCGCGCCCAGGAGTATCGCGTCGTAGTTATCGCGCAGATCGTCGACCTCATGATCGGATATGGTTGCGCCGGTGGCGAGGAAATGGTCCGCGCCGTGGGGCCAGTCCACCAGCTCGATGGCGATATCATCGCGGTCAGCCACGGCGCGCAGGACACGGGCGGCCTCCCTGATGACTTCGGTGCCGATCCCGTCTCCGGGGAGTAGAGCGATGCGGTGCATGGTGAGATTCCGGGAAGGTGGGGTGGGCGCGATGGTCAATCCTCCACGACTTCGACGACGCCCGTCATCGCCGGGTGCGTCGTCGACATGAACTGGTAGAGCCCAGGCGGCGCTCCATCAAAATCGACGTCGTAGATCTGCCCTGGACTGGTCAACAGGATGCCGTCGGTGACACCGGCGGTCTGCAGAAACTCCGCGGCCGCGGGGCTCGACTGCCTCCATAGAAATGCGACCGACTCCGGTTGATAGCCGGTATGGACGAATCGTACGACGTCGCCCTGCTCGATTCGTATCTCAGCGGGCTCGAAGGCATAATCTGGGGCGCGTCCGACGATCCGTACCAGGTGGACCTGCCCATTCTCGGCAGGGCGAGTGATGCGACCCAGCAGCGTGGAATCCGCTGCAACGGCCGGTGCCGACCCGCTTCGGTCGCCACACCCGAGCGCGAGTACCCAGAAAAGGAGGATTGCGACTGTTCCACCTCTTCGGGAAAGATGGCGATATCTCAGCACGCCGTCAGGTCAGGAGGGTGCGTGACTCAATGCGTAAACATACGCGGACACCGCGCGAAGTTGTTCGGCGTTGAAGTCGCCAGCACCCATTACGGGCATCGGAATAGGGAATTCTTCCGGGTCGCCTATACCGGCGCGCACGATGGCGGTAATCTCCTCGAGGCTGCCCGAGCCGTGAATCCAGAGGGAGTCGGTGAGGGCCGGCCCGAGCTGAGTGCCCATTGCATCAGAGCCGTGGCAGACCGCGCAGACAACGAAGAGCCTCTCGCCCTCGATCGCCATCTCGATTGTGGCACCTTCGGGGAGCGATGAAGCTATGCGCGGGTCCACCGGTGTTGACTCGGGTGGTGGTTCCGCGGGTGTCTTTGAGTCGTCCAGGTCCTCGCTTCCGCACGCGGTCAGCGCACAGAACAGGATCAGCAAACCCGCAATATTGGAATATGCCCGCCGCGTCATGCAACCTTGTCCCCGCCGTGAGTCAATCTATGGTGCTGCTCGATCTGCCGAAGGTGCAAGGGCTATTCCCCGCGCGCGGCGCGGCCACAGTCGGTGCAGAATTTCCACTCCGGTTCGATCATTCCGCCACACTCGACGCACGGCAACGGACGCTGCGCCGATCCACACTCCGGACAGTACTTACCTGAGCGGTCATCGGGAAGTGACGAGCCGCAGCGCTTGCAGTCGCCCCGATCACTCGGCCGATCAGTGGCGGTTGCAACGGGGACAGGGGGTGGCTCTGGCTCGCGGGCCGGCTCGGGAGATGGCGTATGGGGCGGGACGGCAGCCGGTTTACCTGCATTCTCCGAATCGGTAGGGAGATGCGGGAGCGGCGAGCTGTCGAGCACGATCTCCACACCCGCGTAGTCTCTGTAGATGCCCAGTATAGGGTTGGGCGACTGGAGCTCGCGGCGGATCTCGTCCTGCACCTGCGGTGGGTCGATGCGAATATAACCGCGCTCGCCCGAAAGCAACCTGAGGAGCGCGTGCTCGTACTGCGCCAGCTCGGTGAGCCCCAGGTCCGACCTTATGGCTCTGTATGGTATGAGCTGCTGGTAAACCTCAGCGATCGTCAGTGTCGCACCGGCCGGGTGAGCGGTTGAGGCCGCGTCGGTGAGCCTGCGGTGCAGGAGATCGACAGGATCCACCTCTCAGTTACCCCCGAGCAGGGCCTGGACTTCGGCGGGCGCCTGCTCGAGCATGCTCTCGGCCATCCCCGTCTGACCGCTTGCCCGGAGCGCCTGGACCATCCCCACCCAGGCAGTTTCGGATGATGGATCGAGCCGCAGCGCCTCTCGGAACCGCTCAATGGCGGCGTCATAGCTGCCGGCATCCATGAAGAAGAACCCCAGCTCACGATGCACGCCGGCATCGTCTGGTGCGATTCTGAGAGCTTCCTTCAGCTCGGGAGCGGCGAGATCGGGTCGTTCGAGCCTTCGGTGTATGCGGGCCAGATAGAGGTGTGGGGCGACCTCATCGGGATGCGAGCGTGCGTAGCGGAAGAAGTGCGAGGCCGCGTCAGCATAAGCACCGGTCCGGAACAGTGCCACGCCCTGCTCCATCTCGGAGTGGGCGCCCCGCCCGCGAGTCCACAGTACTCCAGCAACCACCACCACGGCGAGCAGCGCCAGTACACCTGCGATCACCAGTGTGCGCCGCCGATTTCCGCCGCGCTTACCGGCTACGGGAACAGCGTGTACCGGAGATGGGTCGGATCGGCCCTGGGAGTGAGGAGGCTGGCCGCCCACGTGCTTCAGTTCTCGATTTCCAGGAAACCGACACGAGCGCTCTCGCGGAGGAATGTCTCCGGATCGTCGCAGGGCAGGTCACGGCCGGTGAGCGTACGAATTCGCTGGGCAGCGCGATGCATGAACGAAGATACCGGCTCAGTGGGGTCGGACAGGGTATCGCGCATGCCTCCGACTATCTCTTCCCAGGTGCCCTTGAACACCCTGCCGTCGGCGGTGCGGACGCTGTGGACGGTCTGAACGGCGATGTCCTTGACCCACGCGTCGCCGGCGCCTTCTTCGAACGACATCTCGACCTCGGCGAGGAGGTGGTCGATGGAGTCGGGTTCGGCCTGGAGCTCGGTCCACCGATCGCGCCAGGGGACGAGAGCCGGATCGTCCTGGGCGCAGCCACCCAGGGTGCACTTGAGCTCAATGTATCGCCAGACTGAGAGCGGGTCCCAGTGCTCGTCTGGCGGAACGCGCTCCAGCTCGGCCAGCGACGCGTCGGCGTCGCCGCGCTCGAAGAGCAGATGCGAGAGATATATGCGCACCTCGTGGAGCGTGGAATCCTGGTGCAGCGCCCTGCGCAGCGTCCGTCGCGCGCCGAGATCGTCGCCGAGTGCGTGGAGGGTATATCCGAGCGCCGCATGGACTTCGGCTGAATCGGGGTTGGCGGCGGCGAGCCGGGTGAGTCGATCCTTAGACTCGCGGAAGAGCCCCTCACGGTAGAGCGCCCGACCTATGCCCAGGCCCAGCTCCAGGTCGTCGGCGAGGCCGAGCTCATCGACATGAGCGAAGCATTGCAGTGCAGCTTCGAGCTCGCCGAACTTCAGCAGGGCTTCGCCGCGACCCACCCAGGCGTCCTCATGCTCGCCATCCAGCGTAAGCGCTTCTTCGAACGACAGCTTGGCCCACGCGAACTCCTCGCGCGCGAGTCGTACATAGCCAAGGCCCACATGAAGATCCACACCATCCGGAAAACGACGGAGGCCCTCCTGTAGTACCACCAGCGCCTGGTCATACTCACCGGCATCGTACAGCTGGTGTGCCTCTTCGTCGAATTCTTCAGAGCTGAGGAACGAGAACGTCATCCAACCTCCCCTGATTCGGCTCGATTATACCGCGGGTGAATCCAGATCGGAAAAATTGTATGTTTCCAATTATAATGGCTTCCTGAGGCGGCAACCAGCCCCGTAGGGTCTCGAACTTGCGCCTCCTGTTTCAGCACTGCTCAACTGGCGGCTGGTGGCGTCGCCGGTGGAACGATCTCGGCGCGGATAAGGCGGATCCGCGTGATCCTCCGCTCGTCCAGCTCTTCGACCACCAGATTGTAGTCCTCTTCGGTTCCAGGGACAGCAACTGTTTCGCCCGGAACGGGAACGCGACCGAGTGCACCGAACACGAAACCGCCGATGGTGTCGAAGTTAGACTCCGATATCCCCAGGCCGAAGCGTTCGTTGACCTCGGAGATCGAAGCGCCGCCATCGATGAGCACGTCGCCCTCGGGTGTAGCCGAGAATTCCTGTTCGGCCACATCGTATTCGTCGTTTATCTCACCGACTATCTCCTCGAGTAGATCTTCCATGGTGAGGAGACCGTACGTGCCACCGAACTCGTCCAGGACGATCGCGAGATGGACACTCTGCTGGCGGAACTCGGCGAGAATATCATCGACCGGTTTCGTGTCCGGAACGAAATAAGGCTCGCGCATAACCGCTCGCGCAGAGAATGGCCCGGCGGTGGAACTCTTGAGGATGGGGAGCAGGTCCTTTGCGAGCAGGATACCGACTATGGTATCTATGCTACCTTCGTATACCGGGACCCGCGAATGGCCCTCCATGGTCACGAGGTCGATGAGCTCGTCGAGCGTCACGTCTTCCGGGACGGCCACCATGTCCGGCCGCGGCGTCATCACTTCGCGGGCTACGGTGTCGGAGAACTGGAACACGCCGTCGATCATCTCGCGCTCGTCCTCCTCGACCACGCCGTGTTCATGGCCATGGGAGACCAGCATCCGTATCTCATCGGGCGTACTGGCCAGAGGCGAGACCCCGGAGAGCGGGAGATTGAAGAGTTTAGCGACGCGCCGGAGGGCGGCCGCCAGGATCCAGGTGAGCGGCAAGACTATAACGGCGAAGACCCGCAGCGGGCGGAGCGCTATGCGCGTCAGGAACCACTCGGCCTTCTGCATTCCTACGAGCTTGGGAACCTGCTCGCCGAGCAGCACGTGTAGAGCGCATGCGAGCACGACCGCCACAATTACAGCGGGTATCCGCAGCGGCTCCACGAGCTGCGCGGGTAAGCCGCCCACTGCACCGAGCGATTCAATCGCGGTGTGGCCTATGATGAAGCCGAGCGCCAGCGTAGTAGCCGTGCTCCCGAGCTGGGCCGCGAGCGAGAGCTCAGGTACTTTGCTAGTCAGGTGATCACCCATCCGTGCCTTCTGCTCCAGACGAGCGCGGCGGACGGCGAGGAGGGAAAACTCGGCAGCGACGAAGAACGCGTTCGCCGCGATAAGTGCGAGAACTAAGGCTAAAACTATAGCTGGCGGGTCAGGATCCATTATAGATAAGTATGGCCGTTTGGTATTGAACGGCCAATTTGGCCGAAAATATAACACAGGGCACCACTATGGCCAAGCTGCCGACATCGCGTTGGCGCGCTACCAGCATAGAAGGATACGAGATCCAGGCGGTCGAGTTCGGGAGCGGAGATGATGTACTCGTCCTTCTTCACGGCCTATCCGGCTCCTCACGCTGGTGGATGCGGAATGTCCCGGCGCTGGCCGACCGATTTCGTCTTCTGGTACCGGACCTCGTGGGATTCGGACGGACGCGGTACGACGGGACGCTCCCATCGCCGGCGGAACTCGCAAAGTTGCTCGTGCGATGGATGGCCGAGCTGGGCGCAAACCGAGCACATGTGGCGGGGCACTCAATGGGTGGGCAGATCGCCATCCATCTCGCCGCCGCGAACCCTGCGTGCGTGGACCGCCTCGTCCTGGTGGACGCGGCGGGGATACCGCGGCCGCGCACGCCCGCCCACCTGCTGCGCTTCGCTGCCGATATCGCCCCGATCTGGCGATGGGGCGATCCGCGATTCCTACCCGTTATCATGGGCGATGCCGTGCGGGCGGGCCCACGCACCATTGCGCGAGCCGCGGCGCATATTCTCGATGACGACGTGCGGCCGCTCCTCTCACAGATCCAGTCGCCTACCCTGATTGTCTGGGGCGACCGTGATAGATGGGTACCCGTTGCCCATGCATCTGAGTTTCGGCAGCGTCTGCCGAACGCAACAATGGCTGTTCTGCCGCGCGCCGGGCATAATCCGATGGTTGATCAACCGGAGGAGTTCAATAAGCTGGTGCTGGGTTTCCTGGACGACTAGTGCGGGAGTGCGGAACTACTAGTGCGGGAGTGCGGGAGTGCGGAACTACGATGCGAGGTCAAATATGGAGATAGGTGAGGCTGCGGCGACGTGGGCGGGTAGCAGGTGGGTGATGGTGGGCGATAATCGGGTGCGGTACCGGGAGGCGGGGGATGGTCCGGCAGTGGTGCTGGTGCACGGGCTGGGCGTCTCGGCTGACTACTGGTTCCGCAATGGACCGCCGCTGGCCGCGGCGGGACTGCGGGTGCTAGCCCCGGACCTGCCCGGTTTCGGGCAGACACCCGGGCCGTCGGATGGACTGACTGTCGAAGAGCAGGCGCGTGCGCTGCTGGAATGGGGCGATGCGCTGGGCCTCGGCCCCGCCGTCTACGTGGGTCACTCGCTGTCGTGCCAGACGGTTCTCCATCTGGCCGCCGAATACCCGGAGCGCGTGCGCGCACTGATTCTCGCGGCACCCACCGGGATGGACGGGCCCCATCGCCGGTGGCACCAGGCGTGGGGCCTCTTCCTCGATGCATGGCGTGAGCCCTGGGCCCTGTTTCCTCTCGTAGCGGCCGCCTACCTGCGTGCGGGCCCGTATCGCTACTGGAAGACCTGGCGCGCCGGTGCCGAAGACTCGCTGCTCCCCCTCCTGCCGCAGATCCGGGTTCCCGCGCTGGTAATCGTCGGTACCCGCGACCCGGTGGTGCGAGAAGCTGATGCCCGTAAGCTCGCCGGAGCGCTCCCCATGGGTAAGCTCGCCATGGTCCCCGGCGCCGCCCACGCAGTAATCTTCGATCGCTCCGGTGAATTCAACGAGCTGGTGATAACTACGAGTGCGGAAGTGCGGAAGTGCGGGAGTGCGGACTGACTAGTGCGGGAGTGCGGGAGTGCGGGAGTGCGGAAGTGCGGGAGTGCGGAAGTGCGGGAGTGCGGAAGTGCGGGAGTGCGGGAGTGCGGGAGTTCGGAA
>DASSKB010000035.1:0-18576 GCA_035690925.1 Longimicrobiaceae bacterium
ATGCAGGAGGCCTGTCGCTGGATGAGGCGCTGGGTAGTGTCGGGACGGATGGCACGACGCTGGGCGAGGAGCTGGAGCGCATCGGCTACGCGGGACCGCTCGCGCCAGGCAGTATTCGGCCGCACGCCTACATCGAGCTGCACATCGAGCAGGGGCCCATCCTGGAGCACGAGGGACTCCAGATTGGCGCCGTCGAGAACCTCCAGGGTATTTCGTGGCAGCGGATCACTATCAGCGGTCAGGCGAACCACGCGGGCACCACGCCGATGCACATGCGCCGCGACGCGGGCTATGCCGCGGCCCGGATCACCACGTTCCTGCACGATCTCGCCGAGGAGTCGCAAGGCTCGACGGTCGCGACCGTGGGAACGATCCGATTCGAGCCGAACGTCATCAACATCATCCCAGCATCCGCTGTACTTACCGTTGACCTCCGTGACGCCGACGAATCTCGGCTCCAGGCGGCGGAATCAGCGCTCGAAGGCCTTCTGAAGACGTTGACCGTCGATGTAGGTATCGCGATCCAGACTGAGCGCCTCTCACGGTTCGAGCCGGTGCGGTTCGACGGGGAGCTCGTATCGACCATCGAGGAGGTGGCGCTCGATCGTGGTTTGGGGGTCAGGCGAATGACCTCGGGAGCCGGTCATGATGCGCAGATGATTGCGCGCATCGCGCCCGCGGCGATGATATTCGTGCCTAGCGTCCGTGGTGTGAGCCACAGTCCGCACGAGCATACGGCTGACGAAGATCTGGTTGCCGGCGCCAACGTTCTGCTGGGGGTGGTTAGCCGCCTATCCTGAGATCCATCCCTGCATAAACCCCTCGGCCCGGCCCAGGCTCATAGTACCGCTGTCCGAAGGCGTTAACGACAACAGAAGTGTTGTACTCCACGTCGAAGATGTTGGAGATCCCGACGAATGGCTCGAACTCGTACCCGCCCAACTCGAGCCGCAACATTCCCGCGCGGAGGTCGGTCACAAATGAAGCGGGAGAATGCGCCGTGTTCTCGTCGTTGACGGGGAGCTCAGAGGTGTAACGTCCGATTACCGATGCGAACCAACCCAAGGGCGTCTCGTGTGAGAGGATCACCTCAGCCCGGTGCGGCGCGGCGCCGGGGATCTGGTTGCCGCTGAAGTCGCCATCGTCGGTTTCGTATGAATCGAACCGAGCATCGGTATAAGCGTAGGAGAGCTGGATCCGCGAACCGATTAACGGTGCGACTGTCAACGCTGCCTCCAGTCCCTGATGTGTCGCACTGCCAGCGTTCCGGAAGAACTGGCGACCCGGCGCTGACGCGACCTCGAAGGGGATCAGGCTGTTGCGGATATCGGCGCGGTACAACGTCATCTGGTACTCCGCCATCGTCATCAACCGCCCCTTGGTGCCTATCTCGAATGAAATCGTGCGCTGCGGCTCGAGATCCGGGTTGAAGCCACCTGCTCCGCTCGGCCGGTTGGCGAGCTCGGTAGTGGTAGGAGTCTCAAACGAGGTCGCCAGGTTCGCGTAGATGTTCACGGCGTCGCTAAGCGAATAGGTGGCGCCGACCGACGGACTCACGGCGTCCAGGATGCGGCCGCCGGAATCGTCGGGGTTGTCGGGTCCGAACAGGCGATCATCCGCGGTGAAGCGGAACCAGTCGTAACGGAGGCCGCCCATCAAAGTCATCCTCCCGGTCGGTGCCGCAACGACCTGCGTAAAGAGCCCGACATTCGATACGCGCTCCTGCTGATCGAGGGTCAGCATGCCCCGTTCGCCGCCGTCGTTCGCGAAATTGCGCCGGTCGTCGTGCTGCTGGTCGGCGTCAGCGCCAACGATCAGGCTGAGATCGTATCGGGTGATGGGATCGCTGCGAAACAAAGCGCGCAGGCCGCCGACATTGCGGTCGAGAGCGATTATGGCCGGCGGGATCGGGTTCTCTATCTCGCGTGCGAGCACATATCCGGAAATCTCCAGCTCGCCGCTGGGTAGATCCCGCTGCCAGGTTGCGCCAAGCTGGCCCTGTCGCCCCGCCTCACCGGTTTTCTGGACTTTGTTGAAGCTGTAAGCTTGCGAGCGATCCGCAGCCAGGAGTGAGTCGGAAAGCGAGCCGGGATTGTCGGCGTCGTAATCCACACCGCTGAAAACCAGCCGAAGGTCGCTGTTCTCACGTTCGAAGCCAACACGCGCATTAAGATGGAGGTTCTCGGCCGAGCTGAACTCGCGATACCCGCCGTACGCCAATCGCGAAAAGTTGAGCAGATACAAGGTCGATCCGCTCTGGCCGCCTGTACTGCTGTGCAGCTCGAGCAGGCCGTCAGAACCGGCGGTTACGCCCAACTCCTGTGTGAGTGTGCCCGGGGGAGCCCGCTCGGTCCACAGCTGGATCACGCCACCCGCGGCATTGCCGTAGAGCACGGAGGCGGGCCCGCGGATCACCTCCGCGCGCGCCACTGTTCCAAGGTCGAGGTGGCTCAACGAGGTCTGGCCGTCCGGCAAAGTCGCTGGAATGCCATCCACGATCACCTTAACGCCGCGCACGCCGAACTGTGCACGCGCGCCGAAGCCACGAACCACTATCCTGTCGCCCAGCGCATAGTTGTAGCGGTTGTCTACCTGCACCCCCGGCATCCCCAGAAGCACCTCCCCGAGACCCAGCCCGGGGTTACCGCGCTGGATCTCCGCTGCGCCGTTGACCGACACCGCGTAGGGCACGCGCGTAAGCAGGAGCGGCGCGCGGAGCACGGTCACTACGACCGGGGCGATCGGGATAGCCTTGAGGGTATCCGGCTCCGGAACCTGCGCGGATATGCGCGTGCCGATGGGGAGCAGGGCGAGCAGGAGCCCAGCTCCGATGTAGAAAATTCGCATAGGTTCTATGGGAGCGCGAAAACGAACAGTGTCGTGCCCCTTGGGGCGCCGTAGAGCTCGGGTGCGAAGCCCTCGAGCCAACCGCCCCATCCGGACGGGATAGCAACATATTGCTTCCCGTTGACGCTGTACGTAACAGGGCTGCTATGGATCCCGTTTCCGGTCTGAAAGCTCCACAGCTCCTCACCCGTGCGCGCGTCGAGGGCAATAGCCTCGCCCGTCGGTTTGCCCGTGAAGACCACGCCGCCGGCCGTGGATAGCATCGAGGCTATGATCGGGTGCTCGGTGCGCACCGACCAGACCTCCTCGCCGGTAGACGCGTCGAAAGCCTTGATGCCGCCCCACTGTTCGCCTTTCAGCGGCTGGAAGGCACTTCCCCAGTACGGCATGCTCTCGGCGAACTCAGTTTCGCTCGATGTGAAGGTCGCACACAGCTCCACTACGGGAGTGTAGAGCAGTCCGGTTTACATCCGCGGCGACCGGCGGCGCACTCCCCGCCAGTCGAGCGTTAATCTCCGAGAACGGCACTGCATGCTGCGTGACCGGATACTCGGGTCGCGAGCTACACGTGGCCAGAAATAGCGTGAGCGCGGCGCTCATAGTCGCCTGAGTAAGTCTGCGCATGATCAGTCCTCCGCGCCCGGCTGCGCCATCGCCGGCCTGTCCAGCCGCGCATCCACCGGGACCTGGCCCTTTACCACCACCAGCCCGAGCATGCCGCGGCCGGCGTGATTCGAGACCGGACACCCGAACCAGTACAGACCCGGCTGGTCCAGTCTCACCCGCACCAGACCCGCCTCGTGCACCGGGAGTTCGAGCAGCATGCGATCGCCGTCGTGCGGCATGAGCGCCATGTGCGCCGTCTGGTCACCGTTTGAGAATTTCAGCTCCAGCTCGCCACCCGCCTCCATGACGATAATCGCCGGCTCCCAGATGAACTCGTTCTTCGGTGGTGCGGGTCGGGGGGCGCAGCCCAGTCAGTGAAACTGAGGTAACACTTTAGTTACACCTCGTTTTTCTTACGAGCGCGGAAGGAGCCTGTATCCTCCACTCAGCTCGCGACGAACTCTTCGAACAGCTCCTCGATCGTGTGCTCCGGATCGATGCAGAGACCTTCGTGAACGGGAGAGCTCTGGAGCAGGTCGGATCTCGGGGCGCTCAGCCAGTGAAAGCGCTCTGAAGGCGGGGCGAGTGCGATGGGGCCGGCAGACGCATCACCCGCGCAGATTCCACGGTAGCCGTCCAGGTAGGATAGTAGGAGGTCGGTATCGACCTTCGGTGCGAGATCGGCCAGCACCTTGGGATCGGTGATAGCCCGTATAGCGAGGAATTCCGCCGTCCTCGCGTGCAGGACCACCCCCACGTTCACGAACTCGCCCCTATGGACGTGGGGTACCAGGCGGAGGATCGCGAAATGGTAGGTGATGAGGCTCTCGCTGCTCATCGTCGGGCAGCGTGCGGGACAGGCGGCTCCGCGAGTCGCATCTTCCGCGCCTCCTCAGCGGCGGCGGAAAACGCGCGCGACCCTTCCAGGCGGGTCTGGAGATAGCTCACGTAGGCGTCGCGGGCCGCATCACCCGACTGGAAGTCCCTGCCAGCTACAGGATCCATCAGCAGCTCATCCGGTACGAGAGTGAGTATCTCCCGAAGCACTCCGATGTCCAACCGTGCCGCACACTCCTCGTCGACAGCATCAATCTCGCTCGCAACAGTAAGCAGCACATGGTCCCTGATCATAGGGAATGGCGCGCGTGTCCGGGCGTCGTCGAGCCGCGCCCAGTCGTGATGCGCGTAGAGCGCTGCGCCGTGGTCGATCAGCCAGGGCCGCCGCTCCCAGATGAGAAGATTCGTATTCCGGTGCGTACGATCCGGATTGGTTACCAGGGCATCCAGCCAGACCAATTTCGCAGCGAAATCGGAGGTGATGAGGTGGCCGGCGGCAGCGAGAGCGAAGTTGAACGCCCCATCGAGATACCTCAGCCCGACATTCACCCCGTGGCTCGCGCGCAGCAGATCCTGAATCTCGGGATCGGGCTCGCTGCGCCCGAAAGCGGAGGGAACATCTACGAGCGCGAGGTCGGGAGCAGGCAGCCCGAGCTCGCGCGCGAGCAATGCCACGATCAGCTCGGCTATCAGCGCCTTCGCACCCTGCCCTGCCCCGCGGAATTTGACCACGAAGCGACCGTCGTCGGTATCGACCACGGCCGGAAGTGAGCCGCCCTCCCGGAGCGGCTGTACGTATCGCAGGGCAGTGCGGGTCGGAAGGTCCATTGGGCATCGGTTAGAGGTGAGTCGCTCCGACAAAGGATAGCCGCTCTCTCGCTCCCGGGCCATACACGCCCATAGATTGAAGACATGAATGAATGGATCGTACCGGCCGCAATTGCCATCATCTTCGTCGCCACCCTCATCCGTTCGGCGTTCGGATTCGGCGAAGCGCTCGTATCCGTCCCCCTCCTCGCCCTTATAATCCCGATCGAGGTGGCCGCTCCAGTGGCCGTCCTGACCTCCATTACCGTCGCCGCTATAATCCTCGCGCAGGACTGGTCCGAGGTCCACGCGCAGAGCGCAGGCTTGCTGGTCATATCCACTATTGCGGGAATCCCGCTCGGACTGCTGCTCCTGACGCGAGTGGCCGAACCAGTAATAAAAATCGCGCTCGCCATCGTTATCATCGCCTTTTCCTCGTACTCACTCCTCCGCAAACAGCGGCTAACGTTGACTAACCATCGGACCGCCTGGCTCTTCGGGTTCTGCGCGGGGGTGCTCGGGGGTGCTTACGGGATGAACGGGCCGCCGCTGGTCATCTACGGGGCTCTGCGCGGGTGGTCGCCGCAGCATTTCCGAGCAACTCTCCAGGGATACTTCCTCCCCGCCAGCATCCTGGTGATGGGAGGCTTCTGGCTCGCGGGTCTGTGGACACCCGCCGTCACCCGCTACTACCTGCTCTGTCTTCCCGGTGGGTTAGTGGCGATTTTCCTGGGACGATGGATGAACAGACGAATGGACGGACCACGCTTCCTCCTGTACGTCCACTCGGGGCTCATCCTGATAGGGATAGTGCTGCTGGCGCAGGCGATTACCGGCGGGGTCTGAGGCTAATTCGCGGATGCTGTCTCACGCCTGACGACGGGCGCTACCTGTGTGCCGAGCAGCTCGATCGACCTCATAATGCGCTTGTGCGGCTGGGTCCCGACGCTGAACTGAAAGAGCGCTCGGTCGTGGTGGAAGATTTCGTACTGGAACATGATCTTGTCGATGACCTCCTGTGGGCTGCCGACGAAATCAGCCCCGCGGAGGGTCCTCGCCGCTTCGAACTGCTGCCTGGTGTAAGGCGGCCAGCCGCGCTCCTTGCCGATGCGGCCCATGGTCATCGCGAACGCACCAAAGGCTTCGTCGGCGGCCTGCTGTGACGATTCGGCGATGTAGCCATGTGAGTTGATGGAGACGAGGTTGTCGGCGTGGCCGGCCCTGCGCGCGCTTTCCCGGTAGAGCTCCACGAGCGGTGCGAACCGCTGCGGCTGGCCACCGATAATGCCGAGCGCCAGCGGGAGGCCGAGGCGTCCAGCGCGCGCCGCGGACGCCGGCGTGCCACCCACGGCGATCCAGATGGGGATGCTGGCCTGAACGGGACGAGGGTAGATGCCCAGATCGGCCAATGGGGCGCGATGTCGGCCAGACCAGGTAACCCGCTCGGAATCGCGCAGGCGCATAAGGAGGTCGAGCTTCTCGGCGAAGAGCTCGTCGTAATGGTCCAGGTCGAAGCCGAAGAGCGGGAAGGATTCTATGAACGAGCCACGGCCCGCCATGATCTCCGCGCGACCGCGAGAGAGGAGGTCGACCGTGGCGAACTGCTGGAATACCCGCACGGGATCGTCGGAGCCCAGCACGGTAACGGCACTGCTGAGCCGAATCTTCTTCGTCCGCATTGCGGCAGCACCGAGCACCACGGCAGGCGCTGAGACGGCGAAATCGGGGCGATGATGCTCGCCGACGCCGAAGACGTCGAGGCCGACCTGGTCCGCGAGCTCGATCTCCTCCATCAGATCGGCCAGGCGCTGCGCCGGGCTTACTGTCTCGCCGGTTTCAGGGTCAGCGGTGGTTTCCGCGAAGGTGAATACGCCGATTTCCATCAGTTGGTAGCTCGCGTTGCCGGTTGACGGATTGCCATGCGGATCGCCCCTATTACCGCATCGGCCGACGCCGGCCGAAGCTGGACTTCTCCGAGCTGCTCTGCGAGCTTTTCCTCGAGAAGTCGCACAAACAGCCTTTCGCGCGTAACGCCGCCGTGCAGTACCACGGTGGGTGCCGCTGACCAGGGCGCGAGGGAATCTCGCAGCGCAACCGCATGTGCAGCTAGGTCACTCGCGGCATTCTCCACGATCCTCAACGCTACAGCATCCCCTGATCCCGCGAGTTCGAAGGTGAGGCTGGCGAGCCGCGCTATCTCCGCCTTGCCGTTTCGCCCGGCCCACGACGGTATCCCGGCCGGGCCGTCGACACCTGTCGAGGCGACCACAGCATCGAGCAGGCGCGTTGCGGGGCCGCGGCCGTCAACGGCTCGGAGGGCGGCACGCATCGCCTGGCGACCTATCATGTAGCCGCTCCCCTCATCCCCCACCACCGCCCCCCACCCCCCGCACCGCAGCACCCTGCCGTCCTCCCCCCGCCCGTACGCGATGGAGCCCGTGCCGGCCACCAGCAGGATCCCCGCCCCACTGCCGAGCGCCCCCTCCAGCGCCGTCTCCCCGTCGGTAACCACCAGGACGCGGTCGGCGATACCCGCGCGTACCATCGCCAGCCTAACCACCTCCCGCGCCGCGGGGTCACCGACGCCCGCCAGACCGGCGCATATCGCGGCGACCGGCGCCTGGACACCCGCATCCGCCAGGGCCGCACGCGCCAGATTGACCAGCGCGGCGGCGCTCTCTTCCGGCGCGCGCGGGTCAACTATACCGGGCGGGCCCTCCCGCCGAAGGATCTCGCTACCATCCTCGCTGGCAATCGCCAGCGTTGTCCGCGTTCCGCCACCATCGATGCCGATTACGTAGCGCATTCAAACTTCTGGCGCGATTACTACCGGGTCGGCGGGCGGAGCATGGCTCATAGCCAGCAGGCTGCCCGTAGCGAAGGTGACGAAGGTGCCGATCACCACGTGCCACGGCCAGGCTATACCCAGTCCGCTGAAGACAATGAAGGTCATAACAGCGATCCCGACCCCGATGGCCCAGATAGCGTCGCGCTGGATAGCGCGCTTGTTCAGTATCCCCAGGACGAACGCCCCTAGCAGGCCGCCGTACGTAAATGAGGCGATGGCGAGCCCCAGCTCCACAACCGGGGTCTCCTTGGAGGTGAACAGCAGTGCGCCGCCTACCAGGATTGCACCCCAGACCAGCGTGAACACTCTACCCATCCGGAAGAGCGACTCCTCGGTGACACCACTCCGCAGCGGCGCATAGAGGTCGTAGGTGGACGCGGACGCCAATGAGTTCAGTGAGGATGAGAGAGACGACATGGCCGCGGCGAATATGGCGGCAATGACCAGGCCGGTAACGCCCGGCGGCATCTCCTCTATTACGAAGGTGGCGAATATCTCGTCGCTCATGGCAAACTCGGCGCCGCCGTAGAACACCCAGAGTCCCAGGCCGATGAAGAGGAAGAGGGCAAATTGGGCGATGACCACCACACCGGACCCGATCAGCGCCTTCTGACTGCTCTTCAGATCACGGCAGGTGAGCAGGCGCTGCACGATGAGCTGGTCGGCGCCATGCGACGCCATGGACAGGAACGCCCCGCCGATGAGTCCCGCCCAGAGTGTATACGGCTCCGACAGATCCCAGCCCAGCCGCAGAACGTCCAACTTGCCCGCGGCGCCCGCGGCGTCCATGATCCCGCCCAGGCCGCCGGGCACGCTCCAGGTGATGAGGACCAGCGCCGCTACCGCGCCGCCGAGATATACGAAGAGCTGAAGTGCGTCCATCCACACCACCGCGCGAATGCCGCCGTAGTAGGTATAGACGAGTGTGAGCGCGCCGATCACCAGGATCGAGGTCGGATAGCTCCAGTCGGTTATAAGCGCCAGCGGGATGGCAGTGGCAAAGAGCCGTACCCCATCTGCGAGCGCCCGCGTCACCATGAATATCGCCGATGCGAAGCGCCGCGTCGCCAGCCCGAACCGCTGCTCCAGCAGAGCGTACGCGGTCGCTATCTCACCCCGGTAGTACGCTGGCAGCAGCACGAAGGCCACCACTACCCGCCCGATCAGGTAGCCGATGGTGATCTGAAGGAAGTTCAGATCCGTGACGTACGCCAGCCCGGGGATGCTCAGGAAGGTGAGCGTGCTCGTCTCAGTGGCGACCACCGAAAAGAGCACCGCGCCCCACGGAAGATCGCGCCCGCCGAGGAAATAATCCTGCGCGCCAGTCTGCCCGCGACCCAACCACACACCCGCAACGGTGACGCCGCCGATGTAAACGATGAGGACCAGAAGGTCCAGAGATGTGAACAAAAGACGAGTGCGAGGTGCGAAGTGCGAAAAAAGGTGCGAGGTGCGAAGTGCGAGGTGCGAAGTGCGAAAAAAGGTGCGGGAGTGTGAAAGCGCGGGGCATCACCGATGCCCCCAACGTGCCCGTGCCCGCGCGCGTGCCCGTGCCCGGCCGTTCCCGATCCCGTTTGTTACCGAATAGGCTTCCGATCCGTTGCCCGCCTGAACCTCGGCGGCGCGGCCAGCCCGCTGGTGGGAATCGTCTCGAGCTCGAGCGGCTGACCGTCCTGATATACCACGTACGACTCCATCGCGAAATACTCGGGTAGTCCGAGCTGATCGACGATCTTGGCGGTGGTGGTATTACGCTCCTCCACGCGCTGCCAGAACTCGCGATCGTCGATGCCGGGGAACGGGGCGCGATCTTTCTGGCTCTGGTGCTTGAAGATGGCCAGGATCTTCAGGCGAAGCTCTTCCTCGGAGAGTGGAACGAGGATATCGGCTTCGGCTATCGGCCACTCCTGCCATGCACCGCGATAGTACCAGACCACCGGCGGCTCGCCGGAATACTCTTCCAGCGCGCGATCGATAGCCTCCTTGCACATCCGGTGGGTCCCGTGCGGATCGGAGAGGTCGCCAGCCACGAAGAGAATCTCCGGGCGCCGCTCTTCGAGCAGTTCCAGGGTGATACGCACATCCTCCGGACCGACCGGATCTTTGCGGACCTTGCCCGTCTGATAGAACGGCAGGTTCAGGAAGCGGGCGTGGTCGCGCGTCATTCCGAACGTCTGGATCCCCGATACGGCCTCAGCCTCGCGGATCGAGCGCTTGATCTTCTGTACGGCCTCGATATCCACCTCACCAGGAAGCTTTCTGTCGAGGAATTCTTCTATTTCCTCTACTACCTGTGACATCGACGGGCTCTCGATCTCGAAGTCACGTCCGAAGCGCCGCAGGAAATCCACATATCGCCGCACCTCGTGATCGAATACCGCGATGTTCCCCGAGGTCTGATACGCAACGAGCATCTCGTTGTCATTATGGAACAGCTTGTTGAGAATGCCGCCCATCGAGATAACATCGTCGTCGGGGTGCGGTGAAAAGACGATGATGCGCTTACCGCGTGGCAGTTTGCTCTTCCCGCGGATCTTGGAGATGAGCGCGTTGAAGACCTCGCCATTCAGCGGTCCCGCGCTCCCGTAGTGAGCGAGCAGTGAGCTGAGATGGTGATCACGATAGTCGTAATTGTCCAGCTTGAGCACCGACTTTCCGGTTATCTGGCTCAGCCACATCACGGCCTCGATCTCGAGCTTCCGCGTCCATTCCACATAGCCGAGCACCCAGGGCGTCTTCACGCGTGTCAGCTCGGCTGCCGCCGCGAAGTCCAGGTAGAACGTGGTATTAGGGTGCTGCTGCAGGTAGGTCGCGGCAATGTCGGGGTCCGGATCGCCTTCGACCGACCGCTCGACGATGGCAGCTTTGTGCTCGCCGGTAGCGATGATGGCTATCTCGCGGGCCTCCTTGATGGTGGCGACACCCATCGTGATCGCCTCCGTCGGGACGTTATCCTCGCCGAAGAAATCAGCCGAGGCATCGCGGCGCGTTATGGTGTCGAGCGCGATCAGCCTCGTCCGCGAATCCATGCCAGAGCCTGGCTCGTTGAAGCCGATGTGGCCCGTCTTGCCTATCCCCAGAATCTGGAAGTCGATACCGCCGGCATCTGCCATCATCTGCTCGTACGCCGCCGCCATCTCCGGTATCTCGTCCCGCTCGACGTCACCGGATGGGAAGTGGATGTTCTCGTCCGGGATGTTTATCCGCTGAAAGAGGTTCTCCCGCATGTACCGGCGGAAGCTGTGGATGCTCGTCGGGTCCATCGGGTAGTACTCGTCCAGATTGAACGTCACCACATTGGAAAAATCGAGGCCCTCCTCCTCGTGCATCCGGATAAGCTCGCGGTACACGCCGATGGGCGTGCTGCCGGTCGCGAGGCCGAGGACCGGCGTCTCACCCGCACCCGTCTTTTTCCTGATGATGTCCGCGATGCGCTCGGCTACGGTTCGGGCTATCTCATCGTATTCCGCGATGACAACTGGTATCCTTTCGCGGTTATTGCTCATACAACCTCTTCAGCAAGTGTTGATGGGCGCACTTCGTTCTCGATTTGCGCCATGTTTCGGCCGATCAGTGTGAATGCCAGGGCGGCGATGCCCAGAAGCCCCACGCCGATCAGCATCTCTCCGAAAATTATGCGGCCAACGCCGAACAGGGCCGAATAAACGGCAACCACGCCGGCAAGCCAGTTAGTCCAGTTCAACGCGCCGCCCGCCATGCGCTCAGCGCCATAGCCAGCCTCCAGAGCCACCCGACGCCAGCCGATCCCGCCGGGCCTCACCCGATGGTAGAACGCCACGAGCGTGGCCTCGGTTACGGGCGCGGTCAGGAAGGTCACCGCGACCCACACCACTGTCGTCGCGGCGACGGTAATCAACATCAGATATGCGAACTCCATCGGGTCCGCGGCATCCAGACCGTACCACTGTGTCAGCGCCAGTGATACCACCAACGAAGCGGCCATGGCGCTTAACTCCGACCAGGCATTTATTCGCCACCAGTACCAGCGCAGGATGTAGACCAATCCCGTGCCGGCACCCATCGCCAGAAGGATCTTCCACGCGCCCTCGATGGAGGTGAGGTTCATGGTGACGATTGCCGAGAGACCGAACAGGAGGACAGTCGCCCCGCGCGAGATAGCTACGCGGCGGCGCTCCGAAGCCCCGGGATCGATGAACCGCAGATAAAGGTCGTTGACCAGATAGGACGCGCCCCAGTTTAGCTGTGTCGAGATGGTGGACATGTAAGCCGCGGCGAACGACGCGAGTAGCAGGCCCTTTATGGGCGACGGCAGCAGGTCCACCATAGTCCTCACGTAACCCGCCGCCGGATCGTCGAGGCCAGGATACAGGATCACCGAGGCTAACGCTACCAGGATCCACGGCCACGGGCGGATCGCGTACATCGCCACATTGAACCATAGGGTCGCCAGAACGCCTTCCCGCTCGGTCCTGCACGAGAATATCCGCTGCGCAATGTAGCCCCCGCCGCCCGGCTCCGCGCCAGGGTACCAGGCCGCCCACCACTGGACGCCAAGATAAACGAAGAAGGTGAGCGCGGGCATCCAGACAGAGTCAGCAGGCGGCAGGATTCTCAGCGCTGCCTCGGTCGAGCCGAAATGTTCTACCAGTCCCGTCTTCATCCCGTCGATGCCGCCGACTGCGTCCACGGCGAACCAGGCGAGCGTGATGGAGCCTGCCATGGCGATGCCGAACTGCACGAAATCCGTGACCACCACACCCCAGAGGCCGGAGAGCGACGCGTAGAAGGCGGTGATGATGAAGAGCACGAACAGGGATATCCACGGGTCGAAGCCCAGCGTGACGCTCAGGATCGTCACCATCGCCAGGTTGACCCACCCCATTATTATCAGGTTGATGGGCAGCGCTAAATAGAGAGCACGGAAGCCGCGCAGGAAGGCGGCGGGGCGGCCGGCATAGCGGATCTCGGCGAACTCAGCGTCGGTGAGGACCTCAGCGCGGCGCCAGAGTCTTGCGTAGAAGAAGACGGTGAGCATCCCGCTCATCACCATATTCCACCAGAGCCAGTTGCCCGCGACGCCGTGCTCGGCAACCATGCCGGCCACCGCGAGCGGCGTATCGGCCGCGAATGTTGTTGCGACCATACTGGTTCCGGCCAACCACCAGGGTAGTGATCGGCCGGACACGAAATAGTCGGCGAGCGATCGCCCGCCGCGACGGGCGAAGAGAAATCCGATCCCGGCGGCGAATACGAAGTACGCCGCTATGACCAGCCAATCACCGAGCTCCAGTCTCACCGGGCCGATTCCCAGTCGATCAGGGGCGCGTCGAGGATAGCCTTCTGCACCGCGTCGGCCACGTCCCGGCGCAGCTGCACGTGCCGTTGATTCGCGGCGGTCGGGTTCACCCGGTTAGTCAGGAGGATGGTGAACAGCCCTCGCTCCGGATCTATCCAGAGTGAAGTCCCGGTATACCCCGTATGCCCGAATGAGCGAGCTGAGGCGTAGTGGCCGGAGCTCGACCGACCTGAGGGCGTATCCCAGCCGAGCGCGCGGCTCGCGTCCGGCCCCTGACGCGCCGTCCACCTTGCGATTGTCGCTGGCTCCAGGATCCGCACGCCGCCGTACTCTCCGCCATTGAGCATCATCTGCGCGAAGATGGCCAGGTCGTGGGCGGTGGAGAACAGCCCAGCGTGGCCCGCCACCCCGCCGATAGCGAATGCGTTGGGGTCGTGTACCTCGCCCCAGATCAGTCCGCGTTCCTTGTCCACCTCCGTGGCCGCTATGCGCGGGCGCAGGGCCAGATCCGGACGGAATCCCGTGTCCACCATCCCCAGCGGTCCAAAAACATTATCTTCGAGGAACCAGTTCAGCGGCATGCCGGTGATCTCCTCTATCACCAGCGCCATCAGTACGAAATCCCAGTCGCTGTATATAGTGGCGGTACCCGGCTCGTACTCCAGCGGCCGCTCGTTTATCTGCTCAAGGTACTGCTCGCGCCCACTGAAATCCTGATAAAGCGGAGCGAACGCCTCCAGCCCACCGCTGTGCGTCAGGAGCATCCTGACGGTGATCTCCGCCTTTGTGGAATCGTTGAATTCCGGAAGATATGAGGCAACGGTCCTGTCCAGATCCAGCATCCCGCGCTCCTCCAGTATCATCGCCGCCGTGGTAGTGCCCACGACCTTGGTGAGCGAGGCGAGGTCGAACAGTGTACGAGGTGTGACTTCGGGCGCGTTCGGCGGGGTGTCGATCCTACCATACCCACGCAGGTGGACCAGCCTGCTGTACCGGCCTACCGCGACCGCGGCCCCCGGCGCTGCACCATCCGCAAGTCCGGCCTCGACCACGGAATCGAGGGTCACACCGAGCATCGGGTGCATACCGACGACCTCGGGTGGTGCCGGCAGCAGCGAATCGAGGGTCGGTAGACGCTGCGGCCCCGGATCAGGGGCCGGTACGGCGGGCGGCGGTGGCGGCGTTGGAGGCAACGGCTGGTTCGGCACGCAGGCGCTCAGGAGTACAAGGGTAAGGCCCGACAGGAACGGTAAGCTTTTCAATGCTGGTCCTCTGCAAAAGGCGCGCGGGTGAGGCCCGCGCCCAATGGATAGTATGGTGGAAGCGAGATGGGCAGCCTTCCGGTTATCGCAGTCTCGCCGAGGAGGGCCCTCGCGGCGGCGCGCTGGCTGACTTCGGCGCCGCCCCATGCGAGCATATATGCCGGCACGGACGGGAAGAAGCGGAGAAGGTACGGCGTACCGAACGAGAGTGCTATAACGGGGGCACCCGACGCCGACAGTCCCTCGACAAATGCACTGAACCCCGCGTCGGTAGCGACCGACCCTTCGAACTCACGCGGCGACACGTACACCGAGACTATCACCCTGGCGGCTGAATCGGCGCGGGCGCGCAGCGCCTCGTACTCTTCTGGCGTCGTACGTTCATCTACCCTGACCGACCGTACCTCGAGATGCTGAGCCAGCGTGCGATCGAAAGTACGACCCGCGATAAGATCTGTGGATTTCGCGTAGGTAACGGAGAGGATCGGACCAGCTGTCTCTACTATGGGAACAAGGCCGTCGGTGTCACGCGCGAGCGTAATGGAGCGTTCGGCGACCTCGGCGGCCACTGCGGTCTTCTCGCTCGTAGCTACTATCTCGTCCACGGCCTCGAGGCTCACGAGCCGCCCATCTATGAGACCGGCGCGAGCTTTCGCAGTGAGGATACGTTCCACCGACTCATCGATCCGCGCTTCCGAAAGTCGGCCGCTCCGCACCGCGGCGAGCACCGTCTCGATCGCTACACCCACATCGCGCGGCATGAGGAGCACATCAGCGCCTGCTTCTATGGCCATCACCAGCGGCTCTGTTGCACCGTAGCGGTCCGCGATGCCGCCCATAGTCATGGCATCGGTAAAGAGCAGGCCCTCGAAACCCATCTCCTCCCGCAGCACGTCGGTCATGAAGTAAGGCGAGAGGGTCGCTGGTGGAGCGTCCTCGCCGAGCACACCCACCACCGCGATGTGGGCAGTCATTATCCCGTCGACGCCAGCATCAATGGCGGCGCGAAAGGGCGGTAGCTCCACCGAATCCAGCCTGGCACGATCAGCAGTGATCTTCGGGAGATCGATGTGCGAGTCGACCTCGGTGTCGCCATGGCCGGGGAAGTGCTTTGCGGTCGACATCAGCCCCGCGTCGCGCGCGCCCCGGATGTAAGCCGTCCCCAACCGAGCTACCAGTTCCGGGCTCTCACCGAATGAGCGCGTATTGATTATTGGGTTCAGCGGGTTCGAGTTGACGTCCATCACCGGCCCGAAGGTCATGTGAACGCCAACAGCCCGCGCCTCCTGGCCCAGCACTTTACCCAGCGCATAGGCGAGCGAGTCGGAGCGCGTGGCGCCGAGCGCCATAACTGGCGGGAAGACGGTGCCCCCGCCCTGCGGAAGCAGGTGCGGTAGCGAGTAGATCCCCGCCAGGCGCATTCCGCTGCCGTTCTCCATATCCGCGGTTATGAGCAGCGGTACGTCGGCCCTCTGCTGCAGCTCGTTGAGCTTGGCGGCGTAACTGTGCGGAAGCCCAATCGACATGACGAGGCCGCCTACGCCCTCATCTTCCACCCACTCGAGCAACGCCTCGAATTCTGGTGAATCCACCGCGGTGTACTCGCCGCCGACCCACGGCATGATGAGCTGGCCGACCTTCTCGCGAAGGCTAAGCGACGCGAGGGTCTCCTGGACCCAGCGTTCCGACGCGGGCGATAGCTCGGCCTCGCTACCTGGTGAAGCGTTATCTATCAATGGCTCTGAGTTCGTGGGTGCGCTCGCGCATCCGAGCGCGCTCAGTAGAATTGGTGCTAGCAGGAATTTCATCGGGACGGCTTAAGTGTGCGGGATCGTCTATGCTGCAATGTATGGAGCAGCGTGGAAGTGCGTCAACGGGAGATGCTTTCCGCCATCGCCCCGACGCGATAGTTTCGAGGCCGCCCTCATAAAACCGGAGATTTCCATGAAAACGCCGCTACTTACTTTTCTGCTCCTTTCGCTGGGCTGCGCCCAGACCCCGCCCGATCCCGCTGGAGTTCAACCCGGCGTCGAGGTGCTCCTGGAGCAGACCCCACCCGAGCTAGTAGGAAAGCGGATCGGATTGATAACTAACCAGACGGGTGTTGGAAGCGACGGAGTCAGCACCATCGATCTGCTGGATTCGGCCGATGCGTTCGAGCTCGTGGCGCTGTTCTCACCGGAGCACGGCATCCGCGGAGCCGCTGCCGAGGGTCAGGTCGTCGCGTCCGGCGTCGACCCGCAGACCGGCCTGCCCATACACTCGCTTTATGGCGATATCAGGAAGCCAACACCCGAGATGCTGGAGGGCATAGACGCGCTGGTCTTCGATATCCAGGACATCGGCTCGCGTACTTACACCTACATCTCCACAATGGCGCTGGGAATGGAAGCGGCGGCCGAGAACGGCATCCCTTTCGTGGTCCTGGATCGGCCGAACCCGATCGGCGGCACAATAGTCGAGGGGAACATGCTCGATACGGCCTTCGCCACGTTCGTGGGTATGTACCCCATCACCGTACGCCATGGGATGACAGTGGGCGAGCTGGCCAGGCTCTTCAATGATCGCTTCGGAATAGGCGCCGACCTGACCGTCATCCCCGTCGAAGGTTGGGAGCGCGGCGAATGGTTCGACGAGACCGGGCTCCCGTGGATCAACCCATCACCCAACATCCGCTCACTGGACGCTGCCACGCATTACCCTGGAACCGTGTTTCTCGAGGGCACCAACCTTTCCGAGGGGCGCGGAACAGATCTCCCGTTCGAGCAGACTGGCGCACCATGGCTCGCCGCCGATTCGATTGTGGCCGAGATGAACGCGATGAATCTGCCAGGCGTTCGCTTCGAGCGGGTGGATATCGAGGTGGATACGGCTGCCGCGCGATATCCCGGACAGATAATCCCAGGCGTACGCCTCATAACGACTGATCGGGAAGCGTACAGGCCCGTTCGCACCGGGCTGCTCCTGATCGATGCGATTTACCAGCGGCACAAAGACGACTGGGAATGGCACGTCTCGCACTTCGATCGCCTGGCGGGTACTGACCGGGTACGGCTGGCTATTGAGGAAGACGCCCTCGCTCCCCTGTTGGAAGAGTGGGCCGCGGAAGCGGAGCGTTTCCGGGAGATCAGAGCGCCGTACCTGCTCTACCAGTGATCAACGGGACATCGCCGATAGCAGGTAGGTTAGATTGGCGGTGCCGTCCATTATCGGCTCGTTGGTGGAGTAGTCGCCGAAGTCGTCGTGGTAGACGATGAAACCTGTGTTGAACGCGGCGTATTCATCCTCCTCAAAAAGGCGGATCCCCTTCAGGTTCTCGAATATTGACCTGTACACCGGGCCGTCCAGTAGCCCACCCGTCTGTGTCAGGACGCCCATCTGCCGCGCTACCACCGAGTGCGGATCGCGGGAAGTACGGCCGTCGCGCGGCAGCCCGATAACCATGCTGACACCCCAGGGGTTGGTCCCGAACAGCCAGTCCAGCGCGGCCTGCTCGTATGCCAGGAATTCCTCATTCCCCGTCATCTTCCTGTACAGATACGCCTGCGTTGCGAATGAGGCCATCAGGTTGTTGGAGCACCAGATGAAGGGGATACCCACGAGAAAGCCGTTGTCTGCCCTCTCGACAACGCGCTCCAGCCCCTGTCGGTAATAATCAGCCATCAACCGGCGGTCAGGAGCACTGCCCGTACGCCAGATCTCGTAATGCCCGTTGTTGTGCCACGGATAGAACTGATAATGTTTCGCCGTGTCGCGGCCCATCCAGGGTGTGACGGGCTCCTGATTCGCGTACTCCAACGCTTCGTCCAGGTATCGCTGCTCACCCGTTAGTGCGAACAGCTCGGCGGCGCCTAACTCCATATCGTCAACCCAGTTGTCCTCCTCGTAGAAATAGGGTGCGCCACCCGGTGCTGTCTGACATAAACCGGGGTATTTGCGGCCCAGCTCGTACGCGGCGATCGCCTTCTCGCGTAATATTCCTGCGAAATCAGGATCATGCACGGCCAGCAGGCCAGCACCTAGCGCCATTGCCGCCGCGTACTTTCCCGCGGTTGACGCGTATCCGTCCGAGCGATTTTTGTTACCGAGCA
>DASSKB010000036.1:0-3795 GCA_035690925.1 Longimicrobiaceae bacterium
CGCGCACACCACCCGATCGGCCGCCCCCGCCCCCCCCGCGCTCACCCGGAGACCGGAATACGAGTACCGCGGAACACCGAGAGCATGTACGATCCCCTTCGCAGTCGCGGCGGCAATGCGGATCCCGGTAAACGATCCGGGGCCGCCCGAAACCGCAACCGCACCCAGGTCGCCGCGCGCCACGCCAGCCATCTCCATCCCGCGATCGATCGCGGGAAGGATCGCCGACGAGCTCCCGCCGCTTACCCGCAGGGTAATTTCAGCCAAGAGGTCGTCGCCATCGCCAACGGCGATCGAGCCGGTGGACGTGGAGCAATCTAGGGCGAGGATGGGTTTGGGCATGAGGATATTTATTCGCGTATGGGCTATCGGCTATCAGGGTGAAGTCCGATACCATCCGCGAAGTTCCCTCCCGAGGTGAGAGTCATCGAGCTCCTCCTTGCCAATCTGGAAAATGAGGTAACACTTTAATTACACCTCATCCGGCAGCTGCTATCACTGCACAAAGCTGTCACCTGGTCCGTTCCAGAACCGGCTCTGCGGCAGTGAGGCATCAACGCTCCCTCGCAGACCGGCAACATAGGTAACACTTTAGTCTCACCCAAGCACCTTGTCACCTTGTCACCTTGTCACCCGCAGCACACTGACTGACCTCAAACTGGGCGCCTCCGTCTCCCGAATCTCGACCTCCCAGCGGGGCACTGGCAGAAGCCCCTCGGCGCGCTCGGGCCACTCGATAATCACCAACTCGTCGTCGGCGGGTAACTCCGACCATCCGAGGTCCCACACCTCCTCCGGATCATCCAACCGATAGAGATCGAGATGAACGACCGCACCACGCGGCACCTGGTAACGGAAGAGAAGATTGAACGTCGGCGACGGCACCGCCCCCTCCACCCCCGCCCCCCGCGCGATGGCCCGCGCCAGCGTGGACTTCCCCACGCCCAGGTCACCGCGCAGCGCGATGACGGTCGGCAACTCGGCCTCCGCCCCGATCCCGCGCCCCCACTCCTCGAGCTCGGCCTCCGTAAGGTCGCGATCCGGCTGGATCATCGGCCTATCACCCGCACTTCCCGTCATCCGTTCACCCACTCGCGCTTCCCCTTCCCGCTGGCGCCGTCGACGGCGGCGCGGACCTCGAGGAGCTGATCGCGGAGGAGTGCGGCGCGCTCGAAGTCGAGCTCCGCGGCGGCGTTGCGCATCTCCTGCTCCAGCTCACGTAAGAGCTCCTGGGGATCGCGGCCGTCCTCTCCATAACTCGCGGCGGGCTCCGCGACGCGCGCGAGTGGTCTGGCGCGCGCGTCGGCGACACGCGTGGAAAGCTCGATATCTTCGATGGACTTGATGATCGTCTGCGGGATGATGCCGTGCTCCTCATTGTACGCGAGCTGGATGGTGCGGCGGCGCTCGGTCTCCTCCATCGTCCTTTGCATGGAGCCGGTGATCTTATCGGCGTACAGGATAGCCTTACCCTCCGCGTTCCGGGCCGCGCGGCCGACGGTCTGGATAAGCGAGCGATCGGAGCGCAGGAAGCCCTCCTTATCAGCATCCAGAATAGCAACCAGCGAAACCTCCGGCAGGTCGAGACCCTCGCGGAGCAGATTGATGCCGACGAGGACATCGAATTTCCCAAGCCGCAGATCGCGCAGGATCTCCACGCGCTCGAGCGTCACCACATCGGAGTGCAGGTATCGAACGCGGACGCCGACCTCCTGGAGGAAATCGGTGAGATCCTCGGCCATGCGCTTGGTGAGCGTGGTGACGAGGACGCGTTCGTTCTTCTTCTCCCGATCGCGGATCTCGGCGAGCAGATCGTCGACCTGCCCGCGGACGGGGCGCACCTCGATGACCGGATCGATGAGCCCCGTCGGACGGATGATCTGCTCCACTATCACTCCGCCGCTCCTGCTGAGCTCGTACGCGCCGGGCGTCGCCGAAACGAATACGACCTGCGGCACCAGATCTTCCCACTCATCGAACTTGAGCGGGCGGTTGTCGAGTGCGGACGGTAGCCTGAACCCGTGCTCCACCAGCGTCGTCTTCCGCGCGCGGTCTCCATTGTACATTGCCCCGATCTGGGGGATGCTGACGTGGCTCTCGTCGACTATGACGAGGTAATCTTCCGGGAAATAGTCGAGCAGGCACGCCGGTCTCTCGCCCTCGGCGCGGCCCGCGATGTGACGCGAATAGTTCTCGATCCCCGAGCAGACGCCTATCTCCAGCATCATCTCGATATCGAAGTTCGTCCGCGACTCCAGTCGCTGCGCCTCCAGCAGCCGATTGTCCATCTCGAGCACAGCCAACCGCTCCTGCAGCTCGGCCCTTATGCGCGTGACCGCGCGCTCGATGGTGGGCCGCTGCGTCACGAAGTGGGTCGCCGGGTAGATGGCGGCGCGCGGCAGGGTCGCGATGGTGTCGCCGGTAACCGGATGGAATCGGGAGATGCGCTCGATCTCGTCGCCCCAGAGCTCTATCCTCACACCCTGCTCGTCGTAGGCGGGGTAGACCTCGACCGTGTCGCCGCGGACGCGGAAGGTGCCGCGCTCGAAAGACGCGTCGTTCCGCGCATATTGAATGTTGACGAGCCCCGCGAGAATATCCTTTCTGGCGATCTCCTGCCCGACCGCGAGCGTGAGCATCTGCGCACGATACTCCTGCGGATCGCCGAGCCCGTAGATGGACGATACCGACGACACGATGATCACATCATCGCGCTCCATCAAAGATGAGGTCGACCGCAGCCTCAACCGCTCGATATCCTCGTTTATCGACGAATCCTTCTCGATGAAGGTATCCGTCGACGGGACGTACGCCTCCGGCTGGTAATAATCGTAGTAGGAAACGAAATATTCGACCGCGTTATTCGGAAAGAACGTCTTCAACTCCCCGTACAGCTGCGCCGCCAGCGTCTTGTTGTGACTCATCACCAGCGCCGGCCGCCCGTACTGCTGGATGACATGTGCCATAGTGAAGGTCTTGCCGGTACCGGTAGCGCCAAGAAGCGTCTGAGCGGGGTCGTTTTTCCTCAGCCCCGCGATGAGCTCATCAATGGCTTTGGGTTGATCGCCGCGAGGAGAGTATGGAGATGTCAGCTGGAATGGCATGGGGGCTTCGGAGCTATCGGCTATCAGCTATCAGCTTTTCGGGATTCAACACGAATGCCATTGCTACACGATTGGGGTCGACTTGTGCCTGCCCACCGCACTAGGAAGCTGTTGCCGTTAACTGATAGCTGATAGCTGATAGCTGATAGCTTCATCATCCACTCGCCACCTTCTCGATGAATGCCGACAACATCCGCTTGACCTCATAAACACCTGTCACGAGCACTCTGTATTCCCCAACCTCCAGGTACTCTAGGTCACGTGCAAGGAGCAAATGGTACTCGACCTCGTTTGTAGACCCAAGTCCGATACGGCAAAACCTCGCGAGCTCCGCATCTCCATTCCGCCCGCACCCCTCCGCTATATTCGCCGGGATCGATGCTGCCGCGCGTCGCAACTGACTTGTAAGTCCAAAGCGTTCATTATCCGGAAATCTCCTGGTGGCGCGATAGACCTCTAGTGTCAGCACGTGGGATTTTTGCCAGACGAGGAGAGATTTGAAGTTGCCCATTCAATCTGCTTCGCAGTGGAGCTATCAGCTATCAGCTTTACGGAGAGTCTGATAGCTTGCCGGGGCCTACGCCTGGAGTTGAGGCAGACATTCGGATGCCGGCGGCATCCGAAGCTGATAGCTGATAGCTGATAGCTGATAGCTTCCGTGCAGTCACCCTTCCGCCGTCAAATCACTCGC
>DASSKB010000037.1:0-2777 GCA_035690925.1 Longimicrobiaceae bacterium
CCCTTATTTCAAACTCGATGGTCTCGGAGAGCGCACCCGCCGGTACATAAAGCCAGTGTCCGTTCAGTTTAAGAGTATCACCGGCCGGACCGATCATCATGGTCTGCCTGGTCGCGGGTCCCGTTTTGCACTTGAAGTACTTCTTACCGGCCGGCGCGACCAGCGCCACCGCCTCATCCGGCGCCATCCGCGCCGCGGGTTCGTAACCGTCCTCGGACGAACCCGATTCAGCCGCCGACGTGCAGCCCGCGATCGCAAGTATCACGACCAGATTCAACGCTTTACTCACTGCTATCGTGCGAATGCGCATTCACCTGACTCCTTGCGAGGGTGAGGGGCGATCCAGAGCGACTCGATGAACGGAGAATTCGTCAGGTTGGGCACGGTTCAGTTGCTGGCGATGATGTAGGTGCTCGTATGGTCGAGATCCACGGTGAACGTGGAATCCTGCGCATCCGGGTACCCCTGAATAACAGATGGGCGGTCCATTCCGAGTGTCCAGCGGTGCATTTCCAGCGACTCTACGCCCTCTGCGTCGCAGTGTGCATAGCTCAGGGTGAGCGAGGGCTGGAAGTTGCCCACGAACTCATAGCTGGGGACGATTATGATCTTGCCGTTCGCCGCACCCGGATCCCTCATCCGAAACTCGACCGCCTCGCCTTCCACGGCGCCAGCGGGAATGTCCAGGAGATGGCCATTTACCTGAAGCTGACCTCCATCCGGTCCGATAGTCTCGATGTCAGTCTCCCTGGGGCGGGTCTGGCATTCCAGGTACCTCGTCCCGGGTGGCGCCATAAGCACCATCTCTTCCTCCTGCGCCATCTGCTCCTCGAGCGCCGAGCTCTCCTGTTCGTCACCGTATCCGCCCGAGCCGGCACAGCTCGCGAGGGTAAGTACTGTCGCTGGAAGCATTAACAAAACCGCTGATCTGGTCGACCTGTACATCTTACTGAGCTCCTTGTTTGAGGTGGATGAAACCGGTTGAACCGCCATTTAACCGCGGAGGCGCAGAGGACGCGGAGGTTTGATCCCCGGGCACTTTGCCGCATTTCATGGTCAAACTACTACGGTCCGGTCCTCTGCGCTCTCTGCGCCTCCGCGGTTATCTCTTCTTCGATTTGCAAGTGCGAGATTGTCCCACGATCAGTTGCTCGCGATGATGTAGGTGCTGGTATGCCCGATCGGGATCGTGATCGTAGTGTCGGTGAACGCCGTGATCGCCAGATCTTGGGGAGCTCGAGACTCTGGCTCGTCTGAGTAAACGAGGACGGCAAGTTTACTCATGTCCTCAATCGCGCAACCACGAATATCAAGGATAAGATTTGCCTCTGCAGCGAAGTCTACACTCGGCACAATATGGATACGGCTGTCGCCCTTCGCGGGATCCAACATCTTGAATCTGGTTTCACCATCTTGCAACGCTCCTGGAGGAATGATGAGCTGGTTTGCATTTGTGCCGAACGATCCCCCCTCCGAACCAAACCTCGCTTCGACGAGACTCCTATTTGTGGCTGGGCCGCATGGGATGAAGGTATATCCGGTCGGCGCTTCGATCTGCATCGCCTCTTCCCGTTTCAACTGCCGATCTAGTGGGTCGAACCAACAATTAGCAGTCGCTGCAATTGCCAGCAGAACCAACACTGTACCCGCTGCCCTCATCGGAATGCGCATTCGCCTGACTCCTTCCAAAGGTGGACGACGAAACAACACGGAACGGGAACGGCAGCTGAGGTAATTTCTGCTAAGAAACTGCTGGTAGGGCCAGGATGAACGTCGAGCCGACGCCTGGCTCGCTCTCTACGGAAAGCTCTCCACCCATCATGCGGGCGAGGCGGCGGGAGATTGGAAGACCGAGGCCCGTGCCGCCATGGGTGCCCTTGACCTGCTCGAACTCTCTGAAAACGAGCTCGATGTTCTCCGGGCTTATGCCGGGGCCGGTGTCGGCGACCTCTATCTCCACCCATCTCCCGGCGTTGTCCACGCCGCCGCCGCGCGGGTCGTCAGCGACCCGCGCGGTGAGGGTGACCTCGCCGGCGTCTGTGAATTTGACGGCATTGGAGAGGAGGTTCACCAGTATCTGACAGGTACGCTGGAGGTCGGCTTTTACGAAAGGAATGCCCTCGGGGATGGAGACAACGAGCGGAATACCCTTGGCATCTGCGAGCGGCTGAATGGTCGTGAGTGCCTCACCAACCAGGCTCCTGACAGGCCAGGCATCGATATCGAACTCCATCTTGCCGGCGGCTATTTTGGATAGGTCCAGCAGATCGTTGACCAGCAGCAGGAGGTTCTGCGCGCCGCGGTTGGCTTTACCTAAATAGTCACGCGCCTTTGGCGGCAGCTCGCCGGCGGTGCCGTCTATCAGCAGGTTCTGGTAACCCATGATAGCGCTGAGGGGCGTGCGGAGCTCGTGGTTGATGGACGCGAAGAAGCTCTCCTTGGCGAGTGACACGCGCCGGAGCTCATCGTACGCGCGCTCTAGCTCCTTGGACCTATCCTCGACAGCAGCGTGCAGGCGGGCGTTTCCGATCGCCACAGCGGCGTGCTCGGCAAGGGTGAGTGCGAGCCGGGTATCACGGGGCGTGAGCGGATACTCCTCGCGATAACCTACTATCAGCGCCCCGAAAGTTTCGCCGAAAAGAGCCAGCGGAATCCCGAGGCCCACCCGCATCCCTTCCGCCGCGTGGAACGGGAAATCTTCCGCTCGGAAGTTCGCCTCGGGGCCGTTCACGGTTAGCGGCTTCTCGGCTTCCACGACCCGGCGCGCAAAGAGGTAG
>DASSKB010000038.1:0-9578 GCA_035690925.1 Longimicrobiaceae bacterium
GGGACTCGGGCGTTGGCCTGAGTCCCCCTCTGTAACTCTCGCACTCCCGCACTTCCGCACTCCCGCGCTATCTCGTCAGTGCCCGCACCTCTGCGAGGCCGGCTGGGTCCCAGGTGGGAGCCTGGGGGTCGTTCGCGATGGATCTGACCGTGTAGAAGATCAGCTTCGCCACGCGGGCGGCCTTATCGACGTCCAGGGCATCGACCTCGTCTGAAGGGCGATGGTAATCTTCGTGGACACCGGTGAAGAAGAAGATCGCGGGGATCTCCTTCCTGGCGAAATTGAAGTGGTCGGAGCGGAAGAAGAAGCGCTCTTCCGGCCAGATATCGTCAGCGGCCACCAGGTCCAGCTCCGGATGGCTGGCGCCAACTGCATTGACCACATCACCCAGCGACGAGTAGTCCTTGCCTATAACCACCACGGAATCGGGGGCGTTCCTCCCGATCATGTCGACGTTGATATTGGCTACAATCTGTTCGAGCGGCACCGTCGGATGCTCAGAATACCAGCGCGAACCAAGCAGACCCTTCTCTTCCCCGCTGACGTGTAGGAATATGATGGATCGGCGGGGCCTCTCCTCGAGTGATGCGAAAGCCTGGGCGACCTCGAGCAATCCGGAGGTGCCCGAGGCGTCGTCATCTGCGCCATTGAAGATCGAGTCGCCGTTGACGGGATCGCCTACTCCGACGTGATCCATGTGAGCGGACAGGATCACGTACTCATCGCGAAGGTCGGGGTCGGACCCGCGCAGGACGGCGGCGACATTCGGAGCCTGAGCGTCGTCCACCCGCAGAAGAGTGCCGGCGAAGTGACTCTCGACGCGTTCCAGCGGCGTGGGTGCCGATGCGCTGGCGAGCTCGGCGAGCGACGTTCCCGCACGAGCGACTACGCCCTCAGCCGCGGCGTGAGTGAGGTAGAATACCGGTATCTCGCCGGGGGTGGGGATGGTACGGCCGGGCTCCGCGAAGCTTTCCGCGAGTGCCTGGAAGTCATCGCGTGGAAACTCGGGTTCGACGACCAGGACGAGCGCCCTCGCGCCGGCTTCAGTGGCTGCGCGTCGGGCACGGCTGGCAGTCGCGCGCCAATCTCTGGAATAGGCGCCGGGTAGTGTCACGATCGGCGCCGCGCCCTCATAAGCACCAGCGGGTAGTCCCTCCTCCCCGAGGTTACCGATGAAAACCAGTCGTGCGTGACCCATGCTGGCGCCTTCGTCCCGCACCGGATCCAGCACTCCGCTCACGAAAAAGTCTGTCCCGTATGCGAGCATCCGATTCTCATTATCGGATCCAGCAATGGTCCCGAAGTGGAGGGTTGCCGTGTCGAGCGCGAGGAGCGGAAACGGATAATGCTGGTAATAGGTGCCGTTCTCTCCCGCCGGTTCGAGCCCGAGCAAGCGGTATTCGCTTACCAGATAGGAGGCGGCAATATCCAGCCCGCGGCTGGGCGTGTCGCGCCCGCGGAGCAGGTCCGACGCGAGGAAAGCAACCCGCGCGTACATGTCCTCAGCGGTTATGGTTTCCGCGCCGCGGATCTCGGTCGTCGGCGAAGGCGCGGGTGGCGTGGCGCTGGGTGCGGCAGCGCAACCGCCCGCGAGCAGAAGGCTCGCGAGCGGAAATGCGGTAGATAACGATTTCAGATTCATGGCCTGTCGGGGATCCCTCTGCGGTTTGGTTGGGCGCGTACGGTGTCACGCACCACGGGAACGGGACGGCGCTCGAGAACCGGGCGGGTCCGCCCGCGGACGACTCCGCGAGCTGGTGGCCGCGACGGTTCTACGCGTGGCGGCTGACCCGGCATTGGCCTGTATGAGCGAACATCCGGCCTGACCGGGACATTGTTACGAACCGGCGGCGCCTGTCCCACAGGCTCTTTGTACCCGTGTAGCGGCTGGCGTTCCTCGAACTCACGAAGATAGTCACGCCGATCGCCTCGATATCGGCGGGTATCGTAATAATAAGGATTGGACGAAAGGAAGCCGTCCAGGCGATCGCAGCTTCCGTAGGACGAGCTCCAGCCCCAGCCACGTCCATCGTACCTGTCCGAGCACGCATAGCGCGGATAGTCGTGGCGGCCACCGACGTAATAGCTGTAATAGTCGGCGCCATACGGCACGTAGCCCCACTCGGGGATAAGCAGCCTGGTGATCTGGTCGAGTGCCCAGAACGGATCGCCATGGACAGCGTTACCGGCAAAGTCCCAGTCCCAGCGACCCACGCCGGAGCGCCGGAAGTAAGAAAAATCGAGAGGCACGGGCGAGGCCACTATGTAGAAGTAGCCTATGCCGGCACTGCCGCGAACGAGCATTCCCCTGTCGAAACCGCGCTGCGGAAGCCAGTAGGTGCGACCTCCCCGAACGTGTCCGTCGTCGAATGGGCTCGTAGGGTAGATGAACTCGAGCCTTCCGTCGGTATCTATGTGGAGAACCGCCACGAACGCATCAGCGGATGTGGCGAAACCGACCCGCAGCCGTTCACCGCGCCTGAATTCCTCCCTGTCGCCGTCCACCAGCAGCCGCGCGTCTATTTGCCTGCCGTATCGGTCACCGCGATAATCGTCGCGCCAACCGCCATAAACCTGAGCCGCGGCCGGTCCGGCAGTAATCGCCAGAAGTCCCGCAGCCATCAGCCATGTTTTCATTAGAATAGCTCCATTTCCGCAGAGGTCGAGGCGATAAGAGTCGCAAGGCGTGTTCCCGCCGCCCCGAATCGCCCAACTCCATGCTACGCCGACAGTTTCGAAGGTTTCGGGGCACTCTCCCGCCCTATCCCTCGTCCCTTCAACCGGACAGGTCCGTCCGATCCCCCGGACATTCCATTGACGTGGAACGGCCTAGCCGTTTACTTTTTGTCGTTCCCGATCCCGCGACGCTCCTGGCGTTATAGCACCTCACCCGCTCAGCGGTCAAGAACGGGAGAGTTCAGCCCTCTCGCAGCGGGCTCCTTGAAGTTGAATCGCTTGTGCCTCACCCACTCCTGATAGAAGCATTCAGTTCGATGCCGGGCTTCCGCGAGACGGTGTCGCGACTTCCGCGCGCGTCGGAATCGCTTGGCGTCACCGGTCTTGCCGGGTCCTCGCGCGCCGTACTTATCGCCGCGCTCCACCGGGCGCGCCCCGAACGGCTCTGGGTTGTCGTAACGGCCGGACCGGAGGGTGCCGATCAGGCGGCAGCCGATCTCGAAGCGATCCTCGGTGAGGACGCCGTGTCGCTGTACCCGCAGCGCGAATCACTGCCCTACGACACCGCTGAGACGCACGTTGAAATCGGCGGGCTCAGGGTCGAAGCGCTCGAGGCCGTCCTCGGCGGCAGCGCCTCCATTCTGGTGACCACCGCACGCGCACTCCAGGAGCTCTCGCCGGCGGTCACGAGTCTCGATACCCTGCAGCTCGAGCTGGCCGTCGGCATAGAAATCCGCCCCGTCGACCTTGCTACCCGGCTGGACTCCATGGGTTTCGAGCGGGTCGCGACGGTCGAGGAGGTCGGGCAGTACGCACTGCGCGGCGGTATCCTGGACCTGTTCGGATTCGGCTCCCGAGAACCCGCGCGACTGGAGTTCTGGGGTGACAACATCGAGTCGATCAGGCAGTTCGACGTGCTGACCCAGCTCTCGGTAGGCACCGTCGATAAGATCCGGATTCTCCCGGTGGATGTTCGCTTTGCACCGAGCGCCACCGACGATGCGGCGCCTTCCGCCACAGCCGATCGCCGATCACTTCTCCACTATCTCCCGAGCGAAGCAGTTCTCGCGCACTTTGAAAGCGACGCCGAATCAGGCGATTGGGCGCGCACGTGGGCAGAGGTTCTGCGTCTGCACGAGGCAGCGAAGCAGAGTGGCGACAATCCGGAGGACCCCGAACGGCTATTTCTCTCCCCTGATAGAGTATCGGCAAGGATCGCCTCCTTCCCGCGCCTGCTGCTTTCAGACGATGCCCTGGTCGGGACCGAGCAGGTCCATCTGGGTGTCCTGCCGCCGGAATCTATCGATCGGAACATGCAAAAACTGGGCAGCGTTCTGGCCGAGGGCGCTGAGCGCGGTGAGCGCGCACTCATTCTCTGCGATAACGAAGGCCAGCTCGAGCGACTTCAGGAGCTACTGGATGAGCTGCGCGTCGTAGCCGAAGTCACACTCGCCGTCGGTTCGCTCACTGGCGGTTTCGTTTTGCGGCAGGCCGAGCCACCGCTGCGGGTGCTTACCGATCATGAGATCTTCCGGCGGACCAGGCGGCTCAGACGGCGCCGACAGTTCAGGGGCGGCGCGGCGATAGAGAGTTTCGCGGCGCTGAAACCCGGCGACTACGTGGTCCATATGGACCACGGAATCGGTCAGTTCCGCGGTATGGAGCCGGTGCGGGTCGGCGAGGAAATTGTCGAAACGCTGGTGATAGAGTACGCCGGCGGAGAGATTCTGAGGGTCCCCGTGCACCGCATCGATGTCATCGAGCGCTGGGTATCCGATTCGGACGAACATACCCATCCGAGAGTACATAGGATCGGCGGGAAGGAGTGGACCAAGACCAAGCGGCGCACGCAGCAGGCGATCGAAGAGATGACGGCCGAGCTCCTGGAGCTCTACGCCGCCCGCGAGGCCTCCGTCGGGCACGCCTACCCACCCGACACGAGGTGGCAGCGGGAGATGGAATCCGCATTCCTGTTCGACGACACGCCCGACCAGCGACAGGCTACCGAAGCCGTCAAACGCGACATGGAATCGGACCGGCCCATGGACCGCCTGATATGCGGAGATGTGGGATACGGAAAGACCGAGATAGCCATCCGTGCGGCCTTCAAGGCCGTGCAGGACGGCCGGCAGGTCGCGGTCCTCGTGCCAACCACAATCCTGGCGGAACAGCACCTGACCAGCTTCAGTGAGCGGCTCGCGGGTTTCCCGGTTCGCGTCGCATCCATCTCCCGGTTCAGAACCGTGAAGGAGCAGAATCAGGTGCTCGCCGACCTGAAGTCTGGCGATGTCGACATAGTAATCGGCACCCACCGCCTGCTATCACCGGACCTTGAGTTCAACAATCTTGGACTGCTGGTGGTGGATGAGGAGCAGCGATTCGGCGTTAAGCACAAGGAGCGGCTCAAGCAGTTGAAGAAGATGGTGGACGTGCTAACGCTAACAGCGACACCCATCCCCAGAACTCTGCACTTCTCGCTGCTGGGCGTGAGGGACATGACGTTGATCCAGACCCCGCCGCGCGATCGCCAGCCGATCATCACTCATGTTCTACCGTGGTCTGACGCCATTCTGGAGGACGCGATCCGGCGGGAGATGGACCGCGGCGGCCAGGTGTTCTTCGTTCACAACCGCGTGGAGAGCATCGCCACGGTGGCCAAGCGAGTTGCGGACCTCGTACCTGATGCGAGAATAGCGGTGGGTCATGGGCAGATGAAGGAGAAGGAGCTGGAAGCCATAATGCGCAGCTTCATGTCAGGTGAGGTAGACGTGCTGGTCGCCACCTCGATCATCGAGTCCGGACTCGATGTGCCGAATGCCAATACGCTGATCGTGGATCGCGCGGATCAGTTCGGGCTTGCGCAGCTGTATCAGATTCGCGGGCGGGTGGGTCGCTCGCACCACCGCGCGTACTGTTATCTACTTATACCAGAGGCTGTATCTGAGGACGCGGAGAAGCGGCTCCGGGTGCTCGAGCACTACACGGAGCTGGGCAGTGGATACGGGATCGCGCTGAAGGACCTCGAACTCCGCGGCGCGGGTAATATCCTGGGTTCAGCGCAGTCCGGATTCGTGCACGCGGTGGGCTTCGATACCTACATGCGACTGCTTGAGCAGGCAGTGCAGCGCGTTAAAGGCGAAGGCGCGAACGGACGCCGCCCAACCACGGAGGTTTCCGTGGACGGTGCGGCTCTCATCCCCGATGGTTATGTTCCTGACGAGGCTCAGAAGCTTAACATCTACAGGCGACTCTCCGGAGCGGAGAAGATGGCCGGCGTGGAGGCAGTCCAACGCGAGTTGCGCGACCGCTACGGCCCGATCCCGCCGGAGGTCGAAACGCTTCTCGCGACGACATCGCTCAGGCTTCTCGGAACCGAGTTGGGCATTGAGCGTATTCTGGTGCGTCCGTGGGATGTACGGCTGAATTTCGGAAGCTCCACGGTTCCGCATATGGCCGCTCTCCAGCACGCGTTCGCCGAGCATCAGATGGAGGTGGAGCTGCGCAGAGCCCATCCACTCTCGGTCACGCTCCACCGGAGAGGCACCGAGCCCATGGCAGCAACCCTGATCAGCGCGCTTCAGAACCTCACGAGGGTCGAATCTAAAGCCGCCTGATAGTGCAGTATCTGACGATGGCCCGCACTCCGCGGACCTCGACCCCCGGCGCATTACGCCGACCTGTTCACCCGATTGCCGGAGAATACTATGAAGCTGTCCCGTCGGCTGCTGCTCCTTGCTGCGGCCCCTCTTGTTCTCGCAGGATGTGGTGGATTCGGCGAGGCGATGACCGCCCATACCGATATTGTCGCGCGGGCGGCCGGGAAGGAGCTGAAGATAGACGAAGCGGCTAGATTGCTGGCTTCCAACCCGAACATACCGGCCGATCCACAGGTCGTTCGCGCCCTCGCCAGCGTCTGGGTGGACTACACCCTGCTCGCGACCGCGGTAGCGGAAGATTCCACGCTCGCGGCCGTGGACCTCGAATCGTTCACACTCCCGGCGCGTGAGCAGGCGCTGGTGCTGAAGCTTCGCGAAGAGGTGATTCAGGCCGACACGACTTTCACAGACGAGGAGATCGCGGCCAGCTGGGCGGAGGAGGGATCGGGAGCCGAGATCAAGGCGAGGCACATACTTCTGCGAGTTCCCGCCGATGCGACGCCTGCGGAGCGCGACAGCGTTCGCGCGTTCGCGGAATCGCTACGGGAGCAGGCGATGGGTGGTGCCGATTTCGCTGCGCTCGCGACGGAGTACTCGCAGGACCCTGGCACAGCTGTGCGCGGTGGTGACCTCGGCTTCTTCGGGCGCGGCCGCATGGTGGCCCCATTCGAGGAAGCGGCGTTCGCGCTTCAACCTGGCGAGATAAGCGAAGTGGTGGAGTCGCCGTTCGGATTCCATGTGATCAAGGTCGAGGACAGAAGACAGCCGGAGCTCGGCGATGAACGCGCGGAGTTCCGTCAGTACCTCGTCCAGCGGGCGCTGCAGGATGCCGAGACAGCGTATCTGGACTCGTTATCAGCCGCGGCGAACGTAGCGATCCAGCCCGGCGGCCTCGCCGTAGTCCGCGAGATCGCCGGCCGTCCAGACCTCACGCTCGAAGGGCGCGCCGCTGAGCGCCAGATAGCAACATACACGGACGGCTCCTTTACGTCCGGTGAGTTTCTGGCGTACATCCGCATGCAACCGCCACAGATCCAGAACGCGTTCTCGACGGCAACCGACGAGCAGCTGGAATCGGTAATCCAGCAGCTTACCCGCAAGGAGCTCCTGCTTAAGGAGGCCGCGGCCCACGACCTGTCGCTGACAGGCGCGGAGGAGGATTCTATCCGGTCGCAGGCGCGCCAGGCTATCCAGATGGTGGTGGAGGGATCAGGCCTGCTGGAGAGCACGGCAACGCGTCCGGGAGTGAGCCCGACGGCGCTGAACGTGCGCGTGAAGGCGCTGCTGGAGTCGGCGATTTCCGGGCGTCAGCAGCTTGTGCCGCTCGGTCCGTTGGCCTTTGTGCTCCGCGATCTGTACAGCGCTGAGATCAACGAGGGTACGTTCCCGCAGGTCCTGGAGCAGCTTTCGACAATCAGGGAGACCCAGGCGCCGCCGACCGGTCAGATGCCGATGCCGCAACAACCGGCTACCGGCGTGCCGCCGATCCCCCAGGACACCGTGCAGTAGCTAAACGGGCAGGTGCCGGAGGAACTCCGGACCCGCATCAGCGTATGAAATGTGGGTGGCAGCGGGGGGCGGTCTACCGTCCCCCGCCGTCTATACCGGAGAGATGTAAATTGTTTCATGCGCACGAGCATCGCCTCGCGCGCTTCCCGAATAGAATATATGAGAATATTGCTCGCGTTAGTCTCTTCCGTTCTGCTGGCCACGCCGGCGATGGCCCAGGAGACGCCACAGCCGCTCCCGGGCGAGACCCTCGTCGACAGGGTCATAGCTGTGGTGGGTGATACTGTGCTGCTGCTCTCGGATCTACAAGCGGACGTGCAGCAGCTTCAGGCCAGCGGCCGCGAGATCCCGACAGATCCAGCCGAGCGATCGGCTTTTATAGAGGATCTCCTGGAAACCCGCGTCAACGACCTCGTCGTTCTCGAAGCGGCCCGTGAAGCGGGTATCGAGGTGCGGGACGAGGAGATCTCGACAATGGTGGATCAGGACATTCAGACCGTTCAGGCCCGCTTCGGGTCGGAGGCGGCGCTCGTGGAGGCGCTATCCGCGTCGGGCATGACACTGGCCTCGTACAGGGAGATGCTCGCCGCACAGTATCGGGGGCGGACGCTATCGCAGCGCTTCATTCAGCAACGACTCGCCAGCGCTGCGCGCCCGGCCATATCCGAGGACGAGATTCGCGAGTTCTTCGAGGCACAGCGCGAGGCGCTCGGAACCAGGCCAGCCACTGTATCGTTCCGGCAGGTGATCGTAAGTCCGGAGCCGACGGATTCGGCGATGGCCGAGGCCAGGGACACGGCAGACTCGGTCCTGCGCCAGCTGATCGACGGCGGCGACTTCGCCGTCCTCGCTCGGCGTTACTCGGATGACCCGGGCACACGTGAGCACGGTGGCGATCTGGGGTGGTTCAAACGCGGCCGGATGGTCAAGGAGTTCGAGGAGGTGGCCTTTGCACTGGCACCCGGCCAGACGAGTCCTGTCGTGGAGACGGATTTCGGTTTCCACATCATACGGGTAGAGAAGGTGCGCGGTGGCGAGAGGCAGGCGCGGCACATCCTTATCTCACCGGAAGTTACACCGGCGGATGTCGAGCGGGCGCGTGCCGAAGCCGACTCTCTAGTGGCCGCGATCCGGGCTGGCGCCTCGGTGTCGGATCTGGCCACCCGCTACGAGACTCCGCCATCGGAGGCGGAGGTGCTGCAGGTCCCGGTAGATCAGATGCCCGCGCCGTACAATGTCGAGCTCAGCGGCGTTCAGCCGGATTCGGTTGTCGGCCCATTCGAGATCCCGGGCGCATCGGTTCCCAGCTTCGCTGTAGTCAAGGTAACCGACCGGAAGGAGGCTGGTGCCTACACCCTGGACGACCTGCGCGAGCAGATCCGCACGCGACTGCAACAGCAGAAGATGGTGGAGGCCCTCACGGACGAGCTGCGGCGCGGGATGTACGTCGCCGTGCGAGGCTGATGGAGGCACTTAGAATCGACGTTCTCCTGCACCGTCTCTGTCTCACCCGGAGCCGAAGCGAAGCCAAGCATGCATGTCAGGCCGGCGCGGTGGCTGTCCGCGGCGATCCCGTCGCGGCGAGCCACAATGTCGATGTGGGCGATCTCATAACTATCCGGTTCGCAAAACATATCATGGAGCTGGAGCTGCTCGAACTACCGGGGAAATCTACCTCGCGTAAAGCCGCGCGCGACATGTACCGGATAGTTCGTGAAGAGCCGTTGATCGCCGGAT
>DASSKB010000039.1:0-6594 GCA_035690925.1 Longimicrobiaceae bacterium
GTCTACGCCGCTGTCCAGATGGTCGCGCTCGGCACGCTGCCCGGCCTCGCCACCTCCGAATCACCGCTCGCCGAGTCCGCCCTGCTCGTGGCCGGCGCCTGGGCCGGTCTGATCATGACGTTCGGCGCTATGATATCGATATTGGGGAATGCTGGTGGGACTATCTTCGCGGGACCCAGATACCTCTACGCGCTGGCGCGCGACGGCTTCGGGCCGCAGGTTTTCGGCAGGGTCCACCCCAGACACCGCACCCCCGCGGCCGCTATCATCGCGCAGTCGGCTATCGCGCTGGTTCTGGCGCTGTCCGGCTCATTCGTGGCTCTGGCCATGCTCTCGATCATCGCCAGGCTGGCGACGTACATAGGCACTGTCGCGGCCGTACCGGTCCTGCGCAGGCGCTTCGGCGATAGGCCCGGCTCCATGCAGCTGCCGGGCGGATACATCATCCCCATCGCCGCATTCATCCTCTGCATCGTCTTCCTCGCCAGCACCACGCTCTGGAACCTCGTCGCGGGCGCCGTGGCACTCCTCATCGGCGCGGTTATCTACCACTTCCGACGCGAGACGCCCAGCACGGCCTAACTGCCGGGGAGGACGTTCTCGTCTTCAGGATCCACGGGCGACTTCTCCTCCAGCTTCTTCGGGAACATCAGAGACGCTACCACCGATATGGCCAGCACCCCACCGACCACGCCGAGCGATACGGCTATCGGGACGTGGATGTCGAAGAAGGTCACCAGCATCTTGACACCGATGAACACCAGGACAGCCGAGAGCCCAAGCTGAAGGTAGTGGAACTTGTCGATGACCCCGGCCAGCAGGAAGTACATGGACCGTAGCCCCAGAATGGCGAATACGTTCGAGGTATAGACCAGGAACGGATCCGTCGTCACCGCGAACACGGCGGGAATGGAATCGACCGCAAAGATCAGGTCAGTGGTCTCCACCAGCAGCAGCACCACGAACAGCGGGGTCACCGCCTTGCGCGTTACTCCGCCGATCGTCATCTCCGTGAAGAATTTCTGACCGTCGTAGTTGGGGCTGATGGGGAAGAAGCGACGGACGAGCTTCAGCACCGGGTTGGATTCCGGCTCGATGTCCATCTCGTCCTGCATCGCCATGCGGATCCCGGTGAAGACCAGGAACGCACCGAAGATGTATATGATCCAGTGGAACCGCTCGATAAGGAACGCGCCACCCGCGATCATCGCACCGCGCATGAGCAGTGCCCCGAATATCCCCCAGAACAGCACCCGGTGCTGGAAGATCGGCGGTACCTTGAAGTAGGCGAAGATCAGGATGAACACGAAGATGTTGTCCACCGACAGCGCCAGCTCGATGAGATAACCTGTCGTGAACTCCAGCCCCCGCGTCGGCCCCTCCAGCCAGAAGATCCCGGCGTTGAATATCAGGGCAGCCGCAACCACCACCGCCGTCCATCTCGCCGCCTCCTTCACCGAGATGATGTGCGCTTTCCGGTTGAAAACACCGAGGTCTATCGCCAGCATTCCCAACACGAAAATATTGAACGCTACCCACAGCCAGGTCTGAGCCATTTATTTAAAAACGAGTGCGAAAGTGCGAAAGTGCGTAACTACAAAAGCGCGCACTGCCCCCGGGGTTGGGGGCAGCGAATATGTGGAGTTTATAGGAAAAGGGCAGTTCCGCGCCAGTCCTGGAGCGTAATTAGCATCTGCTTGACTTTGGGTTCGGTTCGGAGAACATTGGCGATAACCGGCATTGCAGGGGAAAAGCTGTGGCACACGGCGGCGGCACATGGAAGAAAGATAACCGCGGAGGCGGGGAGGACGCGGAGGGGTTCCAGTGCCGCTTCGGCCAGCTGCTCGCTAAGTCTGAAGAACAATTGTTTTTTCTAACCGTTTACTCCGGCTCCGATCTATAGTTGATAGGGGTATTTCAACCGCCTTCCACGGAATCCATGGTATTACATAGAGTCGAACCCCTCCCATCGTCCTCTGCGAACTCTGCGAACTCTGCGGTTAACCCTCTGTGAGCATACCAGATCCCAGCGTAATCCGCGGTAAAAGCCCCGCAGAAGCAGCCCTGCCATGACAACATTGTTGATTGTGGTCGGGGTGGGACTGGCTCTGTCGTTTATGTGCTCCATTATGGAGGCGGTGCTGCTCTCCGTCTCCCATTCTTATATCGCTCTGCTACATGAGAGGGGTGAGCGCGCCGGGAAGTACCTGGCGGATATGCGCGAGAATATCGATGAGCCGATCGCCGCTATCCTCACGCTCAACACCATCGCGCATACGGTCGGCGCCGCGGTTGGCGGCGCGCTCGCGCTCGAGCTATGGGGCGACCGCTGGATCGCACTCTTCTCAGCCGTCCTGACCTTCGCTATCCTCGTCTTCTCCGAGATCCTGCCCAAGACACTCGGCGCGACCTACTGGAAGCTGCTGGCACCACCTACCGCCATGGTGCTGCGCGTCATGATAGTCGTGATGAAGCCCATCCTGGTGCCGCTCGGCCTCATCAACAGGCTCATGACGCCCCACGGCGAACAGGCATCCACCTTCAGCCGTGCCGAGCTCGAAGTCATGGCGGCGATCGGACGCCGCGAGGGCGCGCTCGATCAGAGCGAGTGGGAAGTCGTCAACAACCTCATGAACCTGAATGAGGTGTCAGTCGGCGATGTCATGACGCCGCGCACCGTAATGATCGCCCTACCGCTGGAGTCCACGGTCGAGCAGGCCAAGGACCTCATGCTCGAGGAGGGCCATCTGCGCCTCCCGGTGTTCGATGGCTCAATAGATCGGGTCGTCGGCATCCTCCTGGCCCGCGACCTATGGCGCGCCGACCGCGAGGGGCTCACCGAGGTCCAATCCATCATGCGCCCACCCATCTTCGTTCCCGAATCCAAGGCTGTCGAAGCGCTCATCCCCGAAATGCGCCACCAACGCATCAAGATGGCCATCGTCCTGGACGAATTCGGCGGCACCGCGGGCCTCGTGACACTCGAGGACCTCATCGAGGAGATCATCGGCGAGATCCACGACGAACACGAACAGGAGCCTTTACCCTTCGAGATCGAGCTGGAGGGAGAGGTGCGAATCAGAGGTGAGGTCCCACTCGGTGAGGTCAACGAACGTTTCGGCCTCGCACTACCCGAAGAGATTTACGACACCATCGGCGGCTTCGTCTTCGGCATGATCGGCCGCATCGCCCGCGTCGGCGATGAGGTCAACATCGACGCCGGCAAATTCCGCGTCCTCAAAATGGACGGACGGCGGATCGAGAGGATTTCTTTTGTACCGGCAGGGGAGAGGGAGGAATTGTGAATTTTGAATTTTGAATTTTGAATTAAACGGCTCCGTTAGCTAGTTCCTCTGCGTTCTCCCCGCCTCTGCGGTAAAAATTAACCGCAGAGGCGCAGAGGACGCAGAGGAAGTTCCGCGAGCTGTTGTAGTTAATTCAAAATTCAAAATTCTAGTTCTCCTCTTCCACGCGGACGAAGGTAATGGGTTCAGCATCAAACCCCGACCCGCGTAAAGTGCCAATTAAAGTATTGTCGTCCTCGAAGGTTCCTTCGAAGTTGATGTCTTCGAAGCGTTCGAGGCCGAGGTTGAGGGAGACGCTGGGGGGGACGTAGGTGCCCTCGATAGTGAGGGCGGTCGAGCTGGTTGTGTTGGTGAGGCTGCCGTGACCCACCACCTGACGGTTTGTTACCGTGAGCGTCATCAGCACCTCGTCGGCGCGAAAGTCCTGGCTTTCCCATTGACCGTTGAGCGAGTGACGGTCGTCGGGTCCCGTGCTGCCGCCGCACGCCCCCAAAATCAGTGGAACCATCATGGTCAGGATGGCTCTTCTCATATCTCCCCCTCGAGCAGAATGAAACCGCGCGGCGCTAGCTAGCATAATCCGGTCCAGTGCTAACCGCAGGGAACAACTTGTGCGGATCGTCAGAATCGCCCATTCTAACCGTGCGGGCCGCCGGCGGAAATACTCGCCGGCACCATATTCTCCACAGGAGATCACCATGCGAACCATTCGACGGTCGGTCGGTCTCGCTTTCGTCACCGTTGCCGCGCTCGCGTCCTCCGGATGCGGAGCCAGCCTCAATTCGCCGATAGGCATCGGACTGCGCGGCAACAGCTTCTTCTTCACCGGCGGCGCAGGCTCCTGCGGCTCGCTCTTCAGCGATCCAGCCGCGTTCCTCAATCCGGCCAGCGCACCGCGCTACTACATCTTCGACGCGGTGAAGAACATGCAGTCGAAGGCCACGGCGCTCGGGTCAAGCAGCAAAGTGCTGAGCGGTAAAGTGCCGACGACAGCGGCAAGTTGCTACTAGAAGGCTGTTGAATCGGTTCCTGGGCCGACCGCATCCAGCGTCGCTGTTGGAACGACACTGGATCCCCGCGTACGCGGGGATGACGGGATGGACGGAATGACCGATGACCGATGACCGATGACCCCCTCCCCCGCGGCCATTGACATCACCCGACCAACCACCTAAACTCCAGTCCAATATCATTGGTCCCAAATACTTGGACCGAGGAAATTGGACTGGTGGCTTATGGCTGATGTTGATGATGATAGGAACCCCTTCCTGCCCGCGCTCATCGCGCGTGGCGAGCACTTCGCCGATCGCGAGAGTGAGGTCGCGCACCTGCTGCGCGTCTATAGCAGCCCCGGCTCGCGCCTCGTGGTCTACGGCGAGCGGCGGATGGGGAAGTCCTCGGCGCTGGACCGCGCCGCCGAGATCTACCGATCGGAAGATGGTCGGGTAGCGATAGCGTCGCTGGCGACCTCGACCGACGCGGCGGATGCCGCCAAGAGCCTCCTGCTCGCGGTGCGCGAGGCGCTGGGCCGCGACTGGCGCGAGGCGTTCGAATCGATAATCGGGCGACTCAAAGGCTCAGTCGTCATCACCCCCGGCGTCCTTGTCGGGCAGCCGCCGAGTGTTCGCCTCACGCTGGACCTCTCCGAAGAGCAGCCGGAGACCAGTCTCGTCCCGGAGGCGCTGAGCTCCATCCACCAGGAGCTGGAGGACCGTGACCTCACGCTGGCGCTGGTGATAGACGAGTTCCAGCGGCTCCACGCATGGGGCGGCGAAGACGCCGAGTGGGCGCTCAAAGCCGCGATCGAGCAGCATCCCCGCATCGCCTACGTCCTGGCCGGGAGCCAGAAGAGCCTGATCGAGGCGATGATCTCCCGGAAAGGACGCGCGCTCTGGAAACAGACCGAGGTCCTCCCGTTCGGCCCCATCCCCGCCGACGAGATGTCGACCTGGATCCACCAGCAGGCGTCGCGCACGGGTGCCAACTTCAGCCTCGAGGCGTGCGACCGCATAGTCGAGCTGGCCGGACCGCGCACGAGAGACATCGTCCAGCTAGCGCGTGAAGCCTGGTTCGAATCCCAGCAGCTCGAGCGCGTCCTCACCGAGCACATCGACGCCGCGCGCGACCAGGCCATCCGAGTACAGGACGCATTGTACGCCGCCCAGTGGAGATCGCTAAGCCCCGCATCGCAAAGGATATTGCGCGCCCTAACCCAGGAGAACGATCTGATGTTGACCAGCACCGCGGCGCTCGCGCGTTTCAGCCTGGGCCCGAAGAGCACGGTGAGCCACACCGCCGGCCGCCTGGTTGACGACGAAGTGCTCGTCCCGCGCGACGCGGGCGGCTACGAGTTCGACGATCCGTTCTTTCAGCGCTGGATCGAGCTCCGCGTGCTGCCCACGCTGGGGCTGAGCGCCGCCGACGGGAGCTCGTCCAATGGCTGAGCGACTGCACGGCGCGCCCGCTCCCGATACCGATTCGACTGTAGCAGGCGCGGACTGGAACGGCGAGGATATCTCCGGTCAGAGCCACACGCGCGTGCTCTTCCTGGAGCTCGACCTCACGGAATGCGAGAACGAGGGCGCCGTGTTTGAGGAGTGCACCTTCCGCAGCGCACGATTCAATGCCTCGGTCCACAGCGGCGCCGCCTTCATCAACTGCACCTTCACCGGCTGCTCCTTCTTCGACGCGCGCTTCGATGACTGCAAGTTCGTCGGGAGCATGTTCGATCGGTGCACCTACGACATAATGCAGGTGACGGGCGGCAACTGGTCGTTTGTGGGGATGCCGGGCGCCGACCTCATGTCGGCGTCGTTCAGGAGGGTTCAGATGCGCGAGGCGGACCTCAGGGGAGCGCGCTGTGAGGGGGCGTCGCTGAGGGATGTGGATCTCTCGGGCGCGATGCTGCACCGCGCGAACTTCACAGAATGTGACCTGCGAGGCAGTGACCTGAGCGCTCTGGACGCCGCGAATTCGGAGATCCGCGGCGCCATCATCACCATCGACCAGACGATAGTCATCGCCCAGTCGCTCGGCCTCGAGGTCCGGCTCGAGTAATCCTGCGCGCTAGACCTTCGAGCGAATCTTCTTGAACAGCCAGATCGCGAGGAGCACGAGTGCGGCGATCCAGAGCAGGTGCAGCGCCGCACCTATCACCCAGCCGAGCACTTCCGCGAGGATCCAGAGGATGATGAGGATTATCGCGAGGGTTACTAGCCAGTTCATGGTTGTTTCTCCGGGTTGCGGGTTCAGGAGGGCGGGCAAGCGCAGGAAGTGTTCCGGGGTGGGG
>DASSKB010000040.1:0-6807 GCA_035690925.1 Longimicrobiaceae bacterium
CGCATTTCGTACGACTCACAGCAAGACTCGGTCTGTCGGGACTCGCACTGCTGATCTATTCGGCGCCCGCGGCCGCACAGGATTATGAAGGGTACACCAACGGGTGCTTCTATGAGGATGGCGAAAGTATCTGCTCGCCGGCGAGCACCTCTCCTCCTGGAACTGCGACCATTGAGAATTGGTGGGGCGGGGCGGTGCTAAATTTCGAGGGTACCTCGTTCTTCGGAGCCGCTGTGGCCGGCCCGACGACGCTAAACCTAGGCAAATTCTCCCTCGGAAACTTTTTCATCCATGAGAACTTCAAAGAGTATAATTTTCGCTTGAGGACCACTTTTCTGAGACCTACATCGGCCGAAGGCCTGTTCACTGCCAGTCTGAATGGTACGATCTGGCTCAGCACTTACGGAAGCATCAACATAGATTTCGATGATAATACTTTCGTATTCCCTGACAACCGTTACAAACTCACCGTCAATAACTTTACTCTCTACGGAGATGGCCATATCCATGACCTCTTCTGTGGCCATCCCGCGTCCGCCAACCTTACCGGTACCATCACAAACACCAGCGTAACCCCGGAGCCAGTAAGCATGGTCCTGCTCGGCAGCGGCCTCGCCGGACTCGGCGCTGCGCGCCGCCGCCGGAAGAACGCGGTCGACTCCGACGCCTGAGCCGGAGCAAAAGCAAATCGCACGAAAGCCGCCCTCCCCGCCGCGGGAGGGCGGCTTTTTGCCGCGCCCACTTGAAGGCCTGAGCTTTGCACGCACACCTCCGCACCACTATATCTGTTGCTGATAGCTGATAGCTGATAGCTGATAGCTGATAGCCCCGACCGATGACCGATAGCCGATAGCCCCAAAATGCCCCGCACACCATCCGATCTCGAATTCAACCCACCCGAGCCGGTCTCCTCCGAGGCGGGTCTTGCGGAGGAGGGCGCGGTCGCTGCGGAGCGTGGGCGGCCGGACGCCACGGCGGGACAGCTGGCGCTTTCCGCGGTCCTTCCAGGCGCAGGGCACCTGTTGCGCGGCGAGTGGGCGCGCGGGATGCCGGCGCTGATATCGTGGGGAGTGCTGCTCGGTTTGATGTACCTCACGTGGGGTCGGCTAACGGAGGTATTCGTCGGGGAACGGACGCCGGTGGGCGAGATGGTGGCTGTAGCTACGCTGGCCATACTGGTGATCGGAGTGTGGGTATGGGCGATGCACGACCTGGCCGTTCGGGCTGCGCGTTCCGAGCGCCTGACGGGAGACTCGCAATGGGCTATCGCTGCTCGCCATTTCCGCCGAAACAAACTGGCGATGGCCGGACTGGCGGTGATGCTGCTCCTCTACGTGGTAACCCTGCTGACGCCATTGCTGGCACCGTACGATCCGACCGAGCAGGGGAACATAGTTCTTTCGCGCTACCTGGAGCCGAGCTGGGAGCACTGGATGGGTACCGACAAGTTCGGGCGCGACATCCTCTCCCGGGTCCTGTACGGCGCGCGCATCTCACTGACGATCGGGTTCGTGGCCGTCGGGCTTGCCGTCACCCTCGGAACCGCGGTCGGCGCGCTGGCCGGGTACTTCGGCAGGTGGACGGATACGGTACTCATGCGGTTCACCGACATGATGCTCTCCTTCCCGCGGCTGGTTCTGCTCATAGTAGTCATCGCCCTCTTCACCCCGTCCATCTGGCTGGTTGTTCTCGTGCTCGGCCTCACCGGCTGGATGAGCGTCGCACGAATTGTCCGCGGTGAGGTCCTCTCGCTCCGCGAGCGCGAATTCGTGCAGGCGGCGCGCGTGCTCGGTATGGGCGATATGCGGATTATCCTGCGCCATATAATCCCGAACACCCTCGCGCCGGTCATCGTTTACACCACCCTCGGTATCGGCAACACGATCCTGGTTGAAGCAGCGCTCTCGTTCCTCGGGCTGGGCGTGCAGCCGCCCACCGCCAGCTGGGGCAACATGATCGCCGACGGCCGCGACGCCCTGATAACCGCCTGGTGGATAGCAACCTTCCCCGGCCTCGCGATAGTCATAACCGTAACAGCGTTCAATCTACTGGGCGATGGCTTGCGTGATGCGTTGGATCCGAGGTTGAGGACGTGATGGGGGAAGCTATCAGCTATCAGCTATCGGCTATCAGCAGCGTAAGTCCGATAGCCTGCTGTTTGGCTTCGGCCCAATTGTTGTCGGACACGCGATTCGCTGCCATTCCCAAAACTGATAGCTGATAGCTGATAGCTGATAGCTCATATGCCCCAACCAATCCTCCAGGTCGACAATCTCCGCACCTACTTCCGCACCGACGCGGGGCTCGCACGCGCGGTCGATGGTGTGTCGTTTCACGTGAATCCAGGTGAAACGCTTGGCATCGTGGGTGAGTCGGGGAGTGGGAAGTCGGTGACCTCTCTATCGGTGATGCGGTTGATTCCGGAGCCGCCGGGCGAGATTCAGGAGGGCTCGCGGATACTTTTTCGAGGTGAGAATGGTGTCGAGGACCTCACGACAGCTTCGCGCGAGCGTATGCGGCGGATACGCGGCAATGACATCGCCATGATCTTCCAGGAACCGATGACCTCGCTGAACCCGGTTTTTCGAGTCGGTGACCAGATAATGGAGTCGCTGCGGCTGCATCAGGGTCTGAATAAGAAAGATGCTCGCGACAGGGCCATCGAGATGCTGCAGCTGGTGGGAATTCCCATTCCCGAGCAGCGTGTGGACGAGTACCCGCACCAGTTGTCAGGCGGAATGCGCCAGCGGGTGATGATCGCCATAGCGCTAGCGTGCGACCCGAAGCTGTTGATCGCCGACGAGCCGACGACCGCGCTGGACGTAACCATACAGGCACAGATCCTGGAATTGCTCAATCGCCTCCAGGAGGAATTGGCGATGTCGATCATCCTTATAACCCACGATCTGGGCGTGGTGGCCGAGACGTGTGACAGGGTGATAGTGATGTATGCCGGTCAGGTATTTGAGGAGGGCCCCGTGGACGACGTCTTCCACGACCCGCAGAACCCGTACACCGAGGGTCTGCTGCGCTCCATTCCGCGGTTGGGTAGCAAAACTGAACGTTTGGCGGTCATACCGGGGGTCGTGCCCAGCCCGACCGACTGGCCTTCGGGCTGCCGCTTCCATGATCGCTGTCCCTATGGCTGGGAGAAGACCGAGCGTGAGGAACCGCCGCTATTCGAGATCGCTCCGGGTCGCAAGAGCAAGTGCTGGCTGGTGGAGCATCCTGAGCGGCGCGAGGAGATCCGTCGCACGACAGGCGGCTTTACACCCGAAGGGGCACTTACCGGTACGGGCGCTAAGACCTCGCCAGCGGGAGAACCTGAGGATGTTGCTCCGGCTCCGGGCCGTGCGGAAGACGAAGGGGGGCTGGATTGATGGCGCGAACGGACCAGGCGCACGACGGTGAGCTGCTCGGAATAGATAGGGCGGATGGCGAAGTGCCCTCTGAACTACCACCGGCAAAAGGTGACAGCGACCTGCGTGGCCGAACCCCTGACGACATGGAGCCACCGGCCGACGCGCTGCTGGTTGTGAGAAAGCTCAAGAAGTATTTCCCGATCCGGAAGGGTTTCTTTTCGCGCCACGTGGGCGATGTTAAGGCCGTGGATGGGCTGTCGTTCTACCTGCGCAAGGGTGAGACGATGGGGCTGGTGGGTGAATCCGGGTGTGGTAAGACCACCACCGGTCGCACGATAGTACGGCTGGAGACGCCTACCGCAGGGAGTGCGGACTTCGACGGCGTGGACATCTTCAAAATGGAGAAGCGGGAGCTCCGCGAGCTGCGTAGTCGCGCTCAGTTCGTGTTCCAGGACCCGTTCTCGTCGCTGAACCCCCGTATGACGGTGGGCGATACGCTGCGCGAGGTCCTCAAAGTCCACGGCCTGGCAAGAGGAAAGGCCGCCACCGACAGGATAGCCGAGCTGCTCAGCACGGTGGGCCTGCGGCCCGAGCATGCAGTGCGATACCCGCACGAGTTCTCGGGTGGGCAGCGCCAGCGGATAGGCATTGCGCGGGCACTAGCCGTCGAGCCCGACCTGATCATCTGCGATGAGCCGGTTTCGGCACTCGATGTGTCGGTGCAGGCCCAAGTGATCAATCTGCTCCAGGACCTGCAGAGCGAGTTCGGCCTCACCTTCCTCTTCATCGCCCACGACCTCTCCGTTGTGGAGCATATCTCGGATCGTGTGGCGGTAATGTATCTCGGCCGGATCGTGGAGCTGGCGGAATCCGACGAGCTCTACCGCAACCCGCTGATGCCCTATACCCGGGCGCTCCTGTCTGCAGTTCCCGTAGCCGATCCGCGGCGCAAGCCCGACCGCATAGTCCTCGAGGGCGATGTCCCCTCACCAGCGAACCCGCCGAGCGGCTGCCCTTTTCATCCCCGTTGCCAGCACCCGCTCAAAGATGCAGATTGCGCTAAGATAGAACCACCGCTGGCGGATAAGGGTGGTGAGCATTTTGTGGCATGCATAAAGGTGCCGCTGGGAGCAGGGGGAGGCTGAGTGCCTGCGGCACTCAGGGCTATCGGCTATCGGCTATCGGTCTCGGTGACCGCGGGATTCGACTGTCTGCCTCAGCGTCAGGCGTCCGACTCCGGCAGGCTATCGGAATTTCGGGGACCGATAGCCGATGACCGATAGCCGATAGCCGCGGGCGCCTGCGGCGCCCGCCCGTACGAACGTTCTCTCGGCCCTTGACACACCCCGAAGGGGCCGGTATGTTGCAGCCCATCTATTCGCAAAACGCGGGACTTCGTTGGTGCACGCATCCCGTCGCACCCCATTTCGTTTCTCTGGAGGCCAACCTTGAGCAGCCCGATATTTTCCCTCGCCCTGCTGCAGATTCCCGGTATGGAACAGCCCGACATGACCTGGCAGGAGCAGCTCGTTTCGCTCTGGGAAGGCGGCGGCTGGATGATGTATTTCCTTGCGGTGGCAGCCATCGTCGGGGCAATCGTCATCGTCTGGAAGCTTATCGATCTGACCTCCAAGGGCGCGCGAACGAAGCGGGTTCTTCGTGACGTCGACGGCCTGGTAGCCGAGGGTCGCATCGCCGAGGCCACCGAAACCGCGCAAGCATCGAACACACCTGCCGGCCGCATTCTGGCCGAGGGCTTGCGCCGTCACAACGAGGGTACCGAGCGAGTCATCAAGGCGATCGAGAACGCTGGCCTTATCGAGATGGCCAAGCTGGAGCGCGGTCTGGTAATTCTGGCTACCGTCTCCACCGTCGCCCCGCTACTCGGGTTCCTGGGAACGGTTATCGGAATGATCGAGGCCTTCCAGGCGATCGAGCTTGCTGGTGAGGTAGAAGCTACGCTCGTGGCTCGGGGCATTAAGATCGCCCTTATCACCACTGCCGCCGGCCTCATCATCGCCATCCCGGTGAGCATCGCGCACAACTATTTCGTGAGCAAGATCGACCGACTCGTGATCGACATGGAAGAGTCGGCGCAGCGAACGATCGATCACCTCCACGAGGCGGAGCTAGCCGCCCGCTAACGCGATCGGTTGCCGGCACCGTTGAGGCGAAAACGGGCCACCCGAAACGGGTGGCCCGTTTTTCTTGGGGCGCGAATCCTGCCTCTATCGATGTATCGCCGCCGGTCGATCGAGGACCGGTGAAACACCATCCGTACTCGCGCCCAATCCTTGAATGCCCAGTCGTGACGTGTCAATTCCAATTATAACAGTCGCAGTAATCGCCGCCGTCTCCGCGATCGTGGAGCTTCCAGGCGCTCCTGCCGGCCCGACGAGCACATTTGGCTTTATAGATAGCGCGCCGATCGACCCGCTCGAAGGCATAGCTTTGGAGGACGTACCGGAGGAGGTACAGGCCTTCATGCGCAACGGACAGTCCTGGAGAGCGGCTCGCCTGATGCGCAGGTTCCTCGAAGAATCGCCTGACCCGGAGCCCTCGGCGGTACTCCTCGCAGCCCGTGCGGAAGCGGGATGGGGTGGCTGGCGGAACGTGCTCTCATACCTGGAGGGCGAAGATTGGCTCAACGATGTCGCTGGCGGCGAAGGCTGGTACTGGCTCGCCCGCGCGCTCGAAGAGGACGATCAACGCGAGGAAGCCATTGCCGCATACGAGCGCTTTCGTGCCAGTTCGGCGGGCACCGACAACGAGGACCAACGGCTCGTAGCCGAGCTGCGCCAGGGCCTTTTACTCCTGGAGATGGGCGAGATGGAGAACGGTACCGCACTCCTGACCGGCATCCGGGAGGAGGCACCGCGGATCTCACCGTGGGTGGACCTGCTTGCCGCCGAGGCACTGGCCAGCCGTGGGGACACCGCTCGGGTCCGCAACCTGGTCATGCCGGATGAGATCGGCGACCTTGGTGCCCGGTCGCGCAAGGCATTGTTTCAGGCGTATCGGGAAGCTGGCGATATTCCTACAGCCCGCATGCTGGCACTTCGTTTCCGCGCCAGCGCGGCCTCCGAGTCTGAGAGTGCTCACTTCGCTGCCCAGGCCGGTCACCTGGCATTGTCGGAAGGCGATGAGGAAGCGGCGCGCCCACTGTTCCTGGCGGCTATCGAGGCGGCGCCATCCAGCTCCGCCGCGGGCGACGCCGCCGAGATCCTGGAGGAGCTGGGCGGACTCTCGCCGGAGAATCTACTTGCTATCGCCGGAGTGTATGACCGGCGCGGTCGGAACGAAACCGCAGCTGATCGCTACACCTCATGGCTGGAGTCAGGATCGGGAACGGCCGAACGCCGCCGTGAGGTCCGCCTGAGCCTAGGTCGTGCGCTCTTCGATACAGGGGACTATTCTGCGGCGGCCGCCGCCCTACAACCGCTCA
>DASSKB010000041.1:0-26750 GCA_035690925.1 Longimicrobiaceae bacterium
TAACTGCCCGGACAGAGGAAGTGATGCCCCCGCCCCTACGGGACGCTTCTTACCTTACTGGCTAAATAGCCACTCTCCCAAACCCGTGTTGTCAATTCGCGCTGCGCAGGCACTCTTCCCCTCGCCTGCCCTCGTACTTCCCTCATGCTCCCACCACAGTGCTATCCGCAGTAAAAGCGATCGTTAGTAAGCCTTCTAACCTAACCCCAAAAACAGAGCGGGTCAAGGCCGCCTTCGACCTTCTTTGTCCATCGTAATCCCGGCACCTGGCCGGTGCAGGGCCAACAAAGATAATGGCTGCGTGCCGGGTGTCAAGGCTAAAAATCAGCAGATCTGTCGCCTGACCGCCGCTACCAGAGCGGCGAAAAAATGCCCCCACCGAAGCGGGGGTGCAGGGTGAGCGACCGGAATCGAACCGGCGACCTCCAGAGCCACAATCTGGCGCTCTAACCGACTGAGCTACGCCCACCATCTCGGCCCACAGGCCGTCCGTCCGTAATTCGATGCGCCAGCCGCGACTCGAACGCGGGACCTACGGCTTAGAAGGCCGTTGCTCTATCCAGCTGAGCTACTGGCGCTCATGCTTTCGATTGATCGGGGCGGTCAGATTCGAACTGACGGCCTCCTGCTCCCAAAGCAGGCGCGCTAACCGGGCTGCGCTACGCCCCGTGGACAGCCTGAAAAGCTACAATCCAGAGCCGAAAAGGTCAAGGCGGCGGGAGATGGTCTCGCGCAGCTCATGGAGGGCTCGCGCGCGATGGCTGATCATGTTCTTGGTAGCCGGTGGAAGCTCCGCGACGGTCATGCGGCGGTCGGGGATCAGGAAGTATGGATCGTATCCAAATCCGCCGTCCCCGCGCGGCTCGTTCAGAATCTGCCCGGCGCAGCTACCGCGCACCGTGGCCTCGGCGCCTGACGGAGAGGCGATCGCAATCGCACAGACGTAGCTCGCCGTCCGGGTAGAGTCCGGGACGCCATGCATGCGATGAATGAGGTACAGATTATTGGCCAGGTCGAGCTCGGGCCCGGTGAGGTCCGTCCGACCGGAAAACCGTTTCGACCTCACGCCCGGAGCACCCTGGAGTGCGTCTACGCAGAGCCCGGAATCGTCTGCCAGGGTGACCAGGCCGGAGAGACTGGCAAAGTAATGGGCTTTCGCGAGCGCATTCTCCTCGAATGATTCGAAGCGCTCGAGATCGTCTTCCTCGTCACTTTCGGGTATGCCGACGGCAGTCAGATCGAGGAGTCCGGGCAAATCCGGATCATCCAGAATGCTTCTGATCTCGCGGAGTTTATCCGGGTTCCGCGTGGCCACGAGAATCCGGTTCACGCCACCGCATTTCTCTGAGCGTACGCGAGGCGTTGGATGGCGCCGGACGCGACCTCGACCATGCGGGTGAGCTGGTCAGGTGCGAACGCGGTCCGCTCGCCGGTTCCCTGCACTTCTATAAGAGCGCCTGACGCGAGCGCGACAACGTTCAGATCAACGTCGGCCCTGGAGTCTTCGGAGTAATCCAGATCGAGAAGTACCCTGCCGTCTACTATTCCAGCACTCACGGCAGCCACGAAGTTATGGAATGGCGATTCCGCTACGCCGGTCCGATCCGCAACCCACGCGCAGGCATCGTGCAGCGCGATGGCCCCTCCAGTAACCGAGGCTGTCCGTGTCCCGCCATCGGCCTGGAGAACATCACAATCCACCCTGACCGTCCACTCTCCCAGTACCTCGAGATCGACGCATGCTCGCAAGCTACGGCCTATCAGCCGCTGTATTTCCTGCGTTCGACCGCCGATCTGGCCACGTTCGCGACTGGTGCGCTGGTGCGTTGCGCGCGGCAGCATCGCGTACTCCGCCGTGACCCAGCCCGCACCACTCCCCCGCCGCCAGGCCGGAACGCCTTCCTGGACGGATGCCGTGCAGAGCACCCTGGTCTCTCCGACCGAGATCAAGCAGGATCCCTCGGCGAAAGTGGAGACGCCCCGCTCGATCTTCATCGGACGCATCTCATCAGGTGCGCGATCGTGCATTCTGGGATCTGTCATCTTTCCTGTTCGGATTTGAGGCGTAGCAAAACGTCGGAGGTCGACCGGCCGGGTACAAGCGGAGCGATAATTACAATACCGCCCGAAGCAGTGACCTCTCTACCTCCAACGATATCTTGAGGGCGATAATCCCCGCCCTTGATAAGGACATCCGGCAGGAGCGCGCGTATCAGTTCCAGGGGGGTATCGTGGTCAAAAATCGTGACGAAATCCACCGAAGCAAGAGCAGCGAGTACCAGCGCCCTATCATCCTGCGAATTTACAGGCCGACCGGGGCCTTTCAGGCGGCGTACCGACGCGTCGGAGTTGAGTCCGACGATCAGCAGATCGCCCGCGTCGCTCGCTCTGGCAAGGTATTCTACATGACCTCGATGCAGTACATCGAAACAGCCGTTGGTAAAGACGACGCGCTCCGCTCGGGGCCGCGAAAATCGAGCGACTAGATCGCCAACCGGAACGACCTTGCTGCTCAGGGCTTCGAGTGCGGTCATCGTCAGGGCGCCGGTATATTGAGAACCGCGCCGGAGGCGCGTACCTCGGCGAGAACATCGTCAGCACCCCTCTTCACGAGGCGGTCGGCAAGGTCGCGCCCGAGTTCAACAGCTGCATCAGTGGGACCCGCAATCCGGTCACGAAGAACCGTTCGACCATCGAGATCTGCAACCAGTCCTTCCAGCTGCAACATCCCGTCGTGTTCAAGAGCCAGCCCCGCGATGGGAACCTGGCAGCCGCCCTCGAGAGAGCGAAGGAAGGACCGCTCGGCCGTTACGCAAAGCGCAGTCTGGCGATCGCCGAGTGGGGCTACCAGATCGTCGACCGCATCATCACCGGATCTGGCGAGGATGGCCAACGCTCCCTGCCCGACCGCAGGAAGCCAGTCCGGAGGGTCGAGGAACTCCGTAATCCTGTCTTCCCAGCCGAGGCGCAGGACGCCCGCGGCGGCTAGCAGGATAGCGTCGTAGTCGCCGTCGTCGAGCTTCCGCAGCCGCGTATTCAGGTTGCCGCGGAGGTCGCAAACATTCAGATCCGGGCGGCGGGCGAGGAGCTGGGCGCGCCGTCGGAGCGAGCTGGTACCGATGCGTGCACCCGCTTCGAGATCAGCGAGGCGGGTCACGCTCCCATCGCGACACAGCAAAACATCCCGGGAGTCTGCGCGCTTCGTAATTGCCGAAATCGCTAAACCCGCGGCGACCGATGTCGGTACATCCTTGAGAGAGTGGACTGCGATATCGGCGCGGCCATCCAGGAGTGCGTCATCGACCTCCTTGGTGAACAGGCCTCGATCACCGATCTGCGCCAGCGGGACATCCTGAACCCTATCGCCCGTTGTCGCCACGACCTGTACCTCAACATCGAGGTCCGAATGTCGGCTGAGCAGGGCGGACTCTACAAAATGTGCCTGCCATAGGGCGAGCTCGCTGCCGCGCGTGGCGACGCGGATGGTGCGCTTACCAGCTACCATTGCGATTGCGCCCCTTCAATCAACTTCTGAACCAGATCGGAAATCGCGCGCGCTTTGCCCTCAGTAGCGGTTTCGTTGCTCTGAGGCGAGAAGTTGCCCAGGCCGACCAGTGATTGGCCCCTCCACAGAATGCGCTCCTCTGTACGGTCGTAAATTTCTGCGCTATACGTAATTCTTACCTGGCGCTGCGGAACGACTACCTGCTCGCGATCCTGGGACGGGCGCACACTGGTGGCGGTCTCATCATAACCCGTTATAGTGCCGCGAACGACGGCGTCGGCCAGATTCTCTTCCGCGAGTCGCACACCGAGGGTCCGCGGCAGCTCTGCCTGGAGCGCCTGCTGGACGTCCGAATCCAGAAGCGGCTGGGTAGTAGCGTTCTCAAAGGGGAGAACCGCCACCGTATCAATATGCGAAGGCAGCCCTCCACCTGTGAGGGAGTACATGCAGCCGCTAGCGAGCAGCGCCGCACTAGCGATCGCCGCCGGGAATCCAGATCTCATCCGGGAAAGGTAACGCATCCTCGACCATCTCCATTTCTAGCACAAGATCGCGATAGGCCGACCAGTCCCTGTAGTTAGTGCTGGTGATCTCGCCGGCCTCAGAATAGTGAAGCTCCAACGTCTCCCGTACGCCGCTCGGCCCCGCGCGCTCCACCCGAATCAGTCTCGCCCCGGTGGGAGACGTTTCGAGGGCAAAATCGTATATTTCATCCTCCCCCACGCCGTATCTTATCGATGTGGTGGGGCCGGTCGTGGTGACAGACATCAGCCGAGCTCCGCTGGGTGGACGGAGCACCCCCAGCGCGGCCCACAGCAGAGATGGCGACGGCAGCGCGATTCCCTCCGCCACCGCGTCAGGGATGCGAGCTCGATCTCCGACCAGCGTGGCCGCCAGATAGGTTTCGCCCCTCGGCCCGAACAGATCGAGTCGGAGCCGCTCCGGAGCCACATATCTTGCGACGCCTCTGCCGTGAAGACGGGTGGTCCCTTCCCGGAGATTCCATGAAAAGGTGGCCTTCCGCGGGTTCAGGGGGATGGTGGCGTCGATGAGATCAGCGGCAGTGGCGGATGCATCGACCACGGGCTCGCCTACAGGTGCGAGCTGCCGACCGGCGCACGCCCCGAGCAGCGCGATCGCTGCTCCAGCAATTGTTACTGTTAGCAGCCGGGCTTTTCCCCGTTTCTGTCGCAACGAATAGCTCTGGATCTTCACCGTGTGCCTGGAGCCGCTTGTATTCGAGTGACCTCGAAGATCTCGTCGCCCGGTAGGAGTTCTCGCAGAACGGCTGCACCGTCGATCAGGTGCCCAAAGACCGTATATCCACCGTTCAGATGGGGCTGGGGCGCGAGCGTCACAAAAAATTGACTGCCTCCAGTATCGGGTCCGGAAAGGGCCATCCCGAGCGCGCCCGCATCATATAGATGTCTGTTCATCTCATCACGGATCGAGTAGCCCGGTCCGCCGCTCATATCGCCTCGCGGGTCACCACCCTGAACCACGAAGTTCGGAACCACCCGAGGCCACTCCTGGCCGTCAAAATAGTCCTGGTCCGCAAGCGAAAGAAAATTCAGAACCGTAAGCAGGGCCGACTCTACAAAAAGCTCGAAATCCAGCGGCCCGCGGTTCGTCTGGATTCTGGCACGCGGCCGTTCGCCCGTCGAGAATGCCGGCGCTATCCACTCGCGTACGATCTTTTTATACTGTGCAAGTGAACGATCCGTCTCCAATGGCCGTACCGAACCCCAGGTTTCGGGCAGTTCTCCGAAGTGATCCTGTACCCTGCGCCTGATGAGGGGGTCCGGCGAGCGCGGGAAGCGTGCAAAAAACGCTCTCTCGGCGTTCGGCCCCTCATCCTGTAGCGACGAGAGAGCGTCAATAGCGGCAAGCGCGGCGTCATTCTGAGATTCCAGCCTGGCGTGCTCGTAGGCGTCGAGGAAGAGGGGGAGGAGAGCAGGGTCGTCGAGGCGGGCAAGGCCGCCCAGAGCAACAGCTCTTACAATGACATCGTCGTTGCCCAGCAATCCTACCAGCATGTGTCTGAGCGAAGCCAGGGAATCGCCGGCCGCCGCTATGATCGCTCCTGCTGCCGCCGCGGCAACCCTACCGTCGTCCGCCTGCAAAAGCTCGTTAAGAGCGGGATCCTCGATCGTTCCCACCTTTGCCAGTACGTTCGCGGCGGCGGCACGAATGCGCCATTCCGCGTCGTCAACAACGGCAATCGCCCGCTCACGCGCATCACCCGGCGCTATCTCGCCAAGTGCCGCAAGCGATGACGCCCGGATGGCGGGTGAAATGCTATCGCTGACAACCAGGCTCGCAAGCAGATCACGTGAAGCGACGGCGTCCTCTCCGACTCTCCCGAGCGATTCAATGGCAGTGAGTCGCAGGTGCGGATCGGCTCCGCGGGCGAGAGCCATCAGCGACGCAACAGATGCCGGCGCCGAATAGCTCCCGAGCGCCCCTGCCGCGTTGATTCGTACGCTGTAGGCCGTGTCCTCAGTAGCGTCGATGAGGAGATCCATAACCGCCGTGCGGTCCAGCCCAGCCGAGTCAGCCAGGGCGGCCGTCAGTCCCTTCGCCGCAATCGCCCGCACCCGCGAGTTCGGGTCGCCGATGCCGTCCAGGAGTATGTGCGCTGCGGGAGGGGAAGGCCGACGAACCAGCGCGTAAACCGTACGCCAGCGCGTCTCAGCGTCGGACGATTCGGCCCACCTGGTTATCGCGTCCAGGTCGATCGGGCGCGGGAATTTCCAGATCGCAAGGAGGGCGGCGTTCACCAGATCGGAGGACGTCGGGCTGTCCACGGAAAAGTCGGAGAGTACCCCCATCAGGGCCGCCTCCGCCTCCTGTGTACCGATTTTTCCTAAGGCCGTGGCGGCTTCTACGGCCACCGTCGGTGTGGTATCCGCAACTCCTTCCAGGAGCAGCGAAGAAAGGGCAGGCACGGCTGCGGAATCGCCGAGCTCGCCGAGCGAGAAGGCCGCGGTCGCGGCCACCGATGAGTCCGGATCTGTGGTCAGGCCTACGAGAATCGGCACGGCCGCGGTATCGCCTAGGCGCCCCAGCACGAGGGCAGCGCGCCTCCGAATCGCCGCGGATGGCGCGCTGGCGAATTCAGAAAGCTGCCGGGCGTTGTACTCCCTCCGATCTTCCATGCGGAGAAGCACCGCGTAAGCGCTCACCTCCGCGTCCGTAAGGGAATACGGCTGAGCTACTCGTTGCGGTTCCCGTAATGCGGCGCCGCAGCCGGCAACGATGCAGATCGCGCTCACCAGTGCAATCGCTCGCGAGAACGTCAGTAGAGTCATTTCTCATCCACCTTTCAGGCGAGCCAGAAGCTCTGGTGGCATCACACGAGGGCGGCCGCTCGCATCCAGGGCAATGAGTGTAGTATGGGCGGTAACGAGCCGCAGCGGAGGACCCGCGGATCCCGCCCGGGAGATTTCGTACCCAAAGCGGACCAGACGCGACCTGACCTCTTCTACCCAGCACTCGGCGCGAACAAGGTCATCGTACCTGGCGCTTGCGTGGTAGCGCAGCGCAGCCTCCGAAACGGCCAGCACCGTTCCCCGGTCCTCCAGCTCAGCATACGAAGATCCGAGCTTCCGGATCAGATCGGTCCGCGCTATCTCACACCATATCAGGTAATTGGCGTGATAAACGACCCCCATCTTATCGGTTTCTGCGTAGCGAACCCGGAACTCTGAGGTACTCCGGGCAGGTTCAGTCATTCTGATAAGCGCTGTATTAGGTGAAGGAAGCCTTGCCGGCCAGTGAAGGCCAAAGCTATGGAAACCGGCGACAAAGTGTCAAACGCATTCTCCACGGCTATTGTCGTTGAGTGGGTCTCTGGATAGTTTGGCGCCTCCATGGAAAACAAACCATTTCTAATCGTTTCGGACCTTCACCTGGGTGCGGTCCCGCGAAATACGGAGGCCAGCTTCCGTGACTTCGTGCGCGCCGCGGCGGATCGAGCGTCCGGTCTGCTGATCAACGGTGACCTGTTCGACTTCTGGTTCGAGTACCGGTCGGTTATCCCCCGCGCGCATTTTCGGGTTCTCGCCGCGCTCGCCGACCTGGTAGATACAGGCATGCCAGTGTACTTCGTCAGCGGGAACCACGATGCCTGGGTGGGTGACTTCCTGAAGGATGAGGTGGGTCTCCGACTTATCGAAGGTCCGGTTGAAATGGAAATAGCGGGGCGCCGCACGCTCGTTGCTCATGGTGACGGGCTCGGCACCGGTGATCTCGGATACCGCGTTCTGCGGGCGGTCATTCGGCACAAGCTCACCACTCGGGCTTTCCGGATGCTTCACCCAGACTGGGGTATCCGAATCGCTGACCGGGTTTCCGCCACTGAAGGGAGGACTGGTGCGGAGATCACCGACGCGGCCAGCGGCCGAGCGAATTTCATAAGGGCATGGGCCCTCGAGAAGTTGGAAACTGACCCGACTCTGGACATGGTGGTAACCGGCCATGCCCATGTGCCGGAGCTTACCGAAGCCTTCCCGAATAGATATTATGTGAATGCCGGCGACTGGATCAACAACTTCACCTACGTAGAGGTCCCGCCCGGCGCGGGCGCCCCGCGTCTGCTCCGCTGGCCGGCGGATTCAGACTGAGGCCAGATCGACCGTCTCGGCCGTCAGCGGTTCGGTCCACAGACGAGAAGCCACCTTCCCCACCGCCTCCGCATTACCGCTGGTCAACAGTCGAAAAATACCGTCGCCGGAGACGCTCACCGTCCCGTTCACAGCCAGGACCCGCTGCACCTGCCTCGCTACCGCCGCCCCGCTGTCAACAATGGAAACGCCGGGTCCCATTATCCGGGAAATAGCTGCCCGTAGAAATGGGTAGTGCGTGCACCCCAGAACGACCGTATCCACCTCTGCTCGCATGATCGGACCGAGTAGTTCCTTCAGCGTTTCCTCGACTCCATCGCCATCGACCTCACCCAGCTCTACATGCTCTACCAGGCCAGGGCATGGCAGCGGGAATATTTCTGCGCCGTTACCGTAATGCTCCACGAGTCGGTCGAAGCGCTCGGCCCGCAGCGTGGCCGGAGTCGCCATCACACCAACTCGCCCGCGCAGTGATTTCGTTACGGCCGGTTTGAGGGCCGGTTCCATACCAATAACCGGGACGTCGATTACCGCACGAAGCGTCTCCAGAGCGGCGGCAGACGCGGTGTTGCAAGCTACTACGACTACCTTCGCCCCCTCGCCGACCAGTCTGTTCACAACTAACAGGGATCTTTCACGAATTTCATCAACCGGCCTGCCTCCATATGGACAGTAGGCCGTATCAGCGAAGTAGAGAATGTCCTCTGCTGGGAGCAGGGCCCGTATCTCGCGCGCGACGCTCAGTCCGCCGACGCCTGAATCGAATACGCCAATCGGCTGACCTGTCATCGCCGCCCAATGGGGATAGTGGCCTGAAGGCGTAGCTCGCCGGCGGGCCCAGGCGTGACGCCCACATGCTCTGAGAAATCGGCCAGGTAGGCCGCCACGTAAGCGTCTGCCCCCGAAAAGAAGAGCATGAAGGCCGAGAATGTTATCCAGTCTTCCAGCTGTGCCTCCCTGGACCGTACCAGCCCTGTTTCGTCGTCGGGTTCGAGTACGCCGCTCTCGCGAAGAAACTCCTGTTCTGCACGCGCCTCGCTGAGCTGACTTGCGGTCTTATAAACCATCCAGAGGCTTGCGCTTTCGATCGCGAAGTACACGCCGCCCCGCCCGGGTGCGCCTACCCACGCCTGGCCCCAACCGGGAATTACCAGCGATCGCAGGAATGCACCGCCCGGTGACCTGTCCGGACCGGCATCCACCATGGTATCTGCTGGTTCTGCTACGGGCACCGCCACCTGCGCCGCGGCCGGTTGCTGCGAGCTCGCGCAAACTGCTACCGCGATAGCAATGGCTACAGTCAGACGCCGCAAATCTTTGTCCAGAACTGGCCGCATTTAGCGATTTGCCGGGGGTTTAGAGTAACTCGAGCCGGGTTGCAGAACCTATCACCACTGCATTGCCGCTGCAAAGAAGACGGGGAGCAAATGAGGTACCAGGGGGTATCCCGAAATCCCGGATCCAGCCATCAGACGATTGGATAACATGTCGATCAGCAGCGGTAACCCAGCGGATATTGAAGTTACCCGCGAACTTCTGCACCAGTTGCCAAAGGCCGAGCTCCACGTGCACCTCGACGGTTCGCTTCGGCCCGGCACCATGCTGGAGCTGGCGGAGGAGTATGGCAAGACCATGCCCGCACCTGACGAAGATTCGCTTCGTGATTACATGCACGTCCGGGACGCGCAAAACCTGGTGGACTACCTCGAGCGCTTCGAAGTCACGCTCTCCGTGATGCAAACATCCGACGCACTGGAGCGAGTTGCGTACGAGTTGGCGGAAGATCTTGCCAAGGAAAATGTACGGTACGCGGAGATCCGGTACTCTCCCATTCTGAATACACGCGAAGGCCTCCCGCTCACGGAAACCGTTGAGGCTCCGCTACGAGGGCTTCGACGCGCCGAGGAGCTCTTCGGGATCCGTACCGCTCTGATCATATGCGGCATTCGGAACATGCATCCGTCCACATCGCGGGACCTCGCGGACCTGACTGTAGCTTACAAGAATCGTGGGGTGGTTGCGTTCGATCTTGCGGGCGCTGAGTATAACTATCCTGCCAAAAAACATCGGGATGCGTTCTTCACAGTCATCAACAAGAATATGGCTGCGACGATCCACGCGGGAGAGGCGTACGGGCCGGAATCGATACATCAAGCGCTTCACTACTGCCGGGCGCACAGAATCGGCCACGGCACGCGTCTTTTCGAAGATCCCGACCTTATGGGATATGTCAAAGACTTCCGTATTCCCATCGAGATCTGCCTGACCTCGAATGTGCAAACAAGAGCCGTCGAGAGCTTTGCTGAGCATCCGGCAAGGCTGTACCTCCACGAGGGGTTGATCATCAGCCTGAACACCGACAATCGGCTAATGAGCGCAACGAGTGTCACGGAAGAGTACTGGCGAGCCCACGAACACCTCGGCTTCACCTGGCTGAATCTGACGGATATCGCGTTGATGAGCTTCGACAGCGCCTTCCTCCCGTGGGACGAGAAGCAACAGCTTCATGAGGCTATGGCGCACGAGATCCGTGAGCTGACAAGCAGGTGGGGCCGACGTGGATGACCGGGAGTCAGTTCGAGCCAGTTATATAGTGGAGCACGTCGAAGCGTGTGATGATTCCGGTGATAGCGCCATCGCGGCGTACAAGGACCGCGGGATTATGCTGGCTCAGAAGGCGACTGACCGCCGGCAGGTCTACATGCGAATCGACAACCGGCAGGGGAGGATCCATGAGTTGCCTGACCGGCTGATCCAGAATTGAGGGATTCTCGAGAACCCGGGACATCAGGATCGACTCCGAGACGTGTCCAACGCATTCGTCGCCGGAAAGTACAGGAAGTTGCGAGATGTTGTGATTGGTGACGAATGCCAGCGCTTCCCGTACGGCGGTGGCGGCTTCGACAGAGACGAGATGCCTGAGCCCCTGGTCCTCCTTGGCACCCACCATAGCGCCAGCGGTAATCCTCGCGGGGTCGATAAGGCGGTTTTCACGGAGCCACTCGTCGTTGTAGAGCTTCGAGAGGTATCGTTCGCCGGTATCGCAGAGCACCATCACAATGCACGCGTCGGGATCGTCCACCTCCCGGGCGATTTCCAGCGCGACATGCGCAATTAGTCCGGAAGACCCACCGACAAAGAGTCCCTCCTCGCGCGTGAGGCGCCGTGCCATCGCGAACGCGGTTCTATCGTCTACAGAACGCCACTCGTCCACGAGATCCAGGTGGAGAGTCCCGGGAATCTTATCCTGACCTATCCCCTCTACCTTGTACGGAGTGCCTTCCAACTTTTCACCCGTTTCCGCGAAATGGCGGATGATGGACCCGACCGGATCTCCACCAATGATGCGGATCTCCGGATTCTTCTCCTTCAGGTATCGACCGACACCACTGAGAGTACCGCCCGTCCCTGCCGACGCGACGAAGTGAGTCACGCGACCCTCAGTCTGATCCCAGATTTCAGGGCCGGTGGTACGATAGTGAGCTTCCGGATTCGCCTGATTGTAAAACTGATCGGCCAGGATAGCATTCGGCGTCTCACGTGCTATCCGCTTCGCCATCTCTACGTAACTGTCGGGGTGGTCGGGCGGAACAGCCGTCGGTGTAACGATCACTTCCGCACCGAACGCCTTCAGTAGCCTCACCTTCTCCTGACTCATTTTGTCGGGAATGGTGAAGATGCAGTTGTAGCCCTTGCTGATCGCCGCAAGCGCAAGCCCGACGCCGGTGTTGCCGCTGGTCCCTTCGACTACTGTACCACCGGGTCGCAAACTCCCCGAGCGTTCGGCAGCCTCAATAATAGCGGGACCGATGCGGTCCTTCACCGATCCGCCAGGGTTCATGAACTCGGCTTTGCCGTAAAGCGGGGTGTTCACATGGCGGGTGATGGTGTGCAGCCGGATCAGCGGAGTCCAGCCGATAACATCGAGTACGCTCTCGTACGGTCTTTCATGCCGCGAGTTTACTCCTTTGCGGCCGGTCATGAGCCACCCGGAGCCGAATCGGAAGGCATATCGAACTCGACTGGAAGAAGCACCCACACATCTATGGCCTCCTGCCCGCTCCGGGCCGGCTCGAAACGTACGTCGTACGCACCCGTCACGGCCGCGCTGTCAAATGCGGCGTATCCGCTGGATGTCTCTACGCTTGCCGAATCGACCGTGCCGTTAGCTGTTACAAACAACCGAACGACTGTCTCTCCTTCTACACCTGCATCCCAGAGTTCCTCGGGGTAATGGAAAGGAGATCCGCTCAGCTGACGCGGCGGAGTCTGCGGAACCTGCTCGCCGCAGGCGCACAGGAAGATCATTCCCGCGATACCGGCCGTAAATGGTCTCATTTGCTTATTGAACACGATTTCCGGTGGTTGAAGTATGATCTCAGCTACGCGCGTGGGTTGCCAGTTCTGCTATCAGCGACAGTGCCTGCATCGGGGTGAGGTGGTCGGGGTCAACGACCCGGAGCCTCTCCACAACGGGATGCGGCGTGTCGAACAGACGCAGCTGGTCGTGTGGTTGCGATGGCGTGGCTGCCGAGCCATTCGGATGCCTGCGGGATGCCTGTGCCTCGAGCTCCACGAGGAGGTCTCGCGCTCGTGCGACAACTGCCGAGGGCAAACCGGCCATGCGGGCGACCTCGACGCCGAACGATCTATCGGATCCTCCCTTCACGAGCGAGCGCAGAAAGACGATCCGCTCACCCTCTTCCTTTATGGCCACACTGAAATTTGCGACAGCCGGCAGTCGGTCGGCAAGCTTTGTCAGTTCGTGGTAGTGGGTAGCAAAGATTGTTAGCGACCCGATGTTCTCGTGCAGGTACTCGGTCACAGCGGTAGCTACGCTAAGACCATCCCAGGTCGAGGTTCCTCGCCCGATTTCGTCCAGCAGCACGAGAGAGCGGTTCGTGGCCATGTTCAGGATCGCCGCGGTCTCATTCATCTCCACCATGAAAGTGGATTGTCCGCGAACGAGGTTGTCCGATGCGCCCACCCGCGTGAAGATGCGATCCACTATACCTATCCGTGCGCTGCTCGCGGGAACGAACGATCCTATCTGCGCGAGGAGAACGATCAGTCCCACCTGGCGCAGGAGGGTTGATTTCCCGGCCATGTTGGGGCCGGTCAAGATCATGATTCGCGAGGCGCCATCCAGATGTACGTCGTTCGGGATGAAGTCTTCGCGGGCCATCATCGTCTCCACAACCGGATGCCGGCCGTCCCGGATTTCGAGACCCAGTCCGGAGTGAACCTCCGGACAGACGTATCCCTGGCGGTCGGCAGCTTCAGCGAGTGCGGCGATTACATCGAGGATAGCGATATGGCCAGCCAACTTTCGCAGCTCCGGGACCGCCTCTGCGACCTCTTCCCTCACTTTAGTGAACAGCTGTGCTTCGAGATCCAGGATGGACTGCTCGGCTCCCAGAACCTTCTCCTCCCACTCCTTCAATTCGGAGGTGACATACCGTTCGGCATTAGCCAGAGTCTGCCGCCGCTCATAATTATCGGGGACAAGATCGGCTCTGGCGCGGGTGACTTCCAGATAATAGCCGAAGACCTTGTTGAACCCCACCTTGAGCGATGATATCCCCGTGCGTTCGCGCTCCGATGTCTGAAGCTGTGCGATCCACTCCACCGCACCGTCGCGGGTCGCACGCAGGTCGTCGAGCGCGCCGTCGTAGCCGCTGAGGATTGTTCCGCCGTCACCCAGAGCGGCTGGAGCATCCGGAGAAATCGCCCTCTCAATCAAGGTGCGAACGTCGTCGAGCGGGTCCATGTTACGATAAAGCGTCGCCAGGATGGGCGCTTCAGCCTCTCCTATAGCCGAGACGAGGTCGGGGACGCCGGCGATAGAAGCCTGGACGCCTAGCAGTTCGCGGGGTGTGCAGCGGCCAGCGATTACCTTCATCGCCAGCCGCTCGAGATCGCGGATCTCCGCCAACTGCCGTCTGATGCGTTCGCGAAGTTCGGATCTGGCCACGAGCTCGGCCACTCCCTCCTGCCGCTCCTCGATTGCTTCGCTACTCAGCAGCGGTGCCAACAACCATTTGCGAAGCAGCCGCCCTCCCATGGGTGTTTGCGCCCGGTCCAGAACTGCCAGGAGGGTTCCCCCCGGCACGCTCCTGTTCAGCGGCTCGACAAGCTCGAGATTTCGGCGGGTCATCTCATCGAGAGGCATCTCGTTCCCCGCGCGCTCCACACGTGGGGCGCACAGGTGCACAGCGACCGATGGCTGCGTTTCGACCAGGTACGACACCAACGCACCGCATGCACCGACGAGCGAGTCATCATGATCCGTAAGGCCGAAGCCGGCAAGATTCAGCACCCGAAAATGCCGCTTCAGCTCCTCCTGACCATGAGTCGATTCGAATTGCCAGTCGCCGCGGTAGGTGCGCAGGATGTCCTCCGCGCCAGATACCGGAAACAGCTCCCAAGAGCTCGGAAGGAGTACTTCCGCCGGCTCGATCAGGCCGAGTGCGTCCGCCAACTCCTCCCAGTCGACTGCACGCACGCGCATCTCACCGGTAGAGAGGTCAGCAGAAGCAATCGCCACCCTGCCGCCGGCCGAGGGCTCTCCAGCCAGTGCAACCAGGTAGTTGTTACGCCGCGCCTCCAGCAATCCGTCGCTGAGCACGGTACCCGGACTGAGGGTCTGGGTTACCGCGCGGCGTACAATTCCCCTGGCCTGGGATGGGTCTTCGACCTGCTCGCATATCGCGACCCTCCGGCCGAGGCGAACGAGCTTCTGCAGGTAGGTTTCCAGTGCATGGACCGGTATGCCAGCAAGCGGTGCTCGGGAGCTCCCGTTGTTTCGGGAGGTGAGGGTGAGGCCGAGCAAACGTGAGCCCTCCTCGGCGTCCTCGTAGAACATCTCATAGAAATCGCCAACACGAAAGAAGAGCAAAGCATCGGTATGCTTTGCTTTTACTTCGCGCCATTGCTGCATAAGCGGAGTGTCTATGGAGGCCATCTACCTTCGAACGCTGTCGGGAGACTATGCGGCCGTACGGCCAGCGGCTGCCCCATCGAGTCGCAATAGCAGCTCCTCGAGGCACTGACGATCCGACATGGGCGCTGTTTTGAGGAGGTGATCAGTCCGGAGCAGCTCGGCGAGGGCGGCGTCCACCTCCCCGGTTGTCCAGCGGCGGGCCGCCGGGCCGAGTTTGCGGGCCATCCATCGCTGATACGGCTTAAGCTCCCGCTCGAGTGCAGATTCCCCGCCAGCGCATAGCAGACCTATACGGAGAAGTTGCGAGGTCATCCCGATGATGAGTCCGACGCCGGATTCTCCAGCCTCCAGCAAAGTGGGGATATCCCGCAGAGCCTCACCGAAGCGTCGCTCCCCGATCAGCTCGAACCACTTCCAGCGGTCGACCCGGCTCGTGCTTCCCACGACGGCGCTAACGTCAGCGATGGTCAAAATCTGCCGGTCCTGTACATACGCGGCAAGCTTAACCAGTTCTGCCGCCGCCAAAGAGAGAGATGTTCCCACGGCGGTCGCGAGTGCCTGGGCCGCTTCAGCATCCATAGTCAGGCCGTGCAGAGTCTCGGCAGCTTCTATAATCCAACCGGGCAGGTCGTGGGGAGCCACCGCTGTGAACTCGACCGCGACCGCCTTCTTCTGGAGGTTCGAGTAGAACTTCGCGCGGCTTCCGCTGGGGATCGCGCAGGAGATGACCAGGACGAGCTCAGCCGGCGGCTCGGCGGCAGTAGCCTCCACGAGCTCTCGCGCTTTGGCGGACAGGCCCTGTGCGTCTCTTATAACCACAACGCGCCAGCGCGCCATCATCGGAGGGGTAGCGAGGAGCGACGCAAGAGAGTCTGCAGGTGTATCGCTACCCCGGACCTGATCGAAATTAAAGTCGCGCGTGGCCGGGTCGAGGTGTGCGTCGACTATCCGAACCAGAGCCTCGTCACGCATGTGCTCTTCCTCACCATACAGGAAGAACACACCCCCTGCCGGCCCTTGTCCGAGGGTCTGTAGAAGCTTCGAATACTGGATTCGCGGCAATGTAGACTCAGCTTCCGGAGCAGACGATAATTTCGTGAAAGTCGAGCGGTGGGGTAAACCTCATCGACCGGACATAGTTGTGAAACGCGTTTCGTGAACACCAACGGGTGAGAACTCGGCAAAGAGTGTTTGTGCAGATCTCCGGTTGTACCGATCGATCCGTTGTGCCTCATCGAGCAGCGGACCCGACTTGAAAAGGACCGGCACTGCCTCCTGTCGATGCGGCGCGTGAGCCGCCACAGACGGGAGTTCCACGGCGTGAGGCCGGGGACGTGCCAGCGGGGCCCAGGCCACCGCGGCGATCATTGCCGAAATAGCGGTGGTGAACATTACCGACGTACCGGATGCGCGGCGGCCGAGCCGCTCGTCTTCATCGCGTATATGGAAGATTTTGTGCTGCAGGCGCGGAAGGAAGTCGCTGGCCGGCTCAATCTCCGTCAGGTCCCGGAAGATGCCAGCGCCGTTCCTGACAACCCTGTCATACCGGGCGCAGGCTGCACAGGAATTCAGGTGAACTTCGAAGTCGGCTCGAGTCCCGATGTCCATGTCGTCATCCCGAAATTCGGAGTACCTTTCGAGAAATTGAGAACAGTCGACCATCGCTCAGAACGGTGAATGAGTTTTCAGTTGCAGTGTGCGAGATTCTATCCCACTGCGGTTACAATCCCATTCTACATAGTAACCGCCCGAGAGTTCCGTAATGCGGTGGGGATACAAATACAGAATTGCGCGGAGCAAATGCTTCCGCGCAATTCGTGTTCAAACCGGCCGCGCAGGTCTCAGTTCAGTACCGGAGCGATTATCTGTGCAAAGTTGTTCCGCGCACGGTTGAGCCGGCTCTTTACGGTTCCGAGATTGCACCCGGTTATCTCTGCGATCTCCTCGTAGGTCTTCCCTTCCATCTCGCGGAGTACGAATACGGCGCGGTGATGCTCTGGCAACTCGGCCACGGCAGATTCGACCATCTGGCGCAGGTGCCTTTTGCGGAACAGATCGTCAGGCCTATAGGTGTTGTCCTCCCACTCCAGCGGCTTCTGATCGGCGTCCCAGTTCTTCTTTATGGCCTGGAACAGGACCAGCGGGTTCCTGGACCGATTCCGCAATTCGTTCTTGGCCAGGTTCGAAGCTATTGTATATGCCCAGGTCGAAAACTTCTTCGACTGATCGAACCTGTTGAGATGCCGATACACACGAATGAACGTTTCCTGCACCAGGTCCTCAGCCCGCTCCCGATCGCCGGTGGTACGATAGACGAAATTGAGAAGACGACCCTGATATCGGTCAACCAGCTCGTTGAATGCTCGTGATTCCCCTTCGAGGAACGCGGCGACCAGTTCGCTGTCGTTCAAACCTTTCAGGGCACCTGGACCTGCGTCAGGTTCAGCTCCGAACGCCAGGGCACGTCTGGACAGGTCAGCCATGAAACCTCCTTTGAACTCGCGAATGAATGGAGGATGCCGCGAATCCCGGATTCACGTTGCCTCCTGTAACCGCACGCCTATCAGGGAGCAGGTTCCATACCAGGCATCAAGGCCGGGTATGATCGGAGTAAACGCCCTCCTACCAATGGTTTACGCCGCACATATCACCAGAATGCCGCCTGAAAGACTGTCCAGTATCGCGGACGACGTACGTCGCTGAGTGGACACACACACGTCCCTACGCGCCCATTACGAAGCTGGTAGCGTACAGCAGCGTACAGATTGTTTTCGCATCGGTAATCTCCCCGTCACGGACCATGCGTAAAGCATCTGAAAAGGGTAGCTCGACGAGCTCGATAAATTCATCCTTGTCACGCGCGGCAGTGCCCGGCCGAAGGCCCCGGCCGGTGAAGAGGTGTATTTTTTCATCCGTGAAGCCCGGTGTAGTGTAGATGGTTGTGAGGAATGTGAGGCTGTCGGCCACCATGCCTGTTTCCTCCTCCAATTCACGGCGCGCGCATTCCTCCCAATCTTCACCAGGCCTATCCGGTCGACCGGCCGGAACCTCGTAGATGTATCCGCCAGTCGCATATCGATACTGCTTTATGAGCAGGACTCGCGGATCCACGTCATGATCTGAGATAATCGGTAGGATAGCCGCCGCACCCGAGTGACGAATCATCTCCAACTCACCCCTGGAGCCGTCGGGGAAGCGAACGGTATCGACGCTCAGCCGTACTACGGGCCCATCGTGGATGAGGCGCGAGTCGATCATCCCGGGTGTTTCGCTTTCAAGTCCCATTCAATTCGGCTGTTTCATGGCAGGGTCAAGGCATCGACAACCTCTACCGGGCCGATGTCGAGAGATTCGAGCGGCTCTCTGATAGCACTCGCGTCGCCTACCACTACAACCGCGAAATGCTCGGGGCGGATGTGCGCCCGCGCTGCATCGAGCACCTCCGCTCTGCCGACCTCGACAATCCGGTCCCGGTAGTCGGAGAAATAATCATCTGGCAGTTCATAGATCAGGAGCTCAGCGAGGCGCGATGCGATGCCATCGGTAGTCTGGAGGCGCAGTGGGAATGTGCCGGCGAGGTAATTCCTGGCGTCGTCTAGCTCCCTATCGGAGACTTTGCTGTCACGAATGCCTTCCACCTCGTTGAGGATTTCCCTGACCGCCGCTGAGGTGACCTCGGTCTGAACGGCCGTCGACACAAGGAAGAGCCCTGTATCCTTCCGCATGGAGAAAGAGGAACTGACACCGTACGTGTAGCCGTGGCGTTCGCGGAGGTTGAGATTGAGGCGGGACGAGAAGGCACCTCCGAGAATCGTGTTCATCACTATGACCGGAAAATAATCAGGAGTATCCCGGGCCAGGCCTATATGACCGATCCGGATCTCCGATTGTACTGCCCCAGGCCGATCGACAATGACCACCCGAGTGGATTCCCGCAGCGGCCGAACGGCGATTCGCGGTCGCTGGACAACCGGCCCGACCCAGTCGCCGAAGCGTGCCTCAGCCAGTTCGATCGCTGACTGAACGTCGATGTGGCCGGCAACGACCACCGCTGCCCCGCGCGGGCTGTAGCATTCTGAATGGAAGGCGGCAGCATCGCTGCGCGTGAGACCTTCCACAGTGGCAGCGGTACCGCCGAGCGGGCGCCGATACGGCGTATCCTCCGAATAGATGAACCTCGCCACCATTTCATTAGCCAGGCCGCGGGGTTCCGCGCGCCGCTGGACAATATCGGCGAGCTGTTCCTGTCTGATCCGCTCCACTTCCGCGGGCGGAAAGTCGGGCGACCTCACCATACTGCCGAGAATCTCAGACGCCGCGTCGGCTCTGGATGCGAGGCTGGTATAGCCTACAAGCGACACATCCCATGACGTCGACGCCTTCATCCTCACGCCAAGACCCTCGAGTGATTCAGCGATGTCGAGCGCACTCCTTCCGGCCGCTCCCGACTCCAGAAGCGAGTTCGTAAGAGTAGCCAGCCCCGCGCGGTCTCCCTGCTCCTGAACGCCACCTGCCGGCAGGATGGCAGAGAGTGTTACAACTGGGAAATGGGATGTCCTGGCAACAAGAATCGGCAGCCCGTTCGAGAGCTCGGCGCGCTCGATAGCTGGAAAACTGTAAGGGCGTAGTGGAAGGCCCTCGGGCACTGAAGTTCTATCCACGACGTTGCTCATGCGGCCTCCGGTCTGGCGCCGGGGACGTAGGTCAGCGCCACCGCATTCTCTCTCTGCAGGTATTCCAGCGCAATTTTCTGAACATCCTCCGCTGTCACTTCCTGATAGCGATCGAGTTCAGTATTGAGACGATTCGGTTCATCGAAGAGCGTAGTGAACATCGACAACTGATCAGCCCGCTCTCCCACCTGCTGGAGGCCGATCATCTGGGTCGCTTCTATGCCTGTAACCGTCCGGGAGATCTCTTCAGCTGTCACGTCGCCCTTGTATAACAGGTCCAGCTCACGCCAGACGGCTTCTTCGAGCTTATCCGGATCGGTGTCGGGGCTCGCTGTTGCCCAGATGACGAACATGGCGGCCCCTGTCACTATCGGAAAAGCAAAGGCCACGACACTCTGAGCGATGCGTTGTTCACGGACGAGACTTCTGTACAGCCGCGATGCCTTACCCGATGCAAGTAGATGGGCGGTGACATCGGCGGGGTAGAAATCGGAGGAGCCGAAAGGCGGAATTCGAAAAGCCAGGTAGACCCGACTCAGGCCGACATCACTTTCAACCCGCTCCCTTACGAACTCGCCACTCCTGAGTGGAATTTCAGTACGACCCGGGAGAGGGGGGACGGGAGGCCCGCTCGATATGGTGCCGAAATATTTCTCCACCAGCGACTTCGCCATAGCCGGATCGAAAGACCCACAGATCGTAAGCACGGCATTGTTAGGCGCATAATAAGTACGGAAGAATTCCTCTACATCCTCCAGCGTCGCGGCGTCGAGGTCCGCCATGCTGCCGATCACAGAGTGATGGTAAGGGTGGTCGGATGGATAGACGAGCGCCTGGAGCCGCTCGTCCCAGTCACCATATGGCTGATTGTCCACGCGCCAGCGGCGCTCGTTCTGAACAACGCTCCGCTGATTATCCAGCTTTTCCTGCGTCATCGCCGGAACCAGAAAACCCATACGGTCCGATTCGAGCCAGAGCGCCAGCTCGAGTCGATTCGCCGGCATGGTCTCGAAATAGTTGGTCCTATCCAGCCAGGTTGAGCCGTTCATGGAACCGCCTACACGCTCGACGTGCGCTATGTGCTCCGTATTCGGCACATTCTCCGAGCCCTGGAACATCATGTGTTCAAAGAGGTGTGCGAAGCCGGTGCGTCCGACCCGTTCATTGCGGCTCCCCACGTTGTACCAGAGGTTTACGGCGACCACTGGCTGGGCGTGGTCCTCTGATAGGACCACACGCAGGCCATTGTTCAGTGAATAATTTTCTATCGGGATATCCATTCGGTTTCTCGTCGAGAGTTGCGGGTGGGGAGGTGGGGTCAAAACACTGCCCGTCACACGTTTACGGGCGAAGTAGCATTCGTTCACGTAACATCGAGGGGGCGAATTGCTCCCGCAGGAATGTCGTGGAGGCGGCGGATCCTGCTTCCACGAGCTCCTCCACTTCCTGCAGCGCCGGTAGGAGCTCGCTGGTAATGCCGTCTTCTGCCCTGGCGATCGCGAGCCACGCCTCGTCTGTCCAGTCCTCAGCGGAACATGCAAGGGCGCTTAGCAGGCTGGCCTCTGTATCCATCGGGAGGTCCGCGGATGCGCGGTGGATCTCCTCGGCCGCCTCTGACATTTGTCCATCCTCCAGAAGTACCAGTCCATATAGCAACCGGAGATCCGGGTCTTCTTCGCTTCGCTCCAGGGCTCGTTCCAGGTGCACTATGCTCTCCGGTCGCCTGCCAGCGAGATAATACGCGGTGGCCAGTTCCCTGTGGACCCGCGAATCGACGTCATCCAGTTCGCGCGCGGCCTCGAGCTCAGCGGTAGCCTGCTCGAGCAAGCCTTCCCGCAGGAGGTACGATCCGTAATAGAGTCGGGCAAGCATCAACTCCGGGGTCGTCACGGCGGCCAGACGCAGTGTACTTTCTGCCTCCGGGTCATCATAATGGGCCAAGCCGTTGCCAGCCGTCACCAGGAGGAGAGGATCGGCAGGCTGCTCGGCTATGCAACGCTTAAAGTAGTCATAGGCCCTCCCATCAGCGCCAAGCTCCTGCGCGACCACCCCGAGCATGCACAGGAGAGTGGCGTCGCGGGGATGTTCTGCTTCCTCCTCCAGGAGGATATCGGCAGCCTCGGACCACCGACCGTCATCCGAAAGTGATGACGCCTGTTCCAAGCGGTTCACGAGGTCGGACGAGTCAGCGCCACCGTCATCTACAGTTACCACAGTGCTGGACACCTCGAAATTATTATGCGGAAATGGTGCCTGGGGCGGGACTCGAACCCGCAAGCCTCGCGGCGGAGGATTTTAAGTCCTCTGTGTTTACCGATTTCACCACCCAGGCAGATACTTTGCCCTAACGATTGCCGGCGTCTGCCGCGGCTCTTAGGGCTGCCAGATTGTCACCGACAGAGCCACGTTCATTGTAAATGGCGGAGCCAGCCACGAGCACGTCAGCGCCAGCCGCGGTGACTTCAGCAGCGTTTTCGGACGAGACACCGCCATCGACCTCGAGGTGGATCGCATCGTAGCCTCCTACGTCCAGCATCTTTCGAACCCGCCGGATCTTGTCGGTCACGGTCGGAATGTAATGTTGGCCGCCGAAGCCCGGATTCACCGACATGATAAGTACCAAGTCGATATAGGGGACTATTTCGGCGAGACTATCTGCGGGGGTGGCCGGGTTTATAGAGACGCCGGCGCGCATGCCGGCCTCCCTGATCTGCTGAACTACCCGATGCAGATGAGCACACGCTTCGAGGTGGACCGTCAGGCTATTAACCCCGGCGTCCGCGAACGCTCCTATGTAACGCTCCGGCTCGGTAATCATCAAGTGGGTGTCGAGCGGAAGACTGGTCGCGCGGCGGGCCGCCGCCGCAACGATTGGGCCTATCGTAATGTTGGGAACGAAGTGGCCGTCCATGACGTCCACGTGAATCCAGTCCGCCCCGCCCTCCTCTGCCGCACGGATCTGCTCACCGAGTCGGGTGAAATCCGCCGAAAGAATCGAAGGGGCGAGTTTAATTTCCCTCATTCGTCCGCCGTCCGCCGTGAAAGCACCCTCACTTCTTCAGAGTTTGCTACTACCACCGCGGTCGCCATGTCGAGGAACAGTCCACTCTCAAGCACTCCCGGACGGCGCTCGAGCTGCGCTTGAATGGCTTCTGGTGAAGCGATTCCGGTCGGGAAGTCGCAATCGATTATGTAGTTTCCGCCGTCCGTCCGGACGATCTCGCCGGCGGCGTCGAGCCGGAGCACTGGCTCAGCGCCGAGTCGGAGCAGGAAAGGCAGGTGAACCGATACCCCGAACGGATCCACCTCGACTGGCAGGGGTGCTCTGGTTCCCAGCCGGTCCACCAGCTTGGCATCATCCACCGCCACCACGAAAACCGATGATGCTGCTGCAACTATCTTCTCGCGGAGGAGAGCTCCACCCAGGCCTTTTATCAGACCGAGGTTCGGATCTACTTCGTCGGCACCGTCTATAGTGAGGTCCAGCTCGGGATAATCATCCAATGTCCCGAGGGGAATCTCGAGCTTATGGGCGAGCACTGCCGTCTGGTTGGAAGTGGGGATACCCACGATATTCTGCAGGTGACCTTCGCGCCGTCGCTCGGCAATATGCTCCAGCAGGTGCCGGATGGTGGAGCCCGTACCCAGACCCACACGCATTCCGTTCTCTATCCAATCTGCGGCACGCACGGCCGCCGCGCGCTTTCTGCCTTCGATATCCGCTACTGCAACCATGTACTTTCCTCGTCTTTACGACCGTTCGATACTGTGTATTACTTTCGCGCGCCAACAAGATACACGGGGATGTTCCCTTATGCGAGGACAATCGAAAAGGGGCGCCCCGAAGGACGCCCCTTTTCCCGACCAGTAACTGCCAGAGTCGCTTAGCCGCGGGCCCTGATGGCCTCACGCAGCTGGTACGGCTGGAACTCACAGCCAGGCCTTACCGGCACATAGAGAATCTGCTGCGGCGTCTCCGCACCCGTCTCAGCGAAGATACCGACACCCTCGTATGCACCCACACGCTGGAGGCGCGTGGCCGGAACAACGCGGGTTACGCCGAACTTGACGTAGTCGTTGTCCATCACCTGGATTGAGTCGTTGTTGATGAACCAGGTGGTGCTGGCTGCGTATGCTGGTGCAACCGCCGGATATGCTTCCGAGAACGGACGGCGTACGCCATCCACAACTACCACCGTGTCACCCGTAGCCGGTACGTACACCGCATCCACATCCACAATGGCTGGGCCCTCGATCACGCAGACACGAATGTCGCGCTCTGCAGGCGGCGGCGGCGGCGCTGGGGCCGGCGGCGGCGGCGGGGTAGGCGTCACCGGGACCGGAACAACTACCGGCTCGGCACCGCCGAATGCGAACTTAAGACCGGCGACCAGACGGCCGGTGAAAGCAAGCGCATCTGTCTCCGGATCACCCGGAATCCCCGTCCATGCTGGCCCGGTGTGGAACGGCGAGTCGTAAATATTACCTGCGAGCTCGGCGAAAATGCCGATGTTATCAGAAAGGCTGATCAGGTCCCAGCCAATTCCAAGGGTTCCCTGCCCTACGCTGGCCTTGCTGCCCTCCAACGGCAAACAGGCGCTCGCGACATCAGGCTGGAAGTACGGCGCTACACAGCCGCCGTCGTCTTCAGGTGCGCTCTCCGCCGGACCTGGCGGGTTCGCCGTGAGTCCGCCGCCGCCGATGAAGGCGTACATACTCGTTATGAGTGGCGGACTACCTGTCATGGACATGAACGGCCGAACAACCAGGTTCAGGTCGTAAATCCAGAGGTTTACATCCTCAGGATCCGCATAGGATTCCTGGTCACCCGAAGGCAACGTGAGTGGCATGTAACCCAGGTGCGTGCGAATGCCCCAGCTCGGCGTAGCCCAGAATGTCGCCATCGCACCGAGTGCGCCGGAGAATCCGGGGTTGAGCGTTTCTTCGCCGTCCTGCAGATTGGCATTCTCGAGCCAGTTGGCGCTGTAACCCACTCCGCCGTACACGCCTAAGTCGAAAAGGCTCGCGCCGGCCTGCGCCTGCGCTCCACTTCCCGTCCCCGCCACCAACATGGCAGCTGCAGCGGCGGATGTTAGTAATCGTTTCATCGAGTCCTCTCCGAACCAGTGTGGAAATACCTCGTCCTCCCCAGTGGAGGACGTTCACCGACGCGGCACCCTATCAAGAAGAGTGCCAGGGGACCTCTTTGCCCCCTCCAACGCAGCTTCGCTTGGGTTGACCACCTCCTCCCCACTTCCCGTTTAGAACGCGGCCCGTATTTCTAGCGGCCGTCCTTCCGAACAGCATTAGACCTCTTCACCAAGCTTTGCGTTTCCCGCCCCCATCCTGTCTCCTATCACCCAGGCTGAGGGAGCGCGCCGCGACGAACACAAGCAGTTATCGTACCAAAAAAGGCATCGCGGTGAATAGCCATGCGATTTACTTCACCGCCCTCCAGGCCCGTTCCCATGCTCGCACAAGTAGATCAATGCCGGGACCAGGCGCGGCCGCAGAAACGATGCCATCGGTGCTTTCCGGATCGCGCGGACCGAGCAAGATCAACCATCTTTCTCCGATTCTGCCGCGAGTGCTTCCGCCTGCTGTGTTCCGTCATCGCTTATGCGAGGCACAGGTGGCAAGATGTCGTCAGCGAGGACGCGGAGCGCGCGATTATAAATTACATCAGCCACTCCCTCCGGGATCTGCAATGTCTCCAGATAGAGCTCCACTGCATCCGGCTCCGACAGCTCGTCCTTTAACGCTCGTACGAAGATGAGACTGTTCTCGACGTGAGTCTCCAGCAGCGAGTCCTCCGTCCTGGCAGCCGCGAAGTTGATTCGCCCGCGGAGCTGGTCCTCGACCCTCCCGCGAACCCGGCGGCGGAGACGGGAGAATAGCGCGTCCGGCCGGCCACTGCCTTCGTGGGGCTCGGGAATGGGCTCGTCATCGTCGACCACCGGCTCCAGAGTAACGGAGCGGGAGGGCATGCGGTTTCGCTTCCCGAGCTCAGCCAGCGCGCGGCTACCGACGTTGCGGGCCTGCTCCGGCGTAAGCCCGAGAATGCGGACGTATATGTCGAGGGCGTCGTCGAAAGGGAGGCGGTCTGCGACCAGATTGACCATCGCCAGGACGTGGCGAACGTGCGTTGCGAGAAGTCGTTCCTGACACACTGCGGTCGTGAGGTCGACCTGCCGCTGTAAAGCGCGAGACATACTCTTCATTAGGGCCACTTGCGCCACCTCCAGGGCGTTGCGATTAATCGCAGGTCATCGCCACAATCAAGTTGGGCCGAGGGCCTGCTGCACCGGCCTCAGGCCGGTATTCGAGCCGCTCTTGGGTGCAAGTTCTATTCCGAGCGTCGCGTCACTTCAGACCGTCGGTGTGACCGGTCGACCCAACGTACTACTGGCCGGATGAGGCCGGGTCAGGTTCACCGGCCGGTGCTGGCGCAGTTCCGGAGCTCGCCGGTGTTTCGGCGGGTGCGTCGAGTATCTCCGGCACGACCGGAGAGGTGGCCGAGGGCACGGCAAGCCCCTCCGAAAGTATTGACTCGGGCGTTGCAGACGGCCCGGCTATCAGTGAGATGATGTATGCGAGGACCAGGAAGGCCCCGCCAAGCCACCATGAGGCCTTTGTCAAAAGGGTGGTGGCCTGTCTGCTACCGAAAAGGCTGTCGGACGCACCACCGCCTCCGCCGCCCATCGCGGCCAGGCCGCCTCCCTTACCCGATTGCAGTAAGACGACGGTGGTGAGCAGTATCGCGTCCAGTATCAGCAGCGTCAGAAGAAAGTAGAACACGAAATGCCCGCTGTGAAGATTAGCAAAACATGAATTTTAGCCGAGGCCTAAGCCGGTGTCAAGATGCCGATTCGCAGATACGACTGAACGATTCGGCGTCGAGACTGGCTCCGCCCACCAGCAAACCGTCCACATCCGACTGGGAAAGGAGCTGCGCGGCGTTATCGGGTTTCACACTCCCGCCGTAAAGGATTCTGATCTCCTGG
>DASSKB010000042.1:0-22524 GCA_035690925.1 Longimicrobiaceae bacterium
GCAGTCAGTGCAGTCACGACCCTGTGCAGGTCGTCTGGCAACAGCCGCTTTTCGAATCGCTCACCCAGGACGAGTGCGCCGTGCTGGTGGACCGTTCCGTCTGCCGGAGTATTCAGCGCGGCCAGACGCTTTTTCGCGAAGGTGATGCATGCCGCGGTCTCTACCTGGTGGTGGAGGGGGTGGTGCGGGTATACCGTGCTAATCGGGATGGCCACGAGCAGGTATTCGGCGCTTTCGGGCCGGGTGAGTCGTTGGGCGATGTCTCACTCTTCGACGAGGGCCCGTACCTCGCGTCGGCCCGGGTGGTCGAGAGCGGACGGGTGTTATTCCTCCCGTTCGCCGAGGTCGACGCTCTCTATCGGTCCCATCCCCAGGTAGCACGAGCTGTTGTTCGCGAGCTTGGCGAGCGTGTCAGAACCTTGGCCGTGCTGGTCGACCAGCTGGCGCTCCAGGACGTTCCCACGCGTGTGGCGTGGGCAGTGTTGCGCTACGCTCGGGAGAGCGGTGGCGACGGGACCGGAGGGGATTTCCGTTTGCCGCGAACGCAGGAGGAGCTTGCGGGCGAGCTGGGTACGACAAGGGAAGGCGTCTCAAGGGCGCTCCGGAACCTGCGGGCATCCGGCGCAATTGTGCAGCGTGGCTCGCGCATCCGCGTCCTCGACCAGCGGAAGCTCAGGCGGCTCGCCGGACTGAACGGTCAGACTACCGCTCGCGCGAGCTAGCCGCCTGGTCCATCCCAGCGGGGATAGCTACCCACCACGCGCAGCCTCTCGGTGTTCTCCTCGACAGTAGAGAGTGCATCGCGGAGGGTCTCGTCGTCGGCCGCTCCTTCCAGATCGACGAAGAAGCGATACGTCCACGGCTTCTCGCCCGGCCGCGATTCGAGCTTGAGCAGGTTGATAGCGCGATCCGCAAACGGCAGGAGCACGTTCACGAGAGCTCCGGGCGAGTTGGACGTCTCCAGCAGGAGAGTAGTCTTCCATGCGGTGGGTAGGTCCTGATGCGCGCGCGGGGTGTCAGACCGGTCGGGCCGCGCTACCACCAGGAACCTGGTCTGGTTATCTGAACGATCTTCGACATGATCTGCCAGGACTTCCAGTCCGTACCGATCGGCAGCTGGTTGGCCCGCAATGGCGGCTACGGCGGGATCTTTCTGTTCGGCAATCTCTCTGGCGGCGCCCGCGGTGTCGTAAAAGGATACTGCCGCGGCGCGCGAGTGCTCCTCTAGAAACCGCGTGCACTGAGCGAGTGCCACCGGATGCGAGATGATGCGCTCGACCGTCTCGAGCTTCGCTCCCGGCACTCCGAGCACGAGGTGGTGAATGGGCGAAACCACCTCACCCACCGCCACCAGATCCCGCGAGCCGAGCACGTCGTAGCTACCGACGACGCTGCCAGCCAGCGAGTTCTCCACCGGCAGCAATCCGAAGTCCACCTCGGAGCTCACCACGGCGCTGCCTACGGACGCGAAGTCGCGGCATGCCACCGGATCGGCGGCGCTGCCGAAGAAAAGGCGGATCGCGCCCTCGCTGTATGCCCCGAGCTCGCCCTGAAAGGCGACCCGATACCGATTGGAATTCTGGTTATTCATGGGGTGCACTCTATCGGACGGTCCGCGCGTAGTCAACGCGACGGGGTTTGCGCCGGCCCACCTCCGGCCGTGCTTCCGCACTGGGAAAGGACGTCTCCGGGCTTACTGCGGAGGATCGGGGGGAGATCGGCCACGTCGCAGAGGGACAACCGCTGCCTGGATGGAGACGCTTGCGCAATTGGAGGCGTACCTCGCTCCACTTTATCCGACCTGGGGCCGTTACCTAGCCGACACCCTGATGACGGCGTTCATTTTACCGTCATTCGTGCGTGCCCGGGCTTCCTCTCGGAGCCGATTTCACGACCCCAGCAGCGGTTCATCTTCTGGCACATTCCGTCGTACAGCTGGCTCGCGCGAAGCGGGGCCATCACATCCGGATAGAAGTGATGCATGGCGAGGCACGTCCAATAATCCCAGCGATCTACATCCTTCAGAATTTCGAAAGCGCGCTTTCGAATTCCAACGGCAAGTTGAAGGATGCCCTCCGCGAAGGCGTCTTCTTTCTCCTGAAATTCCGTCAGCAGTCCATCCGCCTCGGCACTCTCCCCGGCGGCCGCACACGCGAGCGCTAGCGTGAGATTGGGGCCCGATCCGGCCCACTTCGCAGTCAGGTTCCGAAGAACCGCGATAGCCTCTCCGAATCTGCCCAGATGGTACAGGGCCAGACCTTCATAGAGGTTGCCGGTCGTCCAATCGGGCTGAAGGTCTCGTGTCCGGCGTGCAAGTCGCAACGCTTCTTCGGCGTCGCCATTCACCAGGTAGGATAATGAGAGATTACTGACTGCCTCTGGAAACATCGGGTCGAGCTCAACCGCTCTCGTCGCGCTTTCCAGTGCATCCTGCGGATATCCCAACACAAGGGAATTCCAGCTGATCCAGTTGTGCGCATCGGCCTGACCCGGCCGAAGCTGCACCGCCTTCCGAAACTCACTAAGCCCCACGAATCCCCGCCTTCGATTCGCATTCAGGAGTCCGAGAGAGGTATGCGCTTCCGGGAGCGTGGCGTTGAGTTCGAGAGCCCTGTCGATGGCCTTTTCCGCGCGGGGGAGGACCCGCTCCGCCGTCTCATATCCATAGTCGTACAATAAAATGAGTGCGTCCGCGAATCCGACCCAGGCTAGCGCGTACGTCGGATCCAGCTCGGTTGCGCGCTCATAGTAGTACAGGGAGCGGCGCATCGCGCCCTCCGTCCGCTGGTCCAGGAGCCCGCGACCACGCGCGTAATGCCGATACGCCTCGAGATTCTCGGTCGGTTCCGATCCAGACCGCTCGCGTTCGGAAGGTGTAAGCTCGGCCTGCGTTGCCCTTGCGATCTTCTCGGCGATCTCGCCTTGAAGATCGAAGATGTTATCCATCGTCAGATCTCGATCATACCTCTCCGCCCACCGGTGAGTGCCATTCCTGGCATCGATCACCTGCACATTCAGCCTGAGTCGTCCGCCGGAACTCTGCACAGCTCCTTCGATGACCGTGCCAACTCCCAGCTCGCGAGCGATCTCGGAGATACCTTTCGTCGTCCCTCGATAGCGCTGCATGGAAGCCCTGGCGATCACCGTCAGCGAGGAGATCCGTGAAAGCTCCGTAAGCAGATCGTCGTGCAGGCCCATTGCGAACGGCTCCGCGTCCGCGCTCGAACTGGTATTCTCGAAGGGAAGAACCGCGATGGATCGGATGGGCAGTTCCCTGGGGGCGTCGTCTCCCGGTGCAGTCAGATCGCGCGGCTCCTTTCTCTCGCGCACCTTCTCGATCAGCGCGCGAGTCTCGGCCGATGGTTCGGCATCGAACTCCCGTTCGAGCAGAGCCGCGAAATGCTCGTAGATGCGAAGTGCTCCCGATCGGTCACCCGCCTCGTCGAGTAGCGCGATCAGCCGACGTATTCCCGTCTCATCATAGGGATCGAGAACAGACGCCTTGCGGGCCCACCGAATCGCGCCAGCCGTATCGCCGTCTCGCTCCGCCTGCTGTATGAGCTTACGCGCCGCGTCCGCCGCATGGTTGCGAAGTCGAAACCGCTCATTGTCCAGCCACTGTTCGAACTCGGGTGACGCGTTCGAGACAAAAAATCCCTCCAGCAACTCCCCCCGGTACAGTTCCAGTGCGTCGATCAGCCTTTCCTCATGAATAGCATTCTGGAATGCGACTGCGTCACACCAGATCGCATCATTCGAGAGGCCGATCTCGTTCTGACCTCGGGCAACCAGGCAGTCCCGGCCGAGCGAGCCCCGGATCTGATGCAGCATGTTGCTGAGGGAGTCCGGGCGTGTGCTTGATTCACCTCGGGCCAGAGCAGGCCGATGAGCGTGTCGCGGCGGTGGAAGCGCCCGGTCGCAAGCGTGAGATAGGTGAGAAGCCCAAGGCGTTTCGACCCGGAGAGCGGCGAGCCGAGATGCCGGCCATCGGGACCCTGCAGATCCAGCGTACCCAGAACGAGGAAGGTAATCACAGGCATTCGGCGCGGGTGGGTAACCTTAGAACCAATCTAGGGGGCGGGGGACGACCTGCAAAGAGGGGCCGTTTAGAGTGTTTCGCGTTGGACTATCGAGTCCCCGTTTTCACTCAACCCGAGAGGCATCATGAACAGCTCAGGAGTCGTATCTCCGTTCACCCTCGCGCTCGTCGCATTCGCAACCGGATGTGGCGATCTTCCACCATCTCCGGTGGTTCCTGCAGTGGTTACGGCTTTGAATGCTCGCGGCATCGCTCCTGGTCAGGCGAATGTCGTGGAGGTGACCGCCGCGCATCGAGGCGGCGAGCACCACTTCATCATCTCCGACAGGACGATTCCGCACGGATGGACGACCTTCCGGTTCGATAATGCGTCGCCCTCCGACCATTTCGTGCTGTTGTACAGCGTGCCCGATGAAGCTAGAATGGCGGCGGAGGATGCCGGGCAGGATCTGCTCGAGCACTGGTACCAGACGGTAACCGTACCCTTTCAAGAAACCTTCAATCCGTACATTCGAGGCGAGATCGGATACGGAGATTTCGTGGACGACCTGATCGGGGCCCTGTCCGTCTCGGCACCCTGGTACTTCGCTCCGGGTGCGCCGACCATGGGCGGACCGGGCCTCACGGCGGCCGGACATTCGTCGGAGACGACTGTGAACCTCGAGCCGGGCACTTACGTCATTGAGTGCTACGTCAAGAATGAGAACCAGGAGTTCCATTCGTATCTCGGGATGCTGGGTCAGCTCACGGTCACTGAAGCGGCCTCCGGTGCGAGGGAGCCGAGGGCCACGGCCTCGATCTCGATATCTCAGCCCGACCGCGGGGGCATTCAGATTCCGGACGATCTGCGGCCTGGCATGCAGACGTTTGCAATCCACTTCGGTGAGCAGCCCCAGTTCGGCTATGAGCACCTCCTTGGTCATAACGCCCATCTGGTCGCGTTGGACGATAAGGACGACTCGGCGCTCCTCGCCGAGCTTGCCGACTGGATGGACTGGATGAAGCCGGGTGGCCTATCGGTGCGCGCGCCGGAGGGAGCCAGGTTCCTGGGCGGAAGCATGGAGATGGCCGGAGGGAAGACGGCCTACTACACGGTGAATCTGAAGCCCGGGGACTACGCGTGGATTGCCGAGGTGCCTGACCCCGCTGGAAAGAACATGCTGAAGACCTTCACCGTCCCTTCCGGACGATAGCGGGGCGGATGTAATGAGCCTGAGTGAGGCTTCCGAGATTATCGGGAGCCTCACACCCTACCGGTCTCTTGCCGGGAGTAACAATGGCAGTTTCACCGGAAGCTATGCGAGTTCAAGCCCTTCGCGGGCGCCCGGAGTCTATCGGTTAGTGGCATATGCCGTCGTGGGCGCCGGGGAACTGGAGCGGATCTTCGTGGTCGGGTCGGGCGCATCTCCGAAACTTTCCGCCCCTCAGGCCCGTAGAGATCTCCTGTAAACGACTTCTGACCCGAGTTACAGGATGATCGACGTTGCGGACCCTTCTTCTCCTTACCATACCTGCGCTCTTCACGGCCACGGCCGCGAGCGCTCAAATGCCGGTCTCCCGCGTTACATCCGATGAGCAGCTCGCGCGTGCCTTGACGGCCACGCAACTGACGGGCGAGATCGAAATCGACGGACTGCTCACGGAGCCCGCATGGGCCACCGCGGACCTCGCGACGGACTTCGTGCAGCGTGAGCCGGACCCTGGCGCCGAAGCGAGCCGGGCAACCGAGGCGCGCGTACTGTTCGGCGCGGACGCGGTCTACGTGGGCGTTCGCCTCTATGATCATCCGGACTCCATCGCGGCGCAGCTCACCCGGCGGGACAATGTCGGGAACTCGTTCTCCGACATGATTGTTGTGGGGTTCGACAGCTACAACGACAACCGGACGGGGTTCGTCTTCGGTGCCAATCCGAAAGGCGTGGAGTTCGACCTGATGATTTCGGAAGATCAGCGGGAGGATATCTCATGGGATGCGGTATGGGAAGTCGAGACCCACATCGATTCTCTCGGGTGGACGGCGGAGTTCAGGATTCCGCTCTCCCAGCTCCGCTATAATCCGGACGAGTCGCTCTGGGGCATCAACTTTCAGCGGGTGATTGCTCGCCATGGCGAAGTACTTTTCTGGGCGCCCACTCCGCCGGAGGCACCCGGAACCGTCTCGCGTTTCGGCGCGCTCACGGGGCTCGCGGGGCTCGGCTCGCCGGATCGTCTGGAGATCGAGCCGTACGTCAGCAGTCGACTCGCCCGGAAGCCGGGCGATGCGGCGAACCCGTTTTACGAGACCAATGCGACCGGTTTCTCCGCGGGAGGGGATCTCAAGTATGGGCTTACATCGGGCCTGACCCTCACCGCCACCATCAACCCGGATTTCGGTCAGGTAGAGGTGGATCCGTCGCAGCTCAACTTATCCGCCTTCGAAACCTTCTTTCCCGAGAAGCGTCCTTTCTTCGTCGAGGGGTCGGAGATCTTCCGCTTCGGCGAGGTGGGTTCGTACAACAATTACAATTTCGAGGAATATTTCTATTCCCGCAGAATCGGCCGCTCGCCACAGCGGAATCTGGAGGCGGAGTACGTGGACAGCCCCGACGCGACGACCATTCTCGGGGCGGCGAAGGTCAGCGGAAAGGTGGCCGGCTGGACGCTTGGGTTCATGAACGCTGTGACCGCGGAAGAGACCGCGGCCTTCGTGGAAGATGAGGAGGGATCGCTCTCACCCGTGGGAACCGCCACGGTGGAACCGCTGACAAACTATTTCGTAGGTCGACTGCGCCGCGACCTCAGAGGGGGTGCAACGGTCATAGGTGGAATGTTCACCGCGACTAATCGGCAGATGGAGGATCCGGAGTTCACCTCGTTTCTTCATCCTGCCGCCTATTTCGCAGGTGTGGACTTCGACCACTCGTGGGCGAACGAGATGTGGACGCTCTCGGGCTACGTCTCGGCGAGCCGGGTGGAGGGGAGCCCCGAAGCCATAGAGGCGACGCAGAACTCACCCGCGCACTATCTGGGGCGGCCGGATGCCGATTACATCGAACTGGATTCTACCCGTACAGCGCTCAACGGCTATATGTACGAGGTCGCGCTTCAGAAGGCGGGCAACCTTCACTTCTCGTTGGACTACAAGGCGGTGACCCCGGGTTTCGAGATCCGCGATATGGGCTTCCAGAGCCGGGTGGATTATCACGCGTTCACAACCCTCCTGGGGCGTGATTTCCCCGAGCCCTCCGGCATCTTCAGGAGACGCTCCATCTTCGCTTACACCTATCATGGCTGGAATTTCGGGGGTGATCCGCTCACGCACGGCGGTGCGATCGGAATGAACGCGGGCTTCAAGAACTTCTGGGACGCGGGCCTGACCATGACGTACCGACCGCGCACGTACGACGACCGCCTCACGCGCGGAGGACCGATTGCGCGTCAACCCGGAATGTGGGAGCTGGCGCTCGATGGGAGCACAGATCCGAGGCGCTCAGTATCCACCTCCGGGAGGGTGAGCTACGGCGAAACGGACGCGGGTGCCAGAACTCTGAACACCGGCATTTCCTTGGAGATTCGCCCGACCTCCTCGCTGCGGATCGACCTGGGTCCGAGCTTCAATATTACGAACGGGACGGCCCAGTACGTAACCACGGAGGAAGATCCGCTCGCCACGGCAACCTTCGGCGAGCGCTACGTTTTCGGTGATATCGAACAGACGACCCTGGCACTCGAGACGCGCCTGGACTGGACGTTTTCGCCCGAACTCTCGCTGCAACTATATCTGCAGCCGTTCGTGGCGTCGGGTGATTACACCAACTTCAAGGAGTTCCTGGACCCGGGCACCTACGACTTTGGCATCTATGGCGAGGAGCACGGCACGCTCACCCTGCAGGAGGAAGATGGGGATCTTGTGTACACCGCCGATCCGGATGGAGCCGGAGAGGCACCGGCCTTCGCCTTCGACGATCCGGATTTCAATATCCGCAGTCTGCGCGGCAATGCCGTTCTGCGCTGGGAGTATCGCCCCGGATCCGAACTCTTCTTCGTCTGGCAGCAGCAGCGCTCCGGATTCGCGCCTCTGGGCGACTTCGATCTGAGTCGCGATACGAACGCGATCTTCGGTGCACCTGCCTCCAATGTGTTCCTGATCAAGGCCACATACTGGATCGGGCGGTAGCCGGGCGGATCCGCATCGCCGTCCCCCACGGGTCGAGCGCCGTACCTGAGCCATCGGCCACCTGAACCGCCGCGCCGTGGGAGGTTAGGCTCTCGAGCACCCGGTTCACATCCTCTGCGTTCGGTACCACGACCTCCCATCCCAGAAGGCGGGCATCGTTCTCCGTTGCCGGGGCGGCGCCACGTGCCCAGGTGTTGACGCCGAGGTGGTGATGATAGCCACCTGCGGCCATGAAAAGCGCCCCCGGATAACTCCAGACGGTCTTGTTTAGGCCGAGCCCCTCGTGATAGAACAGGCTGGCGCGCTCCAGGTCTCCCACGTGAAGATGTACGTGCCCGATGGTCGTCTCCGCTGGCATTCCCGTCCACGGCTTTCCCTCCGCCGCAAGTACGACGCTCTCCAGATTCAGCGGATCCGTGGACATCACCAGCTGGCCCTCTTCGGCTGTCCATTCGGAGCGCGGGAGGTCCGAATAGACCTCGATGCCCAGACCGTCCGGGTCCTGGAGATAGAGCGCTTCGCTGACTCTGTGGTGCGATGCGCCCGCTCGGGCGCCGACCGTCGCCAGATGAGTGATGAATCTGCCGAGGGCGGCCCGGTCTGGCAGCAGAATCGCGAAGTGATAAAGGCCCAGGCGTCCGCCCCGTGGAACGGCGGTCGCGCCCTTCCGCTCGTGTAGCTCCACCAGTGGCGCTCCTCCCTGAACTCCCAGAACCGCACGCCCCTCTGAGCGTTCGAGAACGCTCAGCCCGAGCACCTGCTCGTAGTACGCCAGCGATCTTGCCAGATCGGAGATCTGTAGGCGGACCGCGCCGAGGCGCGTCTCGTCGGGCAGGCGATAACCCGGCGGCCGTATGCCGTATGGCGCGTCCGTATGCGTGCGGTTCTGGTCGTTCATGATCATCTTCCGATTTAAGCGCTCACCGGATTACGGCGCCGCGCTAGCGCGGCATCCACCGAGTATTCGCCCGGTCCCGCCAACATCAAAGCGAGTGCAGCGGCCATTAACGTGAGAGGGAACTCGACGCCGGTCGGCATAAAAAACCCGCCCGCCAGATGGGCGATGAGGATCGCGCCCAGCATCACGACCGACAGGCCGAGTGACGCCCAGCGCGTGAGGAGGCCCGCGATGAGCGCGATGCCGCCCAACAGCTCCGTTAGCGCGACCAGCGGTCCAGCGATCCCAGCCATTGGAATGCCCATCTCCCCGAATGCACCCGCTGTTCCGGCAAACCCGTACACGAATATCTTCTGCGCACCATGCGCTGCGAAGACGATGCCGACGATGACGCGGAGAACCGCGAGTCCCGCACTTACGCGATCCGTTGCTACGAGCGCCCTGTTCGCTGCCTGCATAACAGCCTCCAGATTGAGTGTGATAACACCTAAATAACCAAAAAAAACGAACTGCCCTACAATACTTCCCGGATTCGCGCGAGCAGGTCGATGAGCATTGTGAGCTCGCTCTTCGTGAGATGTCCCGCGTGCTTATGGGCGAGCGCCTCCATCGGTTCATCCAGCTCCGCCGTGAGGCGTAGCCCCTCGTCGCTTATCCGTGTGGTGACGAAGCGCCTGTCATTCTCATCGCGCGAGCGCTCGACCAGCCCGGCGGCTTCCATCCGATCCAGCATCCTGGTGGTATCTGGCACCTTCGCCACCATCCGATCCCTCACCGCGTTCCTGCAAAGCCCCTCATCCCCCGCACCCCGCAGGATGCGCAGGATGTTGTACTGCGCCGGCGTGACCCCGTACGGCTTCAGCGCCTCCGAAACCGCGTGATCCAGCGCCGCCGCAGTTCGCATAATGGACAGATGCGCCTCCTGCTGCCGGCTCGCAAAAGGCCGGGTCTGCGCGATCTCAGTCCGAAGGTTCTTTGCCATGGGGAGGAAGATAGGTGTTGTAACACACAATGTCAATAGGCGACGGGGTGACAAGGTGACAAGGTGACAAGGTGACGGGGTGACGGGGTGACAGGGTGACAGGGTGACACCCGCGCGACCGATTATAGAGTTCCGCCAGCACCTTGAAAACGGCGGGTCGCTGAAGCTTCTGCGACCCGCCGTCACCTTGTCACCCCCTCACCCCCTCACCCCGTCACCTTGTCACCTTGTCACTATTTCACGTACTGATCGAACCACCCGATCCAGCGTGCCCACATGTCGAGGTTATTGGCCAGTGCCCTCGGGGTGTGCGACTCGTACGGGTACATGTAGAGCACGGCGGTCTTGCCGAGGCTTGTGAGCGCGTGGATAAGGCGCTCGGACTGGATGGGCCAGGTGCCGGTGTTGTTGTCGGCGGCGCCGTGGTACATGAGGAGCGGCGTGTTGATCTGGTCGGCCTTGAAGAAAGGCGACATCTCGATGTAGGTGTTTGGTGCCGACCAGATGTTGCGTGGCTCCGCCTGGAAGCCGGTTGGCGTCAGCGAACGGTTGTACGCTCCGTCGCCGGCGATGCCAGCTTTGAAAAATGGCGTGTGCGCGAGGAGGTTACCGGTCGCGAACGCGCCGTAGCTGTGACCACCGTGACCGATACGATCCATATCCACATAGCCGAGGTGATCGACGGCGCGCATGGAGTTGTAGACCGCGTCCACCATGTTGGAGATGTAGGTATCGTTGTAGTTCTCGCCTATGATGGGGATATCGGGATAGACGAGTGCATATCCCTGGGTGAGCCAGAGATCGGACCAGCGCAGCCACGCGAGGTGTTTGTACTCGTTGTGGTTGCGCGATTCGATGGCATCGCGGGTGTACTCCTCGTTGGTCGTGTACTCGCGCGGATAGGTCCAGAAGATGGCGGGAACCTCGTCGCCATCCACGTAGCCGAGTGGCAGGGAGATGCGTCCCTGAACGACCAGGCCGTCGCTGCGCGTGAACGAGAAGTCCTCGCGGCGCGCGTTGGTGAACTCGGGAAAGGGGTCGACGTTCCGGGTGAGGTTCACCGGCTCGCCATCGCCCGTCCAGAGGAAGCTGTCGGGGAAATCATGCATGCCTTCACGGCTGATTATCATCCGGTCCAGGTCGGCGTCCAGGGCGACCAGCGGCCGATCCCAGCTGTCCTTCGAGCCCTCGAAAATACGAGTCGCCGCGCCGCTCCCGAGCGCCACGCGATCGACGAATGGCTGCGGCCGGAAATCAGCGGCGTAGCCATCGCCCCGCAAGTAAATCGCATCCCCGCCCGACGACACCAGCGCGTACTCGAGGCCGTTCGGGGTGCGTGCCGTCCAGAGCTGGCCTGGCAGCTCGAGGATCTCGTCGTTGTCGTAAAAGCCGACAACGGTATCCGGCGCGGCGCCCGGTGCTCCGAGGTCCCAGCTCAGTAGTGCCTGTTCGCCGTCCTTCGACACGCTCGCGAACGCGCGTGACCCGTCGCGGCTGTACGTCATGCCGCGCAGACCGTCCGGGTTGGCGAACACGACGCGTGCCGACGCGCTATCGAATTGTGCCGGGAGGAGCATAACCTGGTCACCACGTTCATCGCCCGAACCCTCCTCCCGCATGACGAACGATAGGCCCGCGCCATCCGGGCGCCAGGAAATATCGCGCCAGCCCGAATCGTCGCCGCCACCCCAACCGCCGCCGCCCTCGCGGAGCTCCTGCTCATCGACTGTCGCTAGCACCTCACCCGCCCGGTTCATCACCACAGTCGACGTCGGAAAGCCGCGGTAGCTGGTGATAAACGAGAACGGCTTGTGGATGTACGTTGCGAGGATGTACTGGCCATCCGCACTGAGCCTGATGGACTCGTACATCTGCGGCTCACCGAGCGGGCGCGGGGCCTCGCCGGGCGCTAGCTCCACCAGCTGTGCGCGCGTGTAGTGTTCGAAGAGCGCCGCATCATGCGGAACCCGCAGGAGGTTCTGGTAAGTTCGCGACGAGGTCGCCTCTGGCCGCGTCTTCCGCACGATCGGCCCAACGGGAACGGGATTCAGCGTCGGCTCCGGTCCTCGGTTCGACGGCACCATGAGCGTGATTACAGTGCCCTCGGGTGTCCACTGGAGCATGTCGGAGCCCTCGATCTCCGTCTGGGCGGAGGTGGCCAACGTCGCCAGGATGCGCGCGTCGCTCAGCCGCTCGGCCTCGCCCGTGGCAGCGTCGGCCGTCCACACCGCGGTGCCGCCGGGCAGGTGCGCCAGGAAGGCTACGCGCGCACCGTCCGTCGACCATACCACGTCGCTTATAAAGAGGTCGTCAGGCAGCTGTGCATCGCGGAAACGCCTGTCCTTCAGGTCGTAGAAGCGCAGGTCGATTATCCCGTAGGTATCCAGGTGCCAGAGTCGGTCGGTCGCTGGCCGGATCTCGAGCTCGGCAAGCCTGTAGGTTGGCCGCGACATCAACTCTAGGGTGGATAGCTCAGTCCAGCGCGGCACCACGAAATAGCGTCCATCCGCGGATGGCGCGTTCAGCGTCGCGTAACTGGGATCGCGATCGAAGTACTCGGAGATGGGCGCGGGCGGCATGATATATTGCGCCGCCATTTCGGAGCGCGCCGTCTCGCTGATCGCCGGCATGGGTGCCTGCGCGAGCGCCGGACCACCGATGAGCGTTAGTAAAAGCGCAAAAAACGATACGCGTACAGGACGCGTTCTGGCCGTGAAGATCATTCGGGAGCCTCTGGATTGGTGATGGTTGGGGTTTGTAGATGGGGAAATTGGGGGCAGATTGGCGCGCGGGCAAGGTAGTGGCCGGGGATTTTACGTGTCGGTCAGGCTCCTCGATAAAAAAGATAACCGCAGAGGCGCGAAGGACGCAGAGGAACGGCGAAAAACAAAGAAAGTTACACGAACTGAAGAATCCCCTTCCAAGGACCTTCCAGGCATTAGGTGAGGGAGCGACGAGAGACCCTCCGCGTCCTCTGCGCCTCTGCGGTAAAATCCTTTCAAGATGTTGCGCCTCGCCTAGTCGGTGCCGATTGATGGAGGCTCGTCTCTTGGGCGATCGCGGAGTCGCGGCTAACTTCTACCAGCCGCGACAGCACGGAAGCGGAATTCACGACCGTCCCTCTCGAACCTGGATGTCAGAAGCGACCATAAACGAGCCGTCAAACCGCCAGACGAGGCGGCCGCTGGTCCTTACGGCACTCGTGCTAGCCATGTTCCTGGCCGCGATCGAGGGCACCATCGTGGCGACGGCGATGCCGAATATAGCTGCGAAGCTGGGCGGCTTCTCGCTCTACGGCTGGGTCTTTTCGTCGTACCTGCTCATGCAGGCGGTGATGACCCCGATCTTCGGCAAGCTCTCAGACCTGTTCGGCCGGAAGCCGGTTTTCATAGGCGGGGTGCTGACGTTCCTCCTGGGCTCCGCGCTGTGCGGCATGGCGACCACGATGGAATGGCTGATAGCGTTCCGCTTCCTGCAGGGCGCTGGCGCCGGGGCGGTATTGCCTATCAGCTCGACGCTGGCGAGCGACCTCTACACACTCGAAGAGCGTGGGCGGGTGCAGGGATATCTCGCGAGTGTGTGGGGCGTATCGTCGGTCGCTGGACCTTTGGCGGGCGGACTGATAGTGCAGAACGCCGATTGGCACTGGATATTCTGGCTGAACATCCCGTTCGGCATCGTCGCCATCCTCATGATCGTTCTCTTCCTGCACGAGCGGATAGAGCACAGGGAGCGCAGCATAGATTTCGCTGGCGCCGGACTGCTCCTGGTTGGATTATCGGCGATGATGCTCGCGCTCACGCAGAGTGCGGCGTGGGGTGGGGGAGCCGCCGCGGGGCTCCTCGTAATAGCCGCGGTAACGCTTTTCGTGTTCGTGCGGCACGAGCGGCGGGTCCCGGATCCGCTCATGCACCTGGAGCTATGGAATAATCGCTTCATACGGCTGGGCAACATAGCCGTGCTGGTCATGGGTGTGGCGATGATCGGCCTGATAACCTTCATCCCGACTTTCGTACAGGGCGTGCTCGGTCGCTCCGCGCTCGTCGCTGGTCTCGCACTATCAGGCATGACGCTCGGATGGCCGATGGCGTCGGTGGTCGCCGGTCGCCTGTTTGTACGTGTCGGCGTACGCAAAATAGTTCGAATGGGCTCGGTCGCGGCGCTCCTCGGATCAGTGACCATAGCCCTTCTCGCTGGGCAGGGTGCCGCCTTCGTCTGGGTCGGCGCTTTCATTATGGGAATTGGGTTCGGTTTCCTGAACACTACCTACATCGTTGCCATCCAGAGCAGCGTCGAGTGGGGTCAGCGCGGGGTGGCTACGGCTTCCAATATGTTGATGAGGAATCTGGGCAACGCTATAGGCGCGGCGCTCCTCGGCGGCGTCCTCAACTTCCGGCTGAGCCATTACCTGGACCGGGCTGGGGTCGGGGATGAGGTATCGCTCGACAGCGTCCGCGATCTCATCGGCGACACGGCACCTGGCGCCAGCGCGGTGGACCCGTCTGTTCTCCCGGTCCTCCAGACCGGGCTCGGCCTCGGACTCGACCTCGTGTTCTGGGTTATAGTAGCGTTTGCGGTCGCCACCTTTATCGTCAGCTGGAAGGTCCCGGACCTGGAAACCGACTGATTGACACGGCACCGCGCGCGGATTACAATATCGCCGTAATCCTCCCCCCAAAAACCATCAAGGAGCAGTCGATGAGTTCAGCGCGTCCCCGCGTTTTCCTCGCACTCGTCATGGCATGTGTGATCGGCGCCGTCTTCGCACCAACTGCCGCCGCGCAGGCCAATTACCGTCTCGCCGCGCGCTTCGCCCCCTATAATCTGGATGACCTCATCTACAGCACCGAGGTCGAGCCGAACTGGATCGAGGGGACGGAGAGTTTCTGGTACGAGTGGGAGACTTCGGATGGGACCTTCTATTACATAGTGGACGCGCCTCGTCAGACGAAGCGGCTCATCTTCGACAACGACGCGCTCGCGGCGGAGCTTACCCGTATCACGCGCGACCCATGGAACGGCCGCCATCTCCCTATCGAATCGATTCGCTTCATCGACGGGAACACTCTTCAGTTCGAAGTCGAGTCGTCGCAGGACGAAGAGGAAGAGGTGCTGGGCGACGCTGTTCGTGACCAGGAGGAGGACGAGGAAGGGGAGGAGAGCAAGCCCAAACCTCAGAAAAAGGTCTTCTACTTCGAGTACGACCTCGATACACAGACACTGCGGGAGCTGGAGGATTACGAGGCGCCCGACAATCACCCCTCGTGGGCGAGCGTTTCTCCCGACGGGCAGACAATCGTGTATGCGAAGCACCACAACCTCTACATGACGACGGCGGCGGAGTACCAGAAGGTACTCGACGCGCGACGTGGCAAGAGCGGCGAGGAGGCGGACTCGGCCGATTGGAAGGTCGAGTTGGTCGAGACGCAGCTGACTGACGACGGAGTGGAGCATTACAGCTACGCCGCCGGTGACCGTGGCGATACCGACAAGGAGCGGGAGGAGGCGAAGGACCGTCGCAAGCGCGCGCCGATCTCCTGGTCGGACGACTCGCAGCGCTTCGCGCTGGTGCGCAGCGATCAGCGGAAGGTCGGCGAGCTCTGGGTCATCCACTCCACCGGCAACGACCGGCCCGAGCTGGAGACGTATAAGTACGATATGCCTGGCGAGGAGAACGTTACGCAGCAGGAGATCTGGATCTACGACCTGCCCTCGCGCAGCAAGGTCAAGGTGACCTACCCGAACACGTGGAAGGACGAGTCGCTGGATCTCGCAAACGCGCGGCAGTTCAGATACCCTGACTCGACCGAGCCGCGCCGGTCGCTATGGCTGGGTGATGGATCGGGCGAGCTCCACTTCATCCGCTACAGCCGCGACCGTCACCGCGTTGATCTCATGGTGGCGGACGCTGCCAGCGGCATCGCCCATCCGATAATCGAGGAGCGGCTCAACACTTATATCGAGACTCAGAACCCGGAGCGGCTCCCGAACGGCGACCTGCTCTGGTGGTCCGAGCGCGACGGCTGGGCTCATCTCTACCGCTACAGCGCCGACGGTGAGCTGAAGAACCGCCTCACCGAAGGCCCATTCTCAGTCCAGGAAGTCGTCGGCGTTGATCCCGATGATGGTGTCGTCTTCTTCCAGGCCGCAGGCCGCGAGGAAGGCGAGGATCCATACTACCAGCACCTGTACAGGGTCGGGCTGGATGGTTCCGGGCTCCGGCTCCTCAACGAGGGCAACTTCGATCACCGCGCCGATGGCAGTGAATCCAATCGCTACTTCGTCGATAGCTACTCGCGCGTCAACACCGTGCCGACCTCGGTGCTGCGCGATGCCAGCGGCGATGAGCTGCTGGAGCTCGGCACAGCCGATTTCTCCATGCTGCTCGAGGCGGGCTGGAAGATGCCCGAGCCGTTCACAGTGAAAGCGGCCGATGGGGTGACCGACCTCTATGGCGTGATGTACCTGCCGTTCGATTTTGATCCGGCCAAGAACTACCCGATCATCGAGTACGTATATCCGGGGCCGCAGACGGAGTCGGTATCGAAATCCTTCTCGACGAACCGCTACGAAACCGCGCTCGCGCAGTTCGGGTTCGTAGTGGTGACCGTGGGGAACCGCGGTGGCCATCCATCGCGCTCCAAGTGGTACCACAACTACGGTTACGGCAACCTTCGGGATTACGGACTGGCCGATAAGAAGGCCACTGTCGAGCAGCTCGCCTACCGCTATCCATTCATCGACATCGACCGCGTAGGGATCTACGGCCACTCCGGCGGTGGCTTCATGTCGACCGCCGCCATGCTGGTCTATCCTGACTTCTTCGATGTAGCCGTATCGTCATCGGGGAATCACACGAATGAGGTCTACAACCGCTGGTGGTCCGAAACCCACCATGGTGTGGAAGAAGTCGTCGGCGATTCGGGCAAGGTGACCTTCAAGTACGATATCGAGTCGAATCCGGAGCTCGCCGAGAACCTCAAGGGCCACCTGCTCCTCACCACGGGCGATGAGGATAACAACGTCCACCCGGCCAACACCCTGCGCATGGCGGACGCGCTGATCAAGGCCAACAAGCGCTTCGACTATTTCGTATTCCCCGGCCAGCGCCACGGCTACGGCAACATGAGCGACTACTGGTTCTGGCTGCGCGCTGAGTACTTCGTCGAACATCTGCTGGGCGATGACAGATGGAGCGCGGATATCTCGCAGCTGCAGATGGAGAAATGAACAGCGAGTGCGAGGTGCGGGAGTGCGAAAGTGCGGGAGTGCGAGAGTGCGAGAGTGCGGGAGTGCGAGAGTGCGAAAGTGCGGGAGTGCGGAAACTACGAGCGGGGGAGTGGGCGATGAGTAGTCTGCGAGTTTGGTGGGTGGTTGCGGTGCTTGTGGCCACTCCCGCAGTGGGGCAGGAGGTTTATTTCCCGGAGGCGGGTGACGCTTGGGAGCATCGGACTCCCGCCGAGGTCGGGATGGATCCGGGGCTCGTGGCGGAGGCGGTGGCGTTCGCCCAGGCGAACGAGATCGATGCGCCGCGGGATCTCGAGGTCGGCCACTACCTGTCTTGGGGACGTGAGCCGTTCGATGAGGGGATAGGGCCGTTCAAGACCCGCGGGCCGCAGACGGGAATTATCGTCAAGGACGGCTATATTGTGGCGGAATGGGGCGACCCGCACCGCGTCGACATGACGTTCAGCGTCACCAAGAGCTTTCTCTCCACCACTGTCGCCCTCGCATACGATAGGGGTTTGATTCGCGACATCGATGACCTCGTCGCACCCTATATGGCGCCGGTAATAGAGATCGGAACCCACTTCGGGACAGAGCGAGCCGCAGCGGAAAGACTCGGAGCGTCCAAGATTCTCCTGCCGTTCGAGACGGAGCACAACCGGAAGATCACCTGGAACCACCTCCTGCGGCAGACCAGCGATTGGGAGGGGACGCTCTGGGGCAAACCCGATTGGGCGGACCGCCCGCGCGGCGAATCGTCCGAGTGGATGGATCGCCCGCGCAACGAACCCGGCACTGTCTACAAGTACAACGACGTGCGCGTGAACGTCCTCGCGCTGGCCGCGATGAACGTCTGGCGACGGCCGCTCCCGCAGGTGCTCAGGGAGTACGTGATGGACCCGATCGGCGCATCACCAACATGGCGCTGGCTCGGTTATGAGAACTCGTGGGTGTTGATAGACGGCGTTCCCATGCAGGCTGTCAGCGGCGGTGGCCACTGGGGCGGGGGGATGTTCATAAGCGCACGCGATCAAGCACGCTTCGGCTACCTCACCCTTCGCCGCGGCGTGTGGGACGGCGAGCGGATCTTCTCCGAGGAGTGGGTGCAGATGGCGCTAACGCCAACCCCCGTGGAGCCGACTTACGGCTTCATGAACTGGTTCCTCAACACGGATGGCGAGCTCCTCCCGAGCGCCCCCGAATCTGCCTTCATGCACCTCGGCGCCGGCACGAACGCGGTCTACGTGGACCCGGAAAACGACCTCGTGATAGTCGCCCGCTGGATCGACCGCGGGGCGGTGGATGGGTTGGTTCAGAGGGTTATTGCTTCGCTTCGGTGAGGGGGGAAGGGGTCATCGGTCACGGTTTGTTGCCTCCGGTATGTGCTGTAGGGGCAGGCCTCGTGCCTGCCCATGCCTGGGCACCCACGAGGGGTGCCCCTACACGCCGCAAATCGACTTTCGCGGACCGATGACCGATGACCGATGACCCCCCACTTGTCACTTTACAAATCCCTCCGCAACCTCCGCCGCCAGCTCCGGACTCATAGGTGCCGATCCCAGATTCGCCAGTGCGGCCACCACGATTTCCTGATCCGGGTAGATCACGAGAACCGCCCGGCCGCCGACGGAGCCGCCCGTGTGGCCCACCCATCTCCTCCCCGCCTCGTCGACGCCCGACCTCCAGCCGATACCGTAGTTGGTCAATTCTCCCGCTGTGGTGCGTTGCGAGGTGAAAAGGAGGTGAACTGTCGCGGGTTCGAGCAGGGTGCCATCCAGCATTCCGTACGCGAATCGCACGAGGTCCTCGGTGTTGGAGATGAATCCGCCACCAGCCCATTTGTAGCTGTTATCGACATACGGCGCATTCAGCACCTCACCATCATCCGACAGCTCGTAGAACGACGCGCGGTGTGCGATGATGCTATCGGTGTGCTCAGCCACGATTGAACGAAGGCCGAGAGGGAGGAAGACCTCGCGGCGCATGTAGGGCAGAAACTCATCGCCCGATGCGCCTTCCACGACCGCGCTTATGAGGTTCCAGCCGTAGCTCGAATATTCGTATGCCGAACCTGGCTCGTGCAGAAGCGAGTCGGCGGCGAATATCGTAAGGCCCTCCTCGACCGTCTCGTAGCGATGGCTGTTCAGCATCTCGTCGCCGCGATAGTGCCTGATCCCCGCCAGGTGCCCACCCAGCTGCCTGGTAGTCACCGGCCACCGCTTCTCCGGAAAGCCAGGCACGTACTGCTGGACCGGTGCATCCAGATCCAGATCCCCCTCCTCGTAGAGCTTACCGATGGCCGCCGAAGTCACCGGCTTGGATACGCTGCCGATGCGAAATCTCGTGAGCGTGGTCGCGGGCGTGCGGTGCTCCAGATCGGCGTAGCCGAACCCTTCCGACCAGACGATGGCTCCGTCTACCCCGACAGCAACCGACATCCCCGGGATGGAATTTTCCTCCATAACCTGCTCAATGATCCCGCGACCGGCTTCGATGGCGGCCGAGTGCCTTACAGAGCCCGGCGCCTCCGCGAGGGCCTGGGCGCGGAGGTCGCCTACGCCCACGTTGCCGGCCAGGGCGAGCGCGAGGGCGAGCTGGAGCAGTAATGTAGCTACTCGGTTCAGTCGGGGCATAGTTCGTAGCGGGTGCGGAGGGAAATCGATTGGTTAGGGTAAGGTGCGGCGGAAACGCCTCGATGACAAGTTCCCGCTGGCCATCGCCCTCTGGATATCCCCGTCTGAACGATGTATCTTCCAGGATCCTCAACACCCCTTCGCACAGCTTCACGAACCCTGTCTTACCTGGATGATAGGAACGCCTACGCCACCTGGCGAAATTATGGATCGGGATACCACGATAGAGCGCGAGAGCTCGCGGATTCTCGAGATGGATAGTCGCTTCGCCTGCCTTGCGGAAAGTATAGCGCAGGGTCTGGTGATCACCGACACCGACCTGAAAATCCTCTTCGCCAACGCCCGCATGACCGAGCTCACGGGATACGGGAAGGATGAACTGCTGGGCCAGCACGTGCCTACGCTTCTACTTCGCGATCCCGCCGCAGAGAGCAAGCACATGCCCGATAGGCTCGCAGGCCGATCCAGCACCTACGAGGCGGAGCACGTGCTCAAAGATGGATCTACCGCCTGGTTCGAGGTGAGCGGCTCGCCTTATCGCGACGTCGACGGGGCGGTGGTCGGTACCATCGGCCTGCTCAGGGACATTCGTGAGCGGAAGGCGGCGGAGGCAGCGCTCCAGAATGCGGAGGAGCAATTGCGTGAGGCACAGAAGATGGAGGCCATCGGCCGCTTCGCCGGAGGTGTAGCCCATGACTTCAACAATGTTCTCATGACTATACGTGGTAACGCGGAGATCCTGCTGGCGGATACCGGTAACGACGATCCGCGAGCCGCCGATTATTCTTCGATCCTGGAGGCCAGTGACCGCGCGAAGTCGCTGACCAGACAGCTCGTAGCGTTCAGCCGAGGTCAGGTGCTGGAACGGCGGGTGCTGAACCTGACGCAGATAATCTCCAATTTCGGTTCTATGCTGGGGCGAGTTATAGGGGTAGATGTCGAGGTGGTCACTGAACTCGCCGCCGATCTCGGCTCGGTCCGTGCCGATTCCACCCAGCTGGAGCAGGTGCTCATGAATCTCGCACTGAACGCTCGGGATGCCATGCCGGATGGAGGGTTACTACGCATCCGTGCCTGGAACGTCGACGTTCCGAACGGCGATGAGTTTGCCGGCGTCCCTATCGCACCGGGCAAATACGTGGCTATCGAGGTGGAAGATACCGGAGTAGGTGTGGCAGATGACATCAGGCCGTACATCTTCGAACCGTTCTTCACGACCAAAGAAATGGGGAAAGGGAGCGGATTGGGCCTTGCAACCGTATATGGCATCGTGACTCAGACTGGCGGTGTGATCGGCTTTCGAAGCTCGGAAGGCGATGGGAGTGTGTTCCGCGTTCATCTTCCCCGGTCCGACTCTTCGGTTGAGGCTGCCCCCGTGGGACGCCCTGCTACCAGTGTGCCGCATGGTACCGAAACCATCCTCCTGGTCGACGACGAGAATGCGGTGCGCATGGTCACCAAGCGCCACCTGCAGCGATTGGGCTACAAGATCGTCGAGGCGACCAATGGCAAAGACGCACTGAAAACCTATGAGAGCGATCCTGATGCAGTAGACCTTGTTCTCTCGGATGTTATGATGCCGCAGATGACCGGTTTCGAGCTCGCGACCAGGCTAAGGGAATCCCATCCGTCGACCCCGATCTGCCTGATGTCAGGGCATGCTCACGACGCCGGCACCACGGCCGAGTTCGAGGCTCCCTTCATACAGAAACCCTTCTCGCGCGACGAGCTTGCCCGGAAGGTCCGGCTTGCCATAGAGGGAGCCGGTGGGTGACCTGACGGCAACGCAGCCGGGGGTGTCGCCGCGAGATTTTCTCGTCGGCCTCGCTCGTGCATTCGGCGGGGCGATATTTTTCGCGCTCCCCTTACTCATGACGATGGAGATGTGGCGGCTAGGCTACCTGATGAATCCATTCAGGCTGGCCCTCTTCATGGTCGTGATGATTCCGATGCTCGTCGGCCTATCCCATTTTTCGGGATTCAAGGAAACCCAGACCTGGACCGATGATGTCGTCGATGCGTTCGTTGCGTACGGCGTCGGGTTCATAGCTTCCGCCGTCGTCCTGCTCCTTTTTGACGTCCTCCGGCTCACCATGGGCCTGAATGAGATCGTCGGCATGGTTTCAATTCAGGCGATCCCGGCGAGCTTCGGAGCGTCGCTCGCGGCGAGCCAGCTACACGGGAGTGATGACAAGCAGACCGGGCGGAAGCCCGATAACACTGATAAAAAGCGGCAATCGCAGGGCGGGTACGGTACCGAGATTTTCCTCATGGCGGCAGGGGCGGTCTTCCTCGCCTTCAACGTGGCGCCTACCGAGGAAATGATCCTCATCGCCTATAAGATGAGCCAGTGGCATGCGCTCGCCCTGACGATTGCCTCTTTGGTGATGATGCATGCGTTCGTCTACGCCGTGGACTTCAAGGGCGCCCATGCGGTGCCGGAAGGTACACCGCCGTGGCGGGTTTTCCTGCGGTACACCACCGTCGGGTATGCAGTAGCACTGCTGATCAGCGCCTATGTTCTCTGGACTTTCGGACGATTCGAAGGTCAGGAGTTCGCGAGCTGCCTCATGATGACGATTGTTCTTG
>DASSKB010000043.1:0-9017 GCA_035690925.1 Longimicrobiaceae bacterium
TGAAGGTCGACCAACTACTCTCCCATTCACGATTGGAGGATAATGAGAAGCCAACGGGCCGCACTGTGATTCATGTCACAGATACGGGCCTCGGGATACTGTATGATGTAGTGCGAATAAGCACTCGACGTGGTCAAGCAACGGAAATCTTCAACAACCGGAGCGGTGAACAAATGACGATCCACGAAACACAAACGATGCTTTCTCCATCCGAAGTGATCGATCGGGCACGCGTATTCTTTGTGCTCGCTGGTTCCCCCTACGCGGCGAACATCGCCGAGGTCGGCGACGGTTATATGCGGCTCCAGATGGAAGTGGGCGAGATCGTCATTGGAACTATGCGGCAGGGCGAGGCTACCCGAGTCCGGGCGTCCGCATCACGGGGGGCGCACCTGATCACCCAGTTCTTCGCGACTCTAGCTCCGCCGCTCGAAGCGCACCGCACCGTGCACCGCTTCGGCCGCCACGAGCGACAGGGTGCGCTGACAGAGGGATCGCGCTCGACTGCGATCGCTGAGGCCATCCAGGCGGCCTGATATCTCCGGAAAGCCCACACGGCTCAATGCTGCAACGAAGGAGTAGAACATGCTCACGGAAACTCTGTACGGGGGAACCTGCGATTGTCTCACGCAGCCCTCGTCACTCGACGAAGACCAGGTTCTGGCCTGCGCCCGCGGAGATGTGTTCGGACCCGGCAACGCGAAGCTCCCGATGCCCCCGATGCTCATGTTCGACCGCATCACCGAGATCTCCAGCGAGGGCGGTGCCTTCGGCAAGGGAATCGTGCGCGCGGAGCTGGATATCCGGCCCGACCTCTGGTTCTTCGACTGCCATTTCGAGGGCGACCCCGTCATGCCGGGCTGTCTCGGGCTCGATGCCATGTGGCAGCTTGCGGGCTTCTACCTACCCTGGCTGGGCGAGCCGGGTCGCGGTCGCGCGCTCGGTGTGGGCGAGGTTCGCTTCACCGGTCAGGTGCTGCCGGACGCAAAGGTGGTGAGCTACAGGATCGACATACGGCGCGTAATGCGCGGCAAGCTCGCCCTGGTGATAGCGGACGGTCACACCTTCGTGGACGATAGGGAGATCTACACCGCACGCGACCTTCGCGTCGGCCTCTTCCAGTCCACCGAAGGTTTCTGATGAAGCGAGTGGTGGTCACGGGGATGGGGATAGTATCGTGCCTCGGAAACGACCTGGACAGCGTGTCCAGCTCGCTCCGCGACGGCCGATCGGGGATAAGCCATAGCCCTGAAGCCACCGAGATCGGGCTGCGCAGCCAGATGGCGGGCATCCCGCACATCGATCTGGACGCTGAGATCGATCGGAAGCTCAAGCGTTTCATGGGCGACGCGGCCGCGTATAGTTATGTGGCTATGAGAGAAGCGATCGCGGACGCGGGGCTCGAAGCGACGGCGGTCACCAGCGTTCGCTCCGGCGTGATAGCCGGGTCCGGCGGCGGCTCGCCGCAGTGGCAAATAGCGGTTGGCGACCTGCTCCGGGAGCGCGGAGTGCGGCGGGTCGGTCCCTATATGGTGCCGCGGACGATGTCGTCCACCGTCTCGGCGGCGCTGGCCACATCATTCGGTATCCGCGGCCTCAGCTACGCGATCTCGGCAGCGTGCGCGACCTCGGCGCATTGCATCGGGGCGGCGGCCGACCAGATCCGCCACGGCGCGATGGACGTGATGTTCGCGGGTGGTGGGGAGGAGGTGCACTGGGGGATGACGGCGCAGTTCGACGCGATGGGCGCGCTCTCGACGCGCAACGAATCACCCGAAACCGCGTCGCGGCCGTACGACGCCGCGCGCGACGGATTCGTAATCGCCGGCGGCGGCGGGATGCTGGTGCTTGAGGAATACGAACACGCCCGCGCGCGCGGCGCGCGAATCTACGGCGAGCTCGTCGGATACGGAGTGACCTCTGATGGTGCAGATATGGTTGCGCCTTCGGGTGAGGGCGCTGTGCGTTGCATGGAGATGGCGAACTCCGGGCTCGATCGACCCATCGACTACATCAACACCCACGGAACGTCAACTCCGGCGGGTGACGTGGTGGAGCTGGAGGCATTACGCGAGGTGTTCGGCGACAGCTGTCCACCGCTCTCATCGACCAAGGCGCTATCGGGCCACTCGCTGGGCGCGGCGAGCGTTCACGAGGCCATCTACTGCCTCCTCATGATGCGCGACGGGTTTCTGGCGGGTTCCGCCAATATCGAGGAGCTCGACCCGCGCGCCGCCGACTTCCCCATCGTCCGCGAAACCCGCGAGGTCACCATCGACACCGTCCTCTCCAACAGTTTCGGGTTCGGCGGCACCAACGGAAGCCTCGTATTCAGCAGGGTAAATAAATGAAATTCATCGACAACGGCGGGATCACCGACGCGCATGTAAATCTGGCGCTCGAGGAGCACGTCCTACGCACGGTGGATGGCGTTGACAGCTTTCTGCTCTTCTACGTCAACCAGCCCTCCATTATCATCGGTCGCAATCAGAACACGATCGAAGAGGTGAACTCGGATACGGTCAGGGAGCAATCGATTCGGGTCGTCCGCCGCATCTCTGGAGGTGGTGCGGTTTACCATGATCTTGGTAATCTGAACTTCAGCTTCATCACCCCCTACACACCCGAGCGATTCAATCGCTACGCCGAGTTTACCCGCCCGGTCGTCGAGGTCCTCCGCGATCTGGGTGTACCAGCGGAGCTGAACGGGCGCAACGATATACTGGCCGATGGCCGCAAGATCTCCGGGAACGCGCAGTTCGTCTCCCGTAACCGCATGTTCAGCCATGGCACGCTGCTGCTCGACACCGACCTGGATGCGGTGACCGCCGCGCTAACAGTCAAGCCGGGGAAGATCGAGTCCAAGGGTCACAAGTCGATCAGGAGTCGGGTCGCGAACATCTCCGAATTCCTGAACGCGCCACTCACTGTGGACGAGCTACGCACCCTGATCATCGAGAGGATCTTCGGTGAGCTGGACGACTCCGCCATGCACAGGCTATCGCCCGCCGACCACGATGCGATCGAGAAACTGGTCGAGCGGAAGTATGGGAGCTGGAACTGGAACTACGGTGAGTCACCAGCTTTCAATATGCAGCGCTCCTACCGCTTCCCCATCGGCGAGGTCGATCTGCGAATTCAGGTGGAGCGCGGCTGGATTCGGGGGATGAAGATCTACGGCGATTTCATGTACCGCAGGGACATCGCCGAACTCGAGAAGGCGCTATGCGACATTCAATATGAGCGAGACGGAATCGCAAAGGCCCTCGCAAAACTGGATCTCACGGAATTCTTCGGTGAGATGACACACGACGATTTTCTCGCTCTCGTGGCCGACTGAGCCGCATCGCGAGCCTTACACCACGCAGGAGAGCACCAGATGCAGCAGCCCAGACTCAGGGTCCTTCGTCGCCTCGGCACCCCCCTCCCCGGCCTCACCCGCAAGGAGGTCAGATGGAAGACATATCCGCCCGGCGCACACGGCGCGGGCAGGCGCGCGCGCATCAGCGAGTTCGGGCTGCACCTGGCCGAGAAGCAGAAGGTGCGGCTCCACTACGGAATCTCCGAGGGCCAGATGCGCCGCGCATTCGAGCACGCGACGCGCGAGCCGGGACCTACGGGGCAGAACTTTCTCGCGCGACTGGAACGGAGGCTCGACAGCGTCGTCTTCCGCCTTGGCTTCGCACCGACCATCCCGGCGGCGCGCCAGCTCGTCTCACATGGTCATGTGAGGGTGAATGGAACGCGCGTGAATCGCGCGGGTTTCCTGATAGGGGCGGGTGATAGGGTGCAGATCTCGGAGCGCGGCCGCCGCATCCCCGATGTGGAGGTCGCAGTCGCGAAGGGGCCGGAGATTCGGCTGCCTGGCTTCCTGACGCTCGACCCGGACGACGCGTTCTCAGGCGTAGTCACCGCTACGCCGCAGCGTGCGGATGTACCTTTTCTCGTGGAGGAGTCCGCGATCGTGGAGTTCTACGCGCGTTAAGAGCCGATCAGATTCTCGCTAGTATCTCGCCCGCTGATAGGATGGGGAGCGGTATAGAAGCAGCTTCAAGTCCCGTACTTCACTAGAAGATGGTCATGGTAATCCTCCAGATCGACCGCGCCTGAACCAACTCCAATCAGGCGGCGGACCGTGGGGGACAACTCCAACTTGCCATCCTTTCCACGGTGGAGGCTCATAAGGAAATTGCTGATACGGTGTAAGATCTGCTTAGCCACCCGATACCTCCGAAAGTTGCGCGCATGTTGTGGCTTTATTCATGCGCACGGACGATAGCTCTGTCAAGTGGTGATGACCGCCGGAAGGTCGAGGAACCGTCCGTACGCGTTAGCCGGTTCCTCTAACCTGGCCTTATCTTCCCTCGACAGCCGCTTGAACGGGCTCAGTGCTATCTCAACGCGACCCTTCCGAACCGTTCGCTTCCACGTGCCAACTACCTGACCTCCGAGAATGATGGTCGAGAGGAACATCCCGTTCTTGCCAGGGCAGATGTTCTCCGCCTGCTCCGGTCGCAGCGCTGCATCGCGGTTCTTGTAACCGAGCATGTATTCGTCGAAGCCCGGCAGCAGGAAATCGCCCTTCTGATCCTCTCCTGTCGGCGTGTCACCGGCGAACCAGTATTCATGACGGTCAACCTTTGCACTGATCAAAGCCGACCTGTTCGCCGCCAACCCGACTTTTGCATCTGCCGCCGTGAGGCCGGTCCACCAGCCGAAATCTTTGACGGTCGCCGGCCCGTGGCTCGTGAAATAGCGCCTGGCGAGCTCGGCTATCCCCTCCTCGCGCGACAGAGTCCTGGCGTTCGGCACCCAATCGTCCAGCAACGCGAACGTCTGCTGTTTCCCCTCCATCGGACCGACCACGGTCACGCCAGTCTGCGACAGATACCAGAGGATGTGGTACCCGCGGCCGGATTTCGTAGAGATGCCGGCATCCTCCAGGACCTCCATGATCCGAGGTCGGGATAGGAGCTTTCGTCCCTGAAGTGCGCCCACGAGAGTGTCGCGCGCTTTGCCGAGAATCTCATCCGTGAGGCCGAGCGCCTCCCGGCGACTCGCGGCGCCTTTGATCAGCCGTTCCTCTGACAGGCTGACAAGCCATTTGGCGTCGACCGCCGGGACGACGTGCAACGTCCCGCGTTGAGGCCAGGTGCGCACGATCTCCGCGTCCTCGAAGGCCTTTATCACCTCGCGTTCGGTCTTACCCGTTCGGAGGCCCAGCGCCCAGAGCGTTCCGTAGTAGTCTTGCGCCTGCATGGCGCCCATGTGCTGCGCAACTGACAATGGTGTGCGATTTTCCGACGGAGTGATCAGCTGATTCGCGAGACGGGGGCGGGTGATTTGGTCTGGGGTCATCCTACTCGTCGCCAGTGCGGAGCACGATCGACCACTCGCCGACGCTGTCACGGGCGGCATTTACCTCCCATGCCTGACAACAGACGGGGCAGTCCTCCACGTAAGACTGGATGTCGCCCCCGGTCTCGTCCAGTTGGAGTTCTACGTCCTCTCCACAATACGGGCAGCTCGCGTAGTGGGGTTCGATTATCATAGTGTCTTAATGCGGTAGGGATCACAGACGGGGGCGTTCCATCTCTGCGCCAGCTCCGGTGGCTAGCTCATGCTGCGTATCTGACGATTTCCAGCTCTGCCGTTTCATTGATTCCGTTGAGTATGGCCTCTACGGCTGCCATCGAAGGATCTTCAAGGAAGTACTCTGCGCAGTTCTCGCACTGCAGCACAGGCAGATCTTTGATGATCACGATTGATCTATTGGCTCGCTTAAATGGAAGGTCCGTCACAACATCACGGTACACGACGAGGTATGAGTGCACCGGCCACGCAAGGAGTGTCTCGTCCGCAAGATCCTCCCGGACGTGACCCATGCCCGGCATTTGGGCAAGGTTCTCGATCGCCTTGAAGATGTCATCCACCACCTTGTCAGCCCGGTGGATGTCGCTGTCTTCAGCGATGTAATCCCAAATGCTTTCTATGCCCTCGGAGGCTTTGGGGGTGAGGTGGTATGCACTCACTTACGTCGTTCTTGGCTTTTCCGTCGAATCCGCTCCCGGACCTCCTCCCCCGGGATGAACTCGCCTCGGCGGGCCTGCTCGAGCCCCTCCGCCACCTCGGTCCGGAGATCCTGGAGACGCGCCTCCATCATCCGGTCGCGCTCCATCAGCAACCGCAGACCGTCCCGAATGACCTCGCTCTGGGACCCGTACAAGCCGCTACCCACCTTTGTGGTCACGAAAGACTCAAGCTCTGTTGTCAGACTCACGTTCATGTGGCACCTCCACGGTCAGGGTTCACCAGCCTCACTCTATAATACTGGAATAACAGCAATTGTCAATTCCTGACATCGCTTGCGCCGTATGAGGGGATGGCAAACTCAACGGTCGAATTCGAGTGAGCGCTTGACTCGAAGTCAGCGTCCCTGAGATTCCGCTATTCATAACCTGCCAAGACCTTCGCGATCTCGCCCGCAAGCTTCCGCCTTCACGGATTTATAGTTGCCATCGAGTTCTTTCTCCATCAGGAGAGTCGCTGCAATTCTCCGCGCGATGTTTGTAACCTCGCGCACCTCATCAGGCTTCAGCGCTCGCCCGAGCAGCGGCTGCTCCCGATAGCTGAGCCATTTCTTGATCACCTGATATCCACCGAGCGTGTACTCCCAAACACGCGACGGGACGCAGCTCCAGTAGGCACCCTCATTGAGATAGATGTCGTAGGTGGTGTCGCCGAGCAGGGCCAGACTGTCGTCTGCCGATAGCCCAAGGCGTTCCGCGCCCGACTCGATCGCCGCGCGCTCGTCGTCCGTGTACGGTCGCTCCTTCGACTTCCCCCGCCCTGGCATCGTGACTCCCCGGGCGCCCGCGTATCCCCAGCCCGCGGTGACGGCGAGGTCGCCAGCATCAGGGTTCAGCTGGCCACCGTCGGCCTTCCGGATTGATCCGATCACGCGGAGCTCAGGTCTAATGTCGCCCGTTGTGACGCCCGGGACGGGCGTTTCGGGATTCAGGAGAGCTGCGAGTTGTCGGCCGAGGTCCGCGGATCGGACGAGTTGTTCGCGAGTGGAGGGGAGGGGGATGCGTGGCCAGTCCTGGCGGAGGGCGCCGGCGTTCTCTTCGCGATATGCCGGGGCGTGCATTATTCCAATTGCATCATGGAAAAAATGCGGCGCATCTGCTTGAACAGAGCCGATCTTTGTCAGATAAACTCTGGCCGGTGCGGAAAGATTGTAGTTTCGAGCCTCACCGCGCTGGACGAAGTCATGGTGACGCGGTTCACTGAATAGGTCTCCAGCCTTCTCAGGTAACTGACATACGAGCGGAATACAGCTCGCGCTACGGTCCATCAAATCAATACATCCGACAGTACTAATTACCTGCGCCGTTGACCACTCACGACGGGGGCGTTGCTGCGAAATTATCTGCAGATTGGTTTGATTCACATTTCTGACATACTCAATCCTAGGGCGGTCGAGTAGTCTGCTATCCGCATCCCAATAGAGCCAGCGGACGTCGAATGGCCGATACGAGAACCTAATGAATTTTGATTCTGATTCGGTTCTAGCCAATAAGCGTCGACGAATCCGCGGTCCATGAAATGGTCCACTTATCACCAGTGCAGACGGGTAGTCACGGGCTATTTCGTCGTTAGTCAGCTCCGGATCAAGATAGGATGAAATCCGATGCTCCAATTGCTCACGATCAATATCCACCAAGAACTCATCCCGACTCGTCTTCACGCCAGGAAATGCCACAGGGAATAAGTCAGTGAGCTTCGGCCACTCCAAATACCCCTCCGCCGTAGCCCTCGGCATCAGCGGATACCCTATCCCCGCCGCCGGCGTGATCTTCGCATACCCCACCGCCCCTACCCCCTCCGCATCCCGCTCCAGCTCCGCGAGCTTGCCCTTCCCCCAAAGATCCCGATAGCGCACGGTATCCGTCTCCTCGTGCTCCTCCTTCCGGACCAGCGTGACGATCGCCGTGCCTACCTGAATTCCCTCGCGGTTGTACTCCGTCGAGAAGATACTCGGGTCGGGCTCTCCTTCTGGCGTCACTTTGCCGGTGCGATACTTGTCTCCGTTCAGCGAATCGACATCGATCCGATCGAACTTCTCGATGTACCGCTCCCGCATCCCCGTGAACGATAGCCCATCCAGCCACGAATAGTTGGAGATGAAGCAGATCACTCCCTTGTGCGGTTTCATCTCCACGATCTTCCGCTCCGCCATCCGGAAGAATCGAACATAGAGGTCGTTCAGCCCCTGACCCTGCGGCTTCGGCGCCTTCTTGGTCGTGCGGTATGCATCCGAAAGGTCACGCTCCTCACCTATCGCCATTCCCGCATAACCGCTGTACGGGGGATTCCCCAGGATCACCAGGATCGGCGCGTCCTGTTTGACGTGTTCCGCCTGCTCGCGCTCCGTCGCCAGCTCGGGCAGCGCGATCGGGATCTGGTCCTTCGGCTCCTCGGCCGGCACCCAGCCGGTGAGAGCGTTGGTGAGGTATACGCCCGCGCGCTCCTCGTCTCCAAACGGCGCATCCATCTGCTGCATCACCAGCCCGAGCTGGAGATGGGCGACGACGAAGGGCGCAGGCATGATCTCGAAGCCGAAAACCCGCTTGCGCGCCGCGCGCTTCACATCCGAAGCGACGAGAGCATCGTCTCCGCGCTCCCGGAGCGTCCTCCCGATGCGGTTCAGGACCTCGACCAGGTATGCGCCCGTGCCGCAACACGGATCGAGTACAACCACACGTTCATCGGCCAGGCCGTCCGGAATCTCCAGCTCCGTGCGGAGCACGTGGTCGACCTTGGCGACCATGTACTGAACGACCTCGGGCGGAGTGTACCAGACGCCCAGCTGGCGGCGGAGTTGTGGGTCGAAGGCTTCCAGGAATGGCTCGTAGAAATACTGGACCGCGTGCTCCTCACTGAACCGGGTGAAGAACGCCGCGCGATCGACGCGGTTCAGCGCTTCGGCCGCCCAGTCCAGCACCTCCACGAGG
>DASSKB010000044.1:0-6476 GCA_035690925.1 Longimicrobiaceae bacterium
GAGTCCCGGGATCCCCGGTTCGGTCATCTCGCGAACGTTGAGCACTTCATCGAGCTGCTCGTCGGATAGGAGGCCGCGGCGCTTGACGACTTCCCGTACCGACTCTTTCTTGCTAGCCGCTTCTTTCGCTACAGCAGAGGCCTCATCGTAGCCGATGTGCGCGTTCAGTGCCGTCGCGATGGAGGGGTTCTTCTCGAGTAGCTCGCGGCACCGCTCCCGGTTGGCTGTTATCCCGGCTACCGCATTCGTTCGGAACGCGTCGCAACCGGCCGACAGTATGGCCACCGACTCCAGAAAGTTGTGGGCCATAACCGGCATCATAACGTTCAGCTCGAAGTTTCCATGCTGCCCGCCTATGGTCACCGCAACATGATTCCCCATCACCTGCGCGCATATCATCATCATTGCCTCGGACATGACGGGGTTCACCTTCCCCGGCATAATGGATGACCCCGGCTGAATCGCGGGCAGGTTGATCTCCGAAAGCCCCGAGGTCGGACCGCTCGCGAGCCAGCGGATGTCGTTGGCGATCTTGAGCAGCGCAACGGCCAGACTGTTCAGCGCACCCGACGCGAACACATATGCGTCCTTGCCGCCCTGCGCCTCGAAATGGTTCTCGGCTTCGCTGAACTCGAGCCGCGTGGCCTCCCCGATCCGCCTGATCGTGTTAGCGGGAAAATCCGGGAGACGGTTCGTGCCCGTACCCACCGCCGTTCCGCCCAATGCCAGCTCAGCCAGTTCATCGGAGGCCGAGCGAAGGCGGCGGACGCTGTTCTCCAGCTGAGCCGCGTATCCGCCGAACTCCTGCCCAAGCCGCACCGGCGTTGCGTCCATGAGATGGGTGCGACCGCTCTTAACAACATCGTCGAACTCCGCCGCCTTCACCTGCAGCGACTCACGCAGGCGCTCCAGCGACGGGATAAGGTCCTGGTGAATAGCGACCCGGGCAGCGACGTGCATAGCGGTCGGGATCACGTCGTTGGAGCTCTGCCCCATGTTCACGTGATCGTTCGGGTGCACCGCGGGGCCGTCCTTACCGAGTATCTGTCCGGCTCGACGGGCGATTACTTCGTTCGCGTTCATGTTGCTCGACGTGCCGCTTCCGGTCTGGAAGATGTCGAGCACGAACTGGTCGTCCCACATCCCCTCGATAACCTCGTCAGCCGCCCGGATAATGGCCACGGCCCGCTCGCGGTCCAGCTGGTTCATCTCCAGGTTAGTCTGGGCCGCGGCCTTCTTGATTATGCCGAGCGCGGCGATGAAGCGGCGCGGAAACCGCAGATTGCTGATCGGGAAATTCTCTACGGCTCGCTGAGTCTGAGCGCCGTAAAGCGCATCCGTCGGGACGCGCATCTCGCCGAGCGAGTCTCTCTCTGTGCGGAAGCTCGAATGGTTGCTCATTATCTATTTTTGAATCCAGTATCAGTCGATCGGCTGGTCGCGCCGAGAATCCGCAATATTGGTGCGGGTAGACGGGGAATGCAAATGAGCCTCCGCGGCCGCCTCCATGCCCGCACCGTAAAGGAACACCGGAAGCCCACTTGTACGGAGGCGTTCCGCGACATCCATCCGATCCTCGAAGGCGCAGACAAGCTCGTACCGCTCGCGCAGCGCCTGTATAACTTCGACTTTGAACTCACCCGCGTGCCGCCTGTCGCCGGCAGGCCGCATGAGAAGGTCGTCGCAGTCATCCAGTCCATTCGCCTTCAGCCAGCGCTCCGTCTTCGGCCTGGTATACTCGGGACGCCCGGTAAGATAGATGATCCTCACCCCATGCCCGCGCAGCGCATGCAGCAGCTCCATGGACGCGGCAATCGGTGCGTCCTCGTCTATCGCGTCGAAGTAGGAATCCCAGTCCCGCTTGCGCCCCTCCTCCACCTCCACGAAATGGGCACGCGCCCGATCGTCAGAGAGCGTCCCATCCAGATCCCAAACCACAGCCTTCGGCCCAGCTGTCACCTTGTCACCTTGTCACCCTGTCACCCTGTCACCCTGTCACTTCCGCGGCGGCATGCTCGGCCGCACCTCGATGCGCGAGGGCAGTGCGTGCGATTTGAAGGCCAGCAGGTCCATAACCAGCTCAGCGAGGTCGGACGGTTGGAGCTTCCACTCGTTTTCCGGGTCCGGCTCTTTTTGGTTGAAGTAGGTATTGACGCTGCCCGGCATGATGTAGTTGACCCTGATGCCATCGTAGCGGACCTCCTGCATCAGGGCCTCTGAGAAGCCTATGAGACCGAATTTGGAGGCGTTATAGGCAGCGGCACCTGGAAACGCATTCTTTCCGGCGAGTGAACCGATGTTGATAATCCAGCCGCCGCCAGCGCTCCTGAGATGCGGGATCGCCTCATGGCAGGCGTAGAAGAGACCAGTAAGATTGGTGTCGATCACCTGCTCCCAGAGCTCGGGCGACATCTCCGCAACCGGGGCGAACCCGCCAACTCCGGCGTTGTTCACCAGGATGTCGAGCTTGCCGAACTCCTCCACCGCCCGGCTTATGAGCATGCGGACATCGTCGTGCTCACGTACGTCGCAAACGACTCCGACAACGTGGCCACTACCCCTGGCATTGAGAGCCCGGGCCGCGCGAGCAACCTCTTCGGCATTGCGAGCCGAGACGAGCACGTTGGCGCCTGCCTCGGCGAGCGACTCCGCGATGGCATATCCGATTCCTTTGCTGCTACCTGTAACCACAGCCGTCTTCCCGCTCAGATTCGTCCCCATTACTGCTCCGCTGGATTGTGGAATAGTCGATCACTCGTGAGTGAATGTGGCGGGTTGCAGCCGCCGTGCCATCCTTGCATTTCCGACGCCCTCAGGGTACAATTCAGCCTCCCTCCGACGGATATTCCGACGGATATTATCGGGTTAGAATACGGAGATTCGCGATGCGCATGTTGGTGCTCGCCGCACTGTTGATAACGCTCCCCGCCATCGCGGTGGTGGTATGGTCTTTCAGCCGCCCGATTATGCTCCTTCCGGCGCTCGGCAGCCTCAGCGTCGGACTCCTGCCATTCGTTGTCGCTCTGCTGTTGATGCGGTCGCAGAAGGGCCGAGAGAAGGACGCGGGGCACTGACCCGCACGGATGCTGATCGATCAGTCCACTACCCTTATCGATTCTCTGTAGAGAAGGAACAGCTCGCCGTCGGGTGCGAATCGAGCGTCGATAGGGCCCGGCCCCAGAGTGCCGATGGATTCGCCAGTCTCCGTATCCAGCACGCGGAGACCTCCTTTTTGTCCCGGCGTGAAAAGCACGAGCCTGAACCGCGCGGGCGATAGGCGGAGCGTGGCGCTCCCATCCAGGTCCAGCTCGCGCAGGTTCCTGCGCCACCGCACCCGCGGATCGCCATTGGCCATATCTATTGCGAGCACCGTCGCGCGTTCACCAGTACCGGCTATCCCGTAAATCCGACCAGCGGGGCCGATAGCCAGGTCGTGAACCGGCGCAGGAATCTCCAGCCGACCCAGTGTCCTGCCGGTCTGAATATCCCTGACAATCACTTCACCGGGGACTGCCTGGTAGATTCGGGCGCCCTCAGCCGATATCGCGAGACCGGTTGTCGGTTTGCCCAGTGATGCCCATCCCCAGACCGGCTCGAGCGACTCGGGTGAATGCCCGAACACTGCGCCCGAGCCTGCGCCCTGAATGATCCAGCGCCCACGAGGATCCCGCGCGAACACGCTTCCACCAACATCCTCCCGGACAGCGGCAACGCCGCTACCGTAGTCGATTCGAAGCACGCGATCGCCCTGTCTCACGAACAGCACGCCGCCCATCTCCCCTATGATTTCCGGGACGGCCGAACCAGCGGAGAAGAGTGCAACAGGCGGCGATCCCGGCCGTACGCGCGTGAGCCGACCCGGCCGGCCGATCAGAAAGTTGCGCGCGGAATCGACGTACAGCGTGGCAGTCGAGTCCACAGGCAGTTGAAGGCGCACATGTACGGCCGTATCGAGCTCCCCTCCCCACCCGCCGCACGCAGCGGACGCGCATGTGCCCGTAACAACCGCCAGCACCCGCCAAATATCCCTTGCACGACCCCTCACGCGGAGTTACCTCATAGGCTGATTCTTGATTCCATCCATCTTCCCGGAATGCGGTCAGTCGCAACCGGGGTGCCACCCTCGATTCGGTATGCACTTCGACATGCGCCCCATACTCCTGCTCGTACTCATCCTTGCCATGCCGACTACCGCCCAGGCACAGACCGACACCGTCGACAGGCCACGAGCGCGCGAGCTCGGCATAACGCCGGGTGTTCTGCCTACGGGTCCGATAAACGCCATAACTGACGTGCCGGGAGTTCTTGTAGGCCAGACAACCGTCATCGAGGGAGATTCCGTTCGCACCGGTGTTACGGCGATACTGCCGCACGGCGGTAATGTATACGAGGACAAGGTACCCGCCGCGATTCATGTTGGTAACGGATTCGGCAAGCTGATGGGGGTAACACAGGTTCGGGAGCTCGGCGAGATCGAAACCCCCATCGTCCTTACCTGCACGCTCTGCGTGCCGCGCGCGGCCGACGCGCTGCTGACCTACGTGCTGGACAGGAACCCCGACTCCCGCAGCGTTAACGCGATTGTGGGCGAGACCAACGACGGGTACCTCAACGACATCCGCGCCCGCCCGATCAGCGCCGAGCACGTAATTTCCGCTGTCAGATCAGCGTCGGCGGGTCCTGTAGAAGAGGGTACGGTGGGCGCCGGAACCGGCACTGTAGCATTCGGGTGGAAGGGCGGAATTGGCACCTCGTCCCGCCGCCTCCCCGATTCATTGGGTGGCTACACTGTCGGTGTGCTCGTTCAGACCAATTTCGGCGGTATCCTGCAGATAATGGGAGCACCTGTGGGCCAGGAGCTCGGCCAGTATTACCTTCGCGGCGAGTTGGACAACGGTGACGCCGACGGATCGATAATGATAGTGGTCGCGACGGACGCCCCGCTCGGATCGCGGAACCTGGAGCGGATCGCGGCGCGGGCAATTCTGGGGCTCGCGCGCACCGGATCGCCTATGACGAACGGCTCGGGTGACTACGTTATAGCCTTCTCGACGGCACCGGAAGTTCGCCGTACTCCGGAGCGGCGGAACGAGGTACATACGGTGCAGCTGCTGCCCAACAACAGGATTTCTCCGCTGTTCGAGGCGACCGTAGAGGCTACCGAGGAGGCTATCTACAACTCGCTCTTCCGCGCCACTACTGTGGATGGACACCGCGGAACAGTGGAGGCGCTTCCGCTGGAACCCACGCTTCAGGTCCTGCGCGACTACAACGTCATACCGGATTCTCCATGATAGCCGAAGCAGACAGGATCGCACTTATCAACAAAGCACTCGATGAGGCTGCTCGCGTCAAGGCCGCCATGCGTACGCTCGCGCCGGACATATCGCGCGTCGCCGCAGCCCTCGCCGACGGATTCCGGCACGGTCACCATCTGTACGCCTGCGGCAACGGTGGCTCCGCTTGCGACGCCATGCACCTCGTGGAGGAGCTTGTCGCGCGGTACAAGCGCGACAGGCCGGGGCTGCCGGCCCATCATATGCTCGATGCCGCCACGCTCACCTGCTGGAGCAATGACTACGAGTTCAACGGCGTCTTCGAACGGCAGGTTCAGGCCATGGTGGGACAGGGTGATTTTCTCGTCGCGATAAGCACGAGCGGGAACTCGGCCAACGTGGTACGCGCGGTCGAGGCCGCCACGCTCAAGGGGGCCGTAACCATCGGTCTGACCGGCGGCGACGGCGGAGTCCTCAGCGGTATGTGCACTCATACTCTTTCCGTCCCCGCGGTGGCGACAGAGCGGATTCAGGAGGGGCATATCGTCATCATCCACCTTCTCTGCGAACTCATAGAGGATATCCTGTTCGCTACTCCTCCATCGAATGAAGAATGATGGTACGATCCAGAGCGATAATTTCGGTGCTGGCGATGGTTGCCGTGCTCGGTGCGTGCACCGATCGGGACTCGACCGAGCCACCGGCAGAGATTGCTGCCGCGCGTCGGACTGCCGCGCGCAACGCCTGCATCGCCACCGAGCTTCTCCGTAAGGCTGAGGCGGATCTCTCGGTTCTGCGCGCTTCCGCGGGCGATTCCGCCGATCCCCTCGACGCCGCGATCGCACAGGCTATGCAGGCATCCGTCGCCTACTCGCGGGCGTACGCGCAGCATGCTCAGCTTCGCGAGTCGGCCTATTCGAATATCGACTCCGCGCTCAATCTCGCGGAGACTTCCGCCGACTCGATTCGCTATGTGGAGCAGGCGAATGCCATCAGCATAAGTGCACCGGACCCGGGTACGGTGGAGGCCAATGTACTCCAGGCTTACAATCGCAACTTCGCGCGCCTGGCAGCGAACCCGGACCTGCCCTGCAACTGGGAGTAAACGCGAATGCCGATCCTGCACCTGCTCGGAACCGGTGCGGCCTTCTCCAGCGGCCGCCGTACAACGACCATGCTAGCGTTTGCAAGCTCGAACTC
>DASSKB010000045.1:0-20979 GCA_035690925.1 Longimicrobiaceae bacterium
AGAGCATGGTGCCGCGGAGGATCAGCAGGGCCACGCTGAAGTAGATCACGAGCCCGGTCACGTCGACGAGCGTCGCCACGAAGGGCGCCGACGCCGTGACCGGATCGAAGCCGATGCGCCGCAGGAGGAACGGGAGCATCGAGCCGGCTAACGAGCCGAACGCCACGACGCCGACGAGTGCCAGACCCACGGTGAGGGCGAGCAATTGGTAGTGTGGTCCGTAATCGTACCACCCAGCTGCGTGCCACCCGACGATGCGCGCCACACCCACCGCGCCGAGAATGGTGCCCAACGTCAGGCCGCTTCCCAGCTCGCGCAGGGCCACTCGCCACCAGTGTCGGCCCTGGAGTTGGTCGAGGGCGAGCCCGCGGATCACGAGCGAGGTCGCCTGCGAGCCGGAGTTGCCGCCCGAGCTGATGATGAGCGGCACGAAGAGCGCGAGCACCACGGCGCGCGCGATCTCGTCCTCAAAATAGCCCATCGCCGTTGCGGTGAGCATCTCACCGAAGAAAAGCACCGTCAACCATCCGGAGCGCTTCCAGGTCAGGGCCCAGAAGCCGGTTTCCGTGTACGACGTATCGAGTGCGTCGACGCCGCCGAACCTCTGCACATCCTCGGTCTGCTCGGCGACGATCGCGTCGATCACATCATCCACCGTAACGATTCCAAGCACCGAACCGTCCGTGTCCACCACCGGGACGGATAGGAGATTGTACTTCGCGATGAGTCGTGCGACCTCTTCCTGGTCGGTCAGCGGGCCGACGGTGAGTGGTACGCGGCGGTCACAGACGTCGGCTATCCGCAGGTCGCGGTCAGAAGTGATGAGCTCGCGCAACGAGACGACATGCTTCAGCGGGCCACGGGTGCGGCCGGGAGCCGAGCTGCCACCGTCGAGCACATAGATCTCGTAGACCGTCTCCATCGCGCCGGCCACGCGGCCGACGTGCTGGAGCGTCCGCTCGACCGTCCACGCTGAGGGGACGGCGACGAACGCGGTCGTCATGAGGCCGCCAGCCGTGGTGGGCGGATACCGCAGGAGTATTTCGAGCGATCGCCGCGTCCCGGGCGTCAGCTCGGCGAGTATACCCGTGCGCACTGCATCAGGAAACTCGCGGAGCAGGTCCGCCGGCTGATCGGCGGACATCGCCTCGATGAACGTAGCGAGGGTCGCCACGTCAGATCGGACAAGGTCGGCCAGGAGTTCGACCCTCTGCTCGAGCTCCGGCTCGTCGAGTACCTGGACCGCAATGTCGAACGGGAGGGCTAGAAGCGCGCGCGAGGCCTCGGCCGGCGTGCGCCGGCGGATATTGTTGAGCGCGTGGGCGAGGTCCGCCGCGCGCACGTCGTGCAGAACTTCCGAGGCAGTGGTGGGATCACCAAGAAGCAATGACTGCAGATCGCGTGTCGCGCGGACCGTGGGCTGCGCCATCGATCGTCCTCCGAGTCAGTGAAGGAAGCATTGAGCCTTGCCAGTTGACCTCCGGCTATGACTCCTGCGAATGAAAACTCATCCACGGCTGGGGTATCGCAGGAGTTAAGCCTCAGGTGCGTTTCGGACTTTTCAGGAGGGCTTGAGCCCGTAGGAGCCGCGTAGCGCCCGAACGCGGGCTGAAGTATAATCAAGAGCGAGACATCCATCCTTTCAGTCGGCTAATCTTGACAGTCACGCTGGTATGCCTGATTCGCATCCTGACTCTGAGCCATTCCGCACCCATTTGGAGAGGCTCTTCACGCACATGTTTTGGGCCGATCGCCGGGTGCTCGAACTCCTCGAGCGATCCGACGTGGCAAGATCTGCGGAGTCACTGCGACTCTTCGCGCATCTGCTCGCTGCGGAGAGGATCTGGCTTCTCCGATTGCGCGGCGAGGATTCAGCCGGACAACCGATCTGGCCCGACCTTCCACTGGTTGAACTGAACGCCACGCGCGCGGCGAACGAGACCGACTACACGCGCTATCTCCAAACACTTACGCACGGGGATCTGCAGCGGGAAATCGAGTATGGGAACAGCCGCGGCGTCCCCTTCCGAACCTCCGTTCTGGATGTCCTGACGCACGTTGCGCTACACGGGAGCTATCACCGCGGACAGATCGCGCGCGCAATGCGCTCGGCAGGCGAAGAGCCCGTAAACACGGATTACATTGCGTACGCGCGTGAATCCATGGAAGGCGGAGATTGAGCCGGGAGGCGCTCCCTAACCCTGCACCATCTGCTGTATGGGATCGGAGAGGTTAGGAGAGGACGTTTCTATTCGCCGCTATGGGACATTATCATCCGCGTACAACACAGACGCGAATGAACGAGAGATCGCTGACCGCCGACCTCCCGTTTACCCGAACGGATACCCGCGAATCGGCTTTGCTGGCCGGTCGCAGTCCGACAGGTACCGACGACGTCCACCATCGCTCCGATAGCTCGGTCAATAAATACCGAGCTATCGGGTTCCAACTAATTCCGCCCCTACCCCTGCACCGTCTGCATAAGATCGAACATCGGCATGTACATCGCGACCACCATCCCACCGATTACGATACCCATCACCACGATCATGATCGGCTCCAGCACCGAGGTCAGCGCGGCCACCGCGGCGTCGACCTCATCGTCGTAGAAGTCGGCGATCTTGGAAAGCATCTCGTCGAGGCCGCCTGTCTGCTCACCCACGTTGATCATCTGCACGACCATGGGCGGGAATACGCCGGATGCCTTGAGGGGATCGGAGATGGTCGCGCCGCCGGCGATCGATGATCTCGAGGCCATGACGGCGTCGTGGACCACGCGATTGCCCGCGGTGCGTGCGGTGATCTCCAGACCCTCGAGGATCGAGACACCGGACGAGACCAGCGTGCCGAGGGTACGCGTGAACCGCGAAACCGCCGCCTTGCGGATCAGTGATCCGAGGATCGGCATACGCAGCAGCAGCCTGTCGATGACCAACTGCCCATTCGAGGTCTTGTAGTACTGACGGATCGCGAACGCGGCGGCGATAACCCCCAGGACCAGGTAGCCTATGTAGTTCTGGAGGAATCCGCTCGCCGCGAGCACCACGCGTGTGGGAGCCGGAAGGGCGAGGCCTGCGTCGGTGAAGATAGTGGCGAACACCGGCACCACCTTCCAGAGCAGGATGGTTGTGGCGGCGATCACCACCAGCAGCATCACTGCCGGGTAGGTCATCGCACCCTTGATCTTCCGCACGAGGGCGTCGTTCTTCTCGAGGAAGACGGCGAGGCGGTTGAGGATAGTGTCCAGGATACCACCCGTCTCACCCGCCGCGACCATGTTCACATAGAGGTCGGTGAAGATCTTCGGGTGGCGCTTCATGGCGTCCGCGAGGGTCTGGCCGGCCTGGATGTCGTTCAGAACCGCAGTTATGACAGTCTTGAACTTCTCGTTCTCCGTCTGCTCGGCCAGGATCGTCAGGCTCTGCACGAGTGGCAGTCCCGAGTTGATCATCGTCGCGAACTGCCGCGTGAAAATCACCACATCGCGCATGCTCACGCCGGACCCGAACGAGAACGAAACCTCCTTCGGCTTCGACTTGACCGCGACCGGTATCAGCCTCTGCTTACGCAGATACCCGACGACCTCATCCTTAGTCGGAAGGTCGATCTCTCCGGTCTGGATGGTACCGGAGATGGCGCGAGCGGAATAGCTGAATGTTGGCATTATTTATCTCAGTTCAATGTTGCTCCTGTGATCCTGAGCGGAGCGAAGGATCTCTATCCGGATCTCAAATACTCGAGTGGAGATTCTTCGCTCCGCTCAGAATGACGATTAAATCACGCCGGTACCGGTTCTCCCACCATCCTCAGGAATTCCGAGGGATCGGATGAGGCTTTAAGGCAGTCATCCAGCGTGACCTCACGCTGGATGTAGAGCTGGTGGAGCGAGTCGTTCAGGGTCTGCATGCCGTGCTTTTTGCCGGCCTGCATGATCGAGTAGATCTGGTGGACCTTGTCGTCGCGGATGCACGCGCGGACGGCAGGTGTGCAGACCATTATCTCGGTTGCGACGACGCGGCCCTTGCCCCGGGCGCGCGGCAGCAGTGTCTGCGTGACCACGCCCTCGAGCACGAAGGCGAGCTGAGCGCGGATCTGCGACTGCTGATGCGAAGGGAATACGTCGATTATACGGTTGATGCTCTCGGCGGCGGAGTTGGTATGCAGCGTCGCCAGGCAGAGGTGACCGGTCTCGGAGATGGTGATAGCGGACTGGATGGTCTCCAGGTCGCGCATCTCGCCGACGAGGATCACGTCCGGGTCCTGCCGCAGAGCGTACTTGAGCGCGAGCGAGAACGACTTGGTGTCCGCGCCGACCTCGCGCTGGTTCACCATGCACCCCTGGTGCTTGTGGATGAACTCGATGGGATCCTCGATGGTGAGGATATGCCCGCGACGCTCCTTGTTGATCTTGTCGAGCATGGAGGCGAGCGTCGTCGACTTACCCGATCCCGTGGGGCCGGTCACCAGCACCAGTCCACGCGGCCGCTCGGCCAGCTTCTGAAGGATTGGGGGAAGATTCAGCTGGTCGAGCGGGGTGATCTTGAAGGGAATCTGACGGATCGCCAGCGCCACGCACCCGCGCTGACGGAACGCGTTGGCGCGGAACCGGGAGATGTTCTGGATCCCGAAAGAGAAGTCCAGCTCGTCCTCGGTCTCGAACCGCTTCTTCTGGTTCTCGGTGAGAATCGAGTACGTGAGGGAGAGAGTGTCCTTGGGGGTGAGGACCTCCTCCGCAGAGCTGTTGACGATCGACCCGTCGATCCGAAGTTTGGGCCGCTCGCCCGCCGTAACATGTAGATCCGAAGCGCCCTTCTGGATCATCTCCTCCAGAAGCGACCGAAGATTCAAGGCCATAACGACGAGTGCGAAGTGCGAGGTGCGAAGTGCGAAAGTGCGGACGCTCGGCTGTTATCTCGGCGATCTGCACGGGTTATTGCAACTTGCCGGGCCCGCGTTAGCGCCTAATCCAGCGCTGGCGCCGTTCTGACCCGAACCAGCCGGCTATAGTCCAATATCCGTGCCGCCCTAGCTGTTCCGCACTCCCGCACTCCCGCACTCCCGCACTTCGCACCTCGCACCTCGCACCTCGCACCTCGCACTTCGCACTTCGCACTCGTCGTCACCCCGCCGTCTCCTTGATAACCTCTTCCAGCGTCGTAATGCCGCGGCGGATCTTGACCATTCCGTCCATGCGGAGGGTGAGCATGCCCTCGGCGATGGCCTGCGCCTGAAGCTCATCGGTGGATGAGCCCTGGAGGATCATACGACGGAGGGTCGGGGACATGGCCATGACCTCATAGAGGCCCTGGCGGCCCTTGTAGCCGGAGCCACCGCACGCTTCGCAGCCGGCGCCGCGATAAAAGGTCATCCCCTCGAGGTCCTTCTCGGTGAGGTTCGCGGCCTTTATGTAGACGTCCGAGTACTCGACTGGTTCCTTGCAGGAGCTACAGATGCGCCGCACTAACCGCTGGGCGGTGATGAGGTTGACCGCTGAGGCGACGTTGAACGGCTCGATCCCCATATCGATCATACGGGTTACCGTTGACGGCGCATCGTTGGTGTGCAGCGTGGATAGGACAAGGTGTCCGGTGAGCGCCGCCTTGATGGCGATGCTCCCCGTGTCGATATCCCGGATCTCACCGACCATGATTATGTTGGGGTCCTGCCGCAAAAAGGCCTTCAGTGCGGCCGAGAACGTCATACCGATCTCCGACCGGACCTGCACCTGGTTGATCCCGTTGAGGTTGTACTCGACAGGGTCCTCCGCGGTCATGATGTTGACCTCGGTTGTGTTGATTTTGGACAGGGCGCTGTAAAGGGTGGTCGTCTTACCCGAGCCGGTGGGGCCCGTGACCAGTACCATCCCGTACGGATTCATGATGGCCTTCATGAAATCCTCTTCCGCCTTCGGCTCCATCCCGAACTTCTCCAGGTCGAGCGTCAGGTTGCCCTTATCGAGAATTCGGAGCACGATCTTCTCGCCGAAGAGCGTCGGGAGCGTGGACACACGAAAGTCGATGACGCGCCGGCCGACGCGCAGCTTTATCCGGCCGTCCTGCGGCAGCCGGCGTTCCGCGATATTCAGGTCCGACAGGATCTTGAAGCGGGAGATCAGCGCTGCCTTCATCTTTATCGGCGGCCGCATTATCTCCAGCAGCGTTCCATCGACGCGGTAACGGACTCGGACTTCCTTTTCGTAGCACTCGAAGTGTACGTCCGAGGCGCCGCGGGTGACGGCGTCGTTGAGAATTCCGTTGATCAGCTTCACTACCGGCGCCTCATCCACCTGCGCCTGCAGTGCCCCGACCGACAGCTCCTCCTCTTCGTCCTCGAGGACCTCGATCTCGCCTTCGTCGAACTGCTTGAGAAGGTCGTTTATGCGCTCGTCGGCTGTATCGTACTCACGATCCACCACCGACTTGAGCGTCGACTCACCCGCGATTACCGGCTCTATGTCGAAGCGGGTGATGAACTTCAGGTCGTCGATCACGCCTATGTCCGACGGGTCCGTCATCGCCACGGTCAGCGTTCGACCCACGCGCCGAAGCGGCAGAACCTGGTGCTTGATGGCGATTTCGGGCGGGATCAGCTTCAGAATCTTCGGGTCCAGCTTAACCCGGTCCAGGTCCACCGCTGGCACACGGTGCTGCCGCGCGAGCGCGAGCGCCAGATCCTGCTCCGCGATGAGTCCCAGCTTTACGAGGCTGTACCCGATGCGCGCACCACTCGCACGCGAGTCGGCGAGACCCGCATCCAGCTGCTCCCGGGTGATGAGCCCGTCGCGTACCAGTAATTCGCCAATCCGTTCGGCGGAAGCGACAACAACCATAGCAGTCAGATCGAAGAGTTCAGGACAAAAACAAAAGTTTACGGCGCGGGCCGCTCGTGTCAAGGGACCTGCACGTGCGGGGCCAGTTGCGAGAGGAGTGCCGGTCCGATGCCCGAGACGCTGTCGAGCTCGGCGACACTGCGAAACCTTCCATGCTCCTCCCGCCACTGGACTATGCGCGCTGCGAGAACGGGGCCTACCCCTGGCAGCTTCTCCAGCTGCTCCGCGGTTGCTCTGTTCAGGCTGACCGGCTCGGTAGACTCCGACTCGCGTGCCGTTCCGCTGCCGGTACCCCGCCCCGCTCGCGCGGCGGCGGGCGGAGCGGGTGGAAGCCGAACCAGCGGCCCGATATCTTCGAGCAAAGCGGGGCCGATGCCGGATACGGAGTCGAGCGCCGCCATGGATTTGAACGGCCCCACATCCTCGCGCCTGGCAATAATGCGCCCGGCGAGCGCTGGTCCCACCCCTGGCAGCCGTTGGAGCTGATCGGCTGATGCGGTATTGGGATCGAGCGTCTCACCTGCTTCGAGCGGGGTAGACCGGATTTCTGCGACATCGGCGGCAGCGGTTGCTTGTGCCAGGAGTCCTACGGGTGAAGTATCGGCAACGCCGGCCGAATTACCCATCCATTCGGGAGCGGCGGCTTCGGGGGTGAACAGTCTGACAGCGGCGCCGGTGGTAAGGAGGAGCGCGGTGACGCCGAGGGCGAGCCGCTCCTGTGGCGTCGTGTTCACGGATCAGCCTCCGCGGTAGATCAGCTCGGCCATGACCTCACCAACCATGTCGAGGCTGCTGGCGCTGGTGTTAGCGGGAACGTCATCAGGCGTATGCCAGTAGCGATTGCCGGGCCCGTACTCGAAATCTATGACATTGGCCGTATGGATACCGGCGCGGTTCAGCGGCACGTGATCGTCGGTGATCGCGATGGTCTCGGACGGAACGAAGACATTTCCATAGCCGAGATCGCGAGCTACGCTCCAGACGCGCTGGACCACTTCGGGTGCATAGCGAGCCGAGTAGCCTTCTACGGGGAAGCGCGGGTTCTTATCGCCGATCAGGTCGAGCAGAACTCCGTACAGCGGACGGTATCCAGCCGGCAGATTCGCCGCGAAGTGCTTCGCGCCGAGCAGCATATCGTCAGTTGTCGGCCCATAGTCCTCGCCGTCCACGAACAGGAGGTCGACGCCGATCGGTGGTGCCTGCTTGCTGAACATCTCGGCGAGCTGCATAAGTACCGCGGTTCCCGACGCGCCATCGTTCGCGCCGGGCACCGGCAGCTCACGGTCCGCGGGGTTATCCGCCTGATCGGCTTTGGGCCTGGTATCCCAGTGGGCGACCAGCAGCACGCGAGCGCTGGCGTCGGGGTTGAAGCGCGCGAAGAGATTGGTGAGCTGCAGTGTATCGCCGGTAGACAGCTCCACGGCGAACGGCTGGACGATGAGGGTGTCAGCGCGCTGCGCGAGGTAATCGCGCATCCACTCGAGCTGCTGGCTATGGCCCTCGGTTCCAGGTATGCGGGGGCCGAACGCGACCTGTTTCTGGAGAAGCGTGAAAGCCTCATCACCCGGGAAAGGCGGGCGGTCGACGGCCGATCCCACAGGCTCCCGCGCGGCGTCGCCGCCCGCATCGGCGCAGCCGACAGACAGCAGGACGAGGAGCGACAGAACAGGACGGGCAAAGGATGGCGTCATCATCAGAATCTGAAATGGGGGAAGTTCGAACCGTGCGGGAAGCTGCGGCGGAGGCTAGCTCCGGGTTTGATGATACCCGCGCTCGCGAGCACCGTTCCTGCCGCGCGGCAACCTCATGACACCCTGCGGTGTATACGGCAGCGGACTACAGCAAGGCCGTCATCCTGAGCGAGCGTAGCGAGTCGAGGGATCTCTGCCCTGATGCCGGTTCTCGAGTCGAGATCCCTCGACTCGCTACGCGCTCGGGATGACAGTAACGATGAGAAGGTATCGTAGATGAAGGTCCTCACCAAATACCTGTTGCGGTCCCACATCGGCCCGTTTCTATTCGCCTTCGTCACGCTGACGGGTGTCATCCTCATCAATACGCTCGCCAAAGAGATGGCCGGCCTCGCCGGCAAGGGCCTCTCAGTGCGGGTACTGCTCGAGTTCTTCATCCTGTCGCTGCCGGCGAACATCGCGCTCACGCTGCCCATGTCGGTGCTCGTCGCGGTGCTCTACACCTTCTCGCAGCTCTCAGCGGAGAACGAGATCACCGCGCTGCGCGCGAGCGGGATCGACCTGAAAAGACTCATCGCGCCACTTCTCCTGGTCGCCGGCATCATCGCTGGCGGTATGATCTGGTTCAATAACTCGGTCCTGCCCGCAAGCAACTTCCGCTGGAAGCAGTTGATGGTTGATATCGCCCAGACCAGCCCGCTGCTCGCCCTCCAGGAGCAGACAATCAATCCCATTCAGACCATGGATGGAATGTCGCGGTTTTACCTGCAGGCCGGTCGCATCGAGCCTATCACAGGCGAGCTGACCGATGTGGCCATCTACGACGTGAGCGCTCCCGGCATAGCGCGCACCATCTACGCCGATTCGGGGACCATGGCGTTCAACGCCGCCCGCACGGACCTCGTGCTCACCCTGTACGACGGATTGGTTCGGGAGATGGAGTTCTCGCAGCCGCAGAATTTCCAGACTGTAGCTTTTAAGCGGCAGGTGCGCCGCATGTCCGGTGTGGCATCACGCCTGGACCGAAGCGCCGGCATGGAGTACAGGAGCGACCGCGAGATGACGGTGGGGATGATGGAGACCAGGATAGACAGCCTTCGGACCGAGCTACGGGAGCTCGAGCTGGAGGAGGCCGGGCCGACTGAGATTGCCCCGCCGTCCGCCGGTTTACGTACCAGCGGTGAGGAACGAGCGGAGAACCTCACCTCGCGCATCCGCGAGTTCCAGGTCGAGGTCCAGAAGAAGTTCTCGATCGCCATAGCAACGCTCGTGTTCGTCCTCATCGGCGTACCGCTCGCCCTCCGCTTTCCACAGGGCGGGATAGGTATGGTGATAGCCGCGAGCCTCATCATCTTCGGGATCTACTACGTCGGGCTGATCGGCGGGGAGACCCTCGGAGATAAGGGATATGTCCACCCGACAGTCGCAATGTGGGCGATCAATGTCATCTTCGGCGTGCTCGGGATAATCGGCATCTGGCGCATCGGGAGGGAGCATTCGACGGGACGGGATTCAGGATGGGGTGAGCTGCCGAAGTGGCTGCGATTCCGATGAAGCTCCTCGACCGGTACATCGCCCGCCAGTTCTTCCGCACGTTCACCGCGCTCGTGCTGGGGCTGCCGTTTCTGTTCATCATCACCGATGTGACGGACAACCTGGACGATTACCTGGCGCGCAATCTACCAACCGGCGACGTCGCGCTTTCGTACCTGTACCAGCTGCCGCAGTTCATACAGTGGGCGTTTCCCATCGCCGCGCTGGTGGCAACGGTATTTACTATCGGCGATATGACGAGGCACCAGGAGATCGCGGCCGCCAAGGCTGGCGGCGTCAGTTTCTACCGCCTGGTCACGCCTATCCTCATCTTCGCCGCATTCCTGAGCGTTGTGGCGCTCGGTCTGGGCGAGCTAGTACCGGTAACGAATCAGATGCGAGCGGAGGCGCTCGGCGAGCAGCCGGATCGCGGTGTCCATCTCCGCAGCAACTTCGTTTTCAAGACCGAGGGCGGTCGCGTACTATCCATTCGTCGGCTGAACACGGAGACCAGCGAGATGGTGGACCTGGTGCTCGAGCGGGAGGCCAGCAGCACCGCACCGGCCATCCACCAGACGGCGCAGCGCGCGCTATGGCAGCCGGAGTCGGGGTGGACCTTCGAAGATGGTTTCCTCCGCATGATCGGCGCGGACGGCGAGCAGAGTACATTCGCTTACGAGGAGCTGCGGATCCCGGAGCTCGAGGAGACTCCGGAGGAGCTGCTCGCGGAGCCGAAGGAGCCTGATGAGATGCGCTACGGTGAGATGGGTGTATTCATACGAGCGATTGAGCGCTCGGGCGGCGACGCCGACCCACTCCGCGTCGAGCGTGCCCAGAAGATTTCACTTCCACTCGCCGTCCTGGTGATCGTCCTCTTCGGCGCCCCACTCGCCACGAGCTCGAAGCGCGGCGGCGCCGCATACGGCATCGGCATAAGCCTCGCCGTCACAATGGTCTACCTGCTACTCTTCAAAGTAGGAACCGCCGTCGGCGGCAGCGGCGCCGTCGACCCGCTCGTAGCCGCATGGATGCCGAATGTGCTTTTCCTCTTAGGCGGGGTTTTTCTTTTGAGCCGGGTTAGGAGCTGAGGAAAAGCAATTTTGAATTTTGAATTTTGAATTGAACTGACACTCCCCCTTAGCGAGTTCCTCTGCGTACTCCGCGCCTCTGCGGTAATATTTAACCGCGGAGGCGCGGAGTACGCCGAGGAACACAGGAAACCGGTATCCAATTTAGCGTTATAATTCCATTGTATCTCGCGCATACGCTGAGGACCCAATCATTCACAATTCCTCTATCCGCCGAATCAGCGCCACGAAAAACTCCCCGACAAACACCCCCTCCGCCGGACCACGCAAAACAACAGACCAATCTTCGCCGATCTCGACGAAAAGGCTCCCGCCCGGCATTCTGACCTCGATCTCGCGGTCGGAGACGAGGCCGCGTTTTAGGGCGGCGGCTGCGACGGCGCAGGCGCTCGAGCCGGAGGCGAGCGTTTCGCCAGCGCCTCTTTCCCAGACCCACGCTTCTACCACTCCGGGGTCAATCGCGCGGGCGAACTGGACGTTGGTGCCGCGTGTGAAGGACGGATGTGTGGATATCTGGGGAGCCCTGCGTCTGAGGTCGTCGACGTCGACCTCATCCTCGAAAATTACGCAGTGCGGATTGCCGAGAGAGACGGTGGTGATGGTTACGCGATCGCCGGCTTCGAGCTCCAGCATCTCGCCATCGACCTCCCTTTCAGGTCCGGCTAGTCCTACATCCGCGCTTTGGAACGACGCCCTCCCCATCTCCACCCGTACATCGATCGCGCCGGTCGGAGATTCACCCAGGATCTCCATCGCGACTACGCCGCCTGGCGTTTCTACAGTGAAGCTGGAGTGCGTGGTGACGTGTGTTTCGTGGAGAAGATACGCGGCGAATATCCGCAGGCCGTTGCCGCTCTTCTCCGCTTCACTGCCGTCGGGGTTGTAGATACGGAGGCCGAAGTCAGCGAGGTGTGAGGGAACGCGCGCCAGGATTCCGTCCGAGCCGATCCCGCGGTGGCGGTCGCATATCAGGCGTATCGCTGGTGGGGTGAGCGAGAAGCTTAGCGATTCCGTGTCCAGCGCGATGTAGTCGTTGCCGAGGCCGTGGCCTTTGAAGAAGCGTCCGCTCACGCGCGTTTCATTCCCCGCGTTCCACATGGATGATCTGGTCGCGGCGGGTGCCGACCGACACATACCAGATGGGAACGCCCGTCAGCTCCTCGATACGGCTCAGGTAGGCGCGCGCCTTCTCAGGTAGATCGTCCCAATCGCGAGCACCCGCCGTGGACTCCTCCCACCCCGGCATCGTCTCGTAGACCGGCTCAGATTCTTCGAGCAGGCCCAGGTCACCGGGGAAATCGTCGAGCACCTCACCCAGCGCGCGATAGCCTGTGGCGATCTCTATCTCCGGCAAGGTGTCCAGTACGTCCAGTTTGGTCACCGCGAGTCCTGTGAGGCCGTTCACGCGCGCCGCGTAGCGGACCACAACGGCATCGAACCAACCACACCGGCGGGGCCTTCCCGTTGTCGCGCCGTACTCACCGCCCAGGTCGCGCATGCGTTCCTGCATCGGCGACGGCAGCTCGGTCGGGAGAGGTCCCGCTCCCACGCGCGTTGTGTATGCCTTTACAACACCCACCACCGAATCGACGAGAGTGGGCCCTATCCCCACCCCGAGCGCGGCGCCGCCCGCAGTCGTGTTCGATGAGGTCACGTACGGATATGTGCCGTGATCGACATCCAGCAGCGCACCCTGCGCTCCCTCCAGCAGAATATGTTCGCCGGCCGCGATAGCATCGTAGATTATCCGGCCGGTGTCGACTGATAGATCGAGCAGCCGCTCGCGGATGCCGAACACCTCACTGACGAGCTCGTCGGCGTCGATCCTATCCGACGAACCGTCCATGCTCAGCCGACGATTCACCCTCTCGGCGGCTGCGCGCAGCAGCTCCTCCGCGCGCGCGGCGTCGCGCAGGTCCGCTACCCGGATCCCCTGCCGCGCTACCTTGTCTTCGTATGCGGGGCCTATGCCGCGGCCGGTAGTTCCGATTTTCTTCTCGCCGCGGATAAGTTCGTCCGACTTGTCCAGCACCTTGTGATAAGGGAGAAGCAGGTGTGCCCGCCCGCTCACACCGACGCGCCCCTCTACCGAGATGCCACGCTCCGCCAGGCCGTCCATCTCCTCGAAAAACTGGAATGGATCCATCACCACTCCGTTCCCTAGCAGACAGCGCCGCCCCGGATACAGGATTCCTGACGGGATCTGGTGCAGCACGAACTCGTCATCACCCACGTGCACGGTATGTCCGGCGTTCGCACCACCCTGGTAACGCGCAACAATATCGACGCCCTCAGCCAGAACATCGACAATCTTCCCCTTCCCCTCATCCCCCCACTGGGACCCAACGATCACATTGCAGTTATTCATAACACCGATTCAGATTCATTTATGTACCCAAGCCAGGTAGTCACCCAGTCACCCAGTCACCCAGTCACCCAGTCACCTTGTCACCTTGTCACCTTGTCACCCAGTCACCCCGTCTCCGACTTATTCACCACCGCGTCATCAGCGTCCCGCGCCGCGCGCGAGACCTCCTTGTCGAGAACTATCTCTTCACTGCGAATTGGCAGACGTAGGGTGAACGTAGAGCCCTCCCCCAGCTTCGATTCCACCTCGATCGTGCCGCCGAGCAGATGTAGCAGCTTCTTCGTGATGGACAGTCCCAGGCCGGTGCCACCATACTCGCGCGTCGACGACTGATCTACCTGCCGGAAATCTTCGAATATCTTGGGGATATTCTCGTCCCGGATCCCGATTCCGCTGTCCGAGGTGGTTATCTCGACTCCCTGGCCGTTCGGAAGGGTACGTGCGGATACGGATACGTGACCCTCGTGCGTGAACTTGATGGCGTTGGAGAGCAGGTTGAGCAGGATCTGCTTGATCTTGGTGCGATCGGTCTCCAGAACAGGTATATCATCCTCAACATCTACCCTGTATTCAAGTTTCTTGCGCCGCACCATCGGCTCCACGGTCTGCGATAGCTCACGGATGAGCGTCCCCACGTTTACCGCTTCGATGTGTACCGGCATCTTGCCCGCCTCGATCTTAGCGAGGTCGAGAATGTCGTTCACCAGCTCCAGCAGGTGTTGGCTGGCCATGTACATACGACCGAGTGCCTCGTTCTGTCGCTCGGTCAGCTCGCCGTAAATCTGATCCCGCATGAGTGACGTGTAGCCGAGCAACGCATTTATCGGCGTCCGCAGCTCGTGGCTCATGCTGGCCAGGAATTGCGATTTCAGGCGATATGCGCGCTCCAGCTCGCGGCTCTGCCATTCCAGCTGGTCATTGCGCTCTTCCAGCTCGGCGGTGGCCGTGCGGACGCGGTCCTCCAGATCCTCGTTCAGCTCGCTGAGCTCGGCCGCCAGCCTCTCGTTCTCCACCACCTTCGTCAGGTCGTGCACTACGGAGATAATCGCTGCCATCTCCGACCGCTCGTTGACGACCTTGCCCGACACGACTTCGGCGGGGAAGCGGCGGCGCGTATCGGGGTCGGTAAGCTGGAACTCGACCACCCTTGCCGAGTCGGCGCTCAGTGCGAACTCGGAGATGAACGACGAGAATTTCGTGTCGTTGGCACGAACCTCCTGGCGGCGCCTCGATTGGAGGTCGGTGCCTGGTGGGATGTCGAACAGGCGCTCGGCCTCGCGGTTCATCAGGATGATGTTCGACTGATCGTCAGTGACCAGGATGGGGTCGCCGACGTTCTCGAGGATGAGGTTCAATCGGTCCCGCTCGCGGCTGGACTTCAGCTCGGCCTGGCGAACCCGCTTGAATTGATGCTCGAGCTCGGTAGTCGCCCGCTTGAGATCGGTGACATCGCGCAGCACCGAAACGGTAGCGCTGTCGCCCATGAGCGGGTTGGGAAGCGAAGTGGAGAGAATCTCGAACAGCAGATCGCCGCCCTCTGAGGGGTCGACCAGGTTCAGCTCGCGGGCCGAAGGGTCGGCGCCACCGAACGCCGAACGGGTCAGAAAGGACGAGAATACGAGGTTGTTGATCTCAACGGCGCGCCGCCGCCCCTCGCTGTCGCCTTCTGTTGTGGAGAAGAGTCCTTCCGCGCGGCGGTTCTCGAGCAGAATCGAGTTCTCGGCGTCGGTTATAAGGACGGGATCCGGCAGGGCGTTCACCAGTGAGGTGAGCAGGTCGCGCTGATGCTCTGTCTGGCTCCCGCTCTGCCTGAGGGCATCGCGCTCATCCAGGATGCGCAGGAGCGGACCGATCCTGCGGAGCGCCCGCACGATCTCAGGCTGTGCCTCACTTCCGGTATCGTCCGGGCCGATGATAAGTAGCGCGAACGCGGACGGATCGGGCACCCCGGTCGGAATAGGATACGTCAGGTACTTACCCGATTCTATGCCGCGGCCGTCATTCTGATATTCTACGAATGTCGGCTCACCCGCCGCGTAGGCATCTGCCAGCTTATTCTCGCCGGCCTCGAGCTCTATGGTGACGGCTCGCGCGGCGTCCGGGTTCCAACCGACACCGAGCACCCCTCGCAATTCCTTCTCCCGCTCGACGAGCACCAGAGAGCGCTCGATCCCTGCCTCGATCAGGACCGATTCGAAGAATATCCAGAGCGCCTCAGGCAGATCCTGCGCACGGGAAACACGCCCGAGAAGATCGTCAGCTTCACTGGAGTCACGGGAGGCTGGGGTCACGTCGTCAGCTCAGTGACTCCAATTTCCTCTTGAGCTCGGCGTTCTCGGCCGCAAGCCGGTCCATTTCCGGCTGATTCGACGGGGGAGCCAGCTCGCGAGAACGCGCAGGACCTGTAATTCCCACGGCTTCGGAGTATTTCAGATATGTGTCGATCGAGGCCACCACGATACGCGCCTCCACCGTCACCAGGTCGATTCCGACAAGGGAGACTCGGACGTACGCATCGATGACGATCCCTTTGTCCAGTACGCGATCTAGTACGTCGATCAGGCTGGATCCGCCGGGTGCTCTTTCAACGGCCATTTCTTGCTATCTCCGAATCAGGGGGATGGACCGCCGCCCGAATATAGGCGGTCACTAAAGCCTCACTACTCCGCCGGGCTTTCCGGGGCGAGTCGCTCGAGTCTCTTCTCCAGCGCCTGGAGCCGATCTCTAAGCTCCTGGTTCTCAGCTTCCAATCTCGTCGAGTCCGCCACTCCCGATAGTGTCGGATCGTGCCGCCACCAGTTGAGTCCTATCTGCTCGGCTTTATCGATTGAACAGATCAGCAGACGAACCTGGATGGTGAGCAGCTCCACATTGGCGAGATTCACCTTTATGTCGCCTGCTACCACCAGACCCTTATCCAGGATCCGATCCAGAACGTCTACCAGTCCTTGCGAGCGCGTCGGAGCTACCGGCACGAGATCAGCCAAAGGAAATCCGGTTAGAGTGTGAGGTCAAAGGAGTTTCCCGAGTGGACCAAGATCGATATTCAGATCCTCACCCGCAAGACCGAACACCTCCTTGATCTCTTCCAGTTTTTCTTCCAGTCGCCATAGCGCTGTACCCATACGCTCTACCTGCTCCTCCGAAAGGTCCGCGTCTTCCATCCGCTGAATGGCCTGGTGCTCGACCACGCGCCGGAGCAGCTCGACCAGCGTCAGCACCAGCCGACCCAGGTCCTGCTGCACGTTTTCGGGATCCACGTCGATGCGCGAGGGGAGCTCCTCCGCGAGCGCGGCGAACTCCGCGGCCAACTCACTACGTGTCGGTTGGCCCGAAATGATATCCTCCATCGGCTCCCACGAACGAGTACGGCGCCCACGGACCGGTTGTCGCGAGCGTCAGGTGCTGCGTGATGCTCTTCGCGGCATCCACCGCCGCGCGATAGCTGCCGATCTCGGTTCGTTGCACCAGATGTGCCAATATCCCCGCGAGCTCCCTCACTGGAAGTATCGACCGCACCACCGGCACACCCTCCAGCTGCATTGCTTTCTCTATTTCAGTGAGTACCTCAGCCGCTCGAAGCTTCAGATCCTTCACGCGGTTCGCCCGGAGCCTCCGCATTTCCAGATACTCGGTGCCGGAAGTCGGTTGGCGATCACTGTTCGGGGCACAAGTCGGCTCGTCGTCCACCTGCCAGCCCACGCGAACGCCCATCTCTACACAACCCGCCACCCTCGCCAGATCAGCAAGGAAATCGGCCTCTCGCTGCGCCATAGCACCGAGCGCCGACGCCTCATCACGGAAGCAGGTGCCAAACCTGACGGGAAGCGGTGTCGCTGTAGTGAGCGCCGCCGTCACTACCTTATCGTGCTCCCGCAACCGGTGAATGCTCACCCCGGATCCGGCCGATTCCGACACCCACAACCCAATTTTACCGGTCCGGAGAACGCATACCTCCGCGCCATCGATACCGACGAGACCAGCATCTGGCGCGGGATCCACCCCGTAGCGTATGCAGTAGGCGTGGATCATTCCGGCGACGGCACCTCGGGTCTGTCAGTGCCAACTGGCCGCCCCAGCGTACGCCTCGCGGTCGTTACCGACGTAAGCACTGCGTTCAGCCCGAGGTATGCGAGATCCACGCCCGCCACGGATATAGTGATATCGCCGGTTATGACGACCCCTCTATCGAGCAGCCGGTTCACCAGGTCGACCAGGGCATATCTGTCGCCGGTATCGCCAGTATCCCATACCTCCACGTCGTCTTCCAGGAGGGTGCCCTCGAACACCGATGTCCGCGCGTCATTAGCAGGATCAGTCGCCATTGTCATCCGCGAAATGGTATGGTGGCCAGGGGCCGGTGAACTCGATCTCGAAGCCTATCCCGCTGTTCCGCTGCGCGGCTTCACTCACCGCCCGCTGGAATTCCGGGTAATCCTCCTCCGGAACAAGAAACGCCGAGTGCAGCACCAGCGTCCGGCCGGCGTCGGACCCGACCTGCGGTATGGTCATTTTCGCGGCACGCTCGGCCTTCGACTCGATCGCCTCGTACACACCCCGCGCGACGCGGCTGGATGCCGCCCGCATCTCATCGGCCTTCAGCGCGTCCCGCTTCTTACGGAGCAGGAACTGGCGACCTGGCTGCACCGCCTGCATTTCTTCGGTCAGTGCCTTGAGTGCCGGGGAGAGCTCGTCCACGTGCTCCTGGAAGGTCTCATCAATCCTCCACAACTTGATCCCCCACTCGCGTCGTCCAGCTAGACCAGCGAGGATGCGGCGGGTGCGTGCGGCGTCACTCTCCAGGCGCTCACGTAGCCTGGCTTCATCAGTGTGCAGCGAGAAGAGTGACAGGGGGATGACGGGCCCGCGTTCAGCGTACCAGCTCAATACTGCCTCGTGGGCAAGCCCGCGCTCACCGATCCACGTAAGGTCGTCCAGCCTGGAGTTCAGCGCTTCCTCCGCGTACTCGGCGGATGGGACCTCGCCGACGACGCCCTTTACCCCGCCAGCCGCCACGAGCCTTACGGCGCCGCCCTCCAGACCGCGTAGGTCGGATGGTGGCTCGGGGGCGTTCTCCGGGACGATTCCGTACAGGTAGATCAGGTTCCTGGCTCCATTCATTGCGCTGAAAACTTCCGCCACGACTCGCCGAATTCCATAAGCGCATCGGTGCCCATCGGCTGAACGTTCAGGTCGGGGGCACCTGCTACGACGATCTCGCCCGCCGCAGAGACAAGCTGGGAGACATACCCGTTCGTATCGACAACCGCGCTCCCCCGAGTGTGCACCCGGTTCACAAGCAGAGCGCCTGGTGTGATTCCCAGTGACAGTAGCGCCGTAGTAAGGCGGCTCGTCTCCGGCACGCTGAGCGATTCGGGGAGCGAAACAACCAGCACCCAGGACTTTTCCGGATCCGTAAGCAGTGCTTGAAGGCTGCGTAGTGCCCTCGATAGTCGGAGCACACGTTCAGCGAGATCACCGAGCCCCATCACCTCCCTGTACTTGAGGAGGAGGCGGAGCATGGCGTGCGACCAGTCCAGCGCGACGGCGGGCATCTCCAGCAGGCGCAGGAAGTGCCCCGTCGGGGCAGTGTCCAGCACCAGGGCATTGTAGGCCCGATCTTCCATCAAGTCAACCACTTCCAGCAATGCCATGACCTCGTCGAGGCCGGGTGGCGCGAGGTCGATCAGACGTGAGATGACCGCCAGGTCCGCATCGGCGGAAAGGCTCGAGCCGAGCAGTTCCTGGAACAGCGTTTCGGCCGCCTCGCGATACTCGTCCCGGAACCCGTCCCAAACCGCGTTCGCATCTATCTGCTGAACATTCAGATTCGGCTGACCCGGAAGCGAGCCGATATCCGGCCCCACCGCTACTCCTAACACATCGCCGAGCGAACCAGCCGGATCAGTGCTGAGAAGGAGGATGTTCTCGTCGTCCCGTCGCGCTAAAAGCAAGGCCAGCGCGGCGGCACTGGTCGTCTTCCCGACGCCCCCCTTCCCCGCAACCGCGTAGATGTCGCGGCCGGTGGGCGGCAGTAGCCGGTCTCCCAGGGCGATTGTATGCGCTGCTTCCGCCGAAGCTTCGCCGCGTTCTATGGTTGGCGACGAGCCGACATTGCGCGCATACCGCCTGAGACCATCGACGCCACGAGGATCGGATACGAGTACCGGCGCGTAAGCCACTCGCGACCCATTCATATTCTCTGGATCGGCAGCGGACCGGTTCACCAGGATGCCTGCTAAGGGAACATCCAGCCCATTAAGCGCTTTCCGATAGCGCCTCGTTTCCGCGAGAACCGCCGGATCAGGTGTGGTGACAAGAATGAAGCGGGTATGCTGCGGATCGGTCAGGAGCGCCTGAAATCGGTCCAGATCGGCGCTGAGATCGGTTAGAAATACACTGGCCGAGTCGGGGCGGTAGGCGCCGGCGAGCGCGGTGGCTACGCCCTGGTGTTTGTCCTCCATAGCCTCCAGAGCGCGCAGCCATCGGCTCAGTACCCGAGGAAGCTCCAGCAGTCTGAGTGTGTGACCTGTAGGGGCCGTGTCGATTATCGTGCGGGACGAATCCGTGCCGGTGAGACGTAACAGCTGCAGCAACGCCGCCAGCTCATCCATACCCGGCAGCGCGAGGTCCAGGAACCCCCCGATATCGTCATTCTCGAGATAGGTGCCGCGCTCGATAATCGTGAGGAGGTCTTCCCGATGAAGATCGAGGAAGTGCCGGCGCTCACGCTCGGCATCGACTTCGAGCGCCTGAAGGCGTGGAACGTCTGCGACGGGGGTTGGCTCGCCGGTGAGCTCCTGCGAAAGTACGTCGCCCAGGGAGTGCGCCGGATCAGTCGAGACGACTAGCACCTCATCCCCAGCGTCCGCCAGTTCGATGCCGAGTGCGGCCGCGACAGTCGTCTTCCCCACACCGCCCTTCCCGCCCACGAAGGTCCAGCGTTCGCCCATGCCGAGGGCATCGGAAATCAACGAGTGCGCGGGATACTCAATCCCAGTCCAGGTTCAACTCCACACTTGCGCCCTCGGAAGACGCCACCCCGCCCTTGGGTTTGTCGCTGGCATCGACTTTCTCCTCGGCGTCAGGCTCGCCGACCGCCGCCTCGGCCACGTTGGGGTCCTCGTCGCGCTTAACCTGCACCGGTCCGCCCGACAGCCCCATCCCGAACTCCTCCCGCCAGTGCCGCACATCCCGGAGCCGTGCCATCATTTCAGCTTCGCGCTCCACATACTCGTCGTCGTCTATCTCGCCCAGCTCGAGCTGCATCTGAAGCGCCATGAGATCCTCCTTGATCACCTGATCATCCGTAAGCTCCTCCCGCACCACATCCTCCACAGTCTCGATCGAATACTTGATCAGAAACTCAGGACCGGTGACGGGCCAGAATAGCAGATGTTTCAGGAGTCCCATTTTTCACCAGTTAGTGAGGGGGTGACGGGGTGACAAGGTGACAAGGTGAGGGGGTGA
>DASSKB010000046.1:0-32274 GCA_035690925.1 Longimicrobiaceae bacterium
TGGACTCCCGACACCTCTGGCCTCGTGGGCCCTGAAGAGGTGCTCTTCCTCGTGGAGGCGCTGGCGATCCGTCGCCGTGAGGTCGCGGGTACCAACGCCTCGATAGCCGGTGCAGCATTCCTGGTGGCCGCCGCGCTCGCGTGGGGGATGGGCAGCGGTCCACGCTCCGGCTGGATAGTGCCGTTCGCGCTCGCAGCGGCGTGGCTGGCGACGGCGCTGTACGAATCGCGGCAGGCCAGGCGTGGCGGCAAGGAGGCATTTGCTGCGGCAAGGCAACAGCACCGGCACGCAGCGTGGGTGCATTCGCGGCCCGCCACATACACCTGGACCATCCTCTTTCTGCTCACCGCCGTGATGGTCGCGGAGATGTTCGGGCTGCGCGACGCCATAGAAGCCGCGGGCCTGCTCAAGCCCGAGGTCAGGGACGGCGAGTTCTGGCGATTGCTGACTGGTGCGCTGCTGCACGGCGGTCTTATGCACCTGGCGTTCAATCTCCTGGCGTTCTGGAGCCTGGGCCCGCTTATCGAGGCGCACGCGGGGCGTGCGATGCTGCCGATAGTGTTCCTGTACTCGGCGCTGGTGGGGAGCGTCGCGAGCCTGCTGCTGATCCCGGATGTGGCCTCAGTAGGCGCTTCCGGGGGGATACTGGGGCTTATCGGCTTCCTGTTCGTGCTGGGTTACCGCAGGCGGCACGCGCTACCGGCGAACTTCGTGAGGCGCATGGGGATCGGCATCCTGGCGACCGCCGTCTTCGGAATAGTCGGCTTCGCGCTGGTGGACAACGCCACCCACATTGGCGGGCTTCTGACCGGGATGCTACTGGCAGGGTTTCTACCCACCGATACTTCAGATTCGGGTAGCGTCTCCCGCCGGAGCCTGAACATTGTAGGCGATGTCGCGCTGGCGATTATCGTACTTGGAGCGGTCGGCAGCATCGCACTGATATATCGTGCGATAGGGGCGTCATGAGTGGCCCGGGATATGCCTTTGACATATCCGCACCAAGGATATTTAGTGATCGCCTGTATTTGGGAGTTGTCATGCGTGGGAAACACTACTCTAGCGGGCGCGGCCTCATCGACCTGAAGGAGCGAAGCTCCGCCTCGACGATGGCCGCCGACCAGCTTCGGCTCATGGCGAGGGGCTCGTTCGGCGAGCGCGTCATCGATGGTCCTGATCCGGTTCATGCGCGCACGTCGCCGCCGGCTCAGAATCGGTGGGCTCAAGCACAGCGGCGGCCAGGAGATCAGGCCATATCGACTCCAGGTTCGGAACGCGGAGAGTCTTCTCGGTGATTCCGTTGCCGCGTAGAACGTCGTCGACGATGAAGCCGCTCGCGAAGTGCGGAGCCCGGTGCCAGTTCTCGGGGTCCGCCAGTATCATCCGCCGGTAGGTGACGATTGCGGACGCGGGTAGCCATTCGCGCAGGAATTCGATCACTTCCTCGCGCGCCGCGTCTTCCAATTGGCCTGAACCGGCAGGTTTGCGGCCAACCAGCCGATTGAGGTAGCTCCAGAGGTCACCCATCGTTCCGCCCCGGTTTGATCCCCCTGCTCTAAATCTGTTCGTCATGCTCGAGCACGCGGGCATCCAGCGTCTTTCCTGAAACGACACTGGATCCCCGCCTGCGCGGGGATGACCGCACTCCCGCACTCCCGCACTCCCGCACTCCCGCACTCCCGCACCTCGCACCTCGCACTCGTCCTCTGCATACGTCATGCTTGTTTGCAGGACCAAAATACATAACATTAAGTACCTGGTACCTTTCGCCGAAACTCGGAGTTGAGCATGCATTGGGGAATCCACGCGGGATTTCCTGTCGGGCGTGCGCCGGCGGAGCAACTGGAGTAAAGATGCCTTTGTTAGAGACAGTAGGCTCCTCTGTGGGGACTGCAGTAGAACTCGCGGAGGCCAGAGCACGGGTCAAGCAGCTGGAGATGGCCCTACATGAGAGTGAGGCACGCTTCCACAGCCTCGTCGAGCAGCCGCTCGCGGGTATCTACATACTGCACGGCGAGCGTCTCGCCTACGTAAACCCACACTGCAAGCGGATCTTCGGCTACACCGCCGAAGAGATGGTATCCCAATTCCACATAGCCGACCTCCTCGTGGAGGAGGATCGGAAGGTGATGCGCGACCACATCGCTCGCTGGATGGCGGGCGAGAAGTCGCAGGTACGCCACGCGCTGCGCGGCACCCGCAAGGACGGCGAGCGCGTGGAGCTCCAGGTGCACGGCGCGCGCACGGAGATCGAGGGCGAGTCCGCCGTCATAGGCATCCTCCTGGACATAACCGAGAGAAAACGCGCCGAATCGGCGCTGCGCGAGCGCGAGGAGCAGCTGCGACACGCGCAGAAGCTCGAGGCCGTAGGGCGCCTGGCCGGTGGCATCGCCCACGATTTCAACAATCTGCTCATGGTGATCCAGGGATCGGTCAACCTGATCCTCATGGATCCCAAGTCGGACAATCCGCACCGTGGCGATCTGGAAGAGATAGTGCGCGCGACCGAGCGCGCCGCCGCGCTGACGCGCCAGCTCCTGGCGTTCGGGCGCAAGCAGGTCCTTCGCCCCAAGGTGGTCAACCTGAACACTGCGGTGGAGGACCTCCATAAGATGATGCGCCGGGTCATCGGCGAGGATATCGAGCTGAAGATAGAAGCGGACGCCGACCTGCGCTGTGTGCGTGTGGACCCGGGCCAGCTGGAGCAGGTGCTACTCAACCTCATCGTCAACTCGCGCGACGCCATGCCGCGCGGCGGTCTGCTCACCATCCGCACCGAGAACTCGGTGCTGACGGAGGAGGACGCCGAGAAATTCCCCTACAGGGTCATCCCCGGCCCGTACGCCCGCATGGTGATCCAGGATACGGGGCACGGCATGCCGGAGAGCGTGCTCGCGCGGGTGTTCGAGCCGTTCTTCACCACCAAGGAGCAGGGCAAGGGATCGGGGCTTGGACTGTCGATGGTGTACGGCATCATCAAGCAGTCTGGCGGCTACATCTGGTCGTCGAGTCAGCCGAGCCGCGGAACGACAGTCGAGATCTACCTGCCGAGTGTGGATGATGTGGTAGAGCCGAGCCTTCCTACGTCGCCGGCTGACCTTCCGCGCGGCTCGGGTAAGGTACTGCTGGTGGAAGACGAGGAGCCGGTACGTGCCGTCACCAGCCGACTGCTCCAGCACGCAGGCTACGAGGTCATCGAGGCCGGTGGCGGCCGTGAAGCAATGGAGCGGTTCGACGAGTGCAACGGCGCCATCGATCTGGTGGTGACCGATGTGGTTATGCCGCAGATGGGTGGCAGGGAGCTCGCGGCGCACCTTACCGCCAGGAAGCCGTCGCTCCGCCTTCTCTATATGTCAGGGTATGCCGACGATCGAAAGGTCCGCCGCGGCTCTGACGATAAGGACTTCATTCAGAAGCCGTTCGCGCCCGAGGTTCTACTGGAACGTATTCAGAGGGTGCTGGCGAGGTAGGACTACTTCTGGAACGGCCGGAATTCCTGGATGGTAACCGTCCACCCCGTGAGACCGCGGTGCTCGGCTACGAAGAAATCCAGGTCGCCGGTCGGGACGGCCACAACCGCAGTATCCGCAGTCGTTACCGTAAGGCGACGCTGCTCCGCACGTATGGTCGCTACCGCCAGCGCCGACGAATCAGATAACAGATTGGTGATTACCCGGCCGGGAATGTACTCGGATACTGCGGGTTCCAGTGTGGTTATGACGCGTACCGAGTCGGAGCTGACGATGAATGGCTCGGGCCGGGTGTGCTTCCCCTCCAGATCACGCTCCAGCACGGTGACCCACTCGCCGGTCGGCGCGATCGAATCGGGCGCGGTTCGCCGCGGCGCCGAGTTGGCGACCTGACCCGAATCGCACGCGGCCAGTGCTACGGCTGCGGCCAGCGCGAACAACCCTACTTTAACCAACCGGCTCCCGTCCACGAGTCCACCAGCATGGACCCGTCGGTCGTTGAGTCCTCCGCCGAATCCGCGTCGGAATCTCCTGAATCCTCAGCACTACCCAGCCATTTCGGCTGCTGCGGAAGCGCGGGCGGCGCTAGTCGGCCTGCCCAGAGGCGTGTGGGGACCGCGTTGGGGTTCGGCGAGGGCCCGGCAGGCGCTTCCGGTTCTTCCTGCGGCACCACCGGCTCGGGGTCGTGCGGAGCTATCTCGATGTAATCGTTGGTGACCTCCGCCCTAACTTCCTGTCTCCCCTTGTAGTTGAAGTCCTTCACCCAGCCGCCGATCTCCGCCCACTCCGGCTTGCCCGCGTCGTTAATGCGGCGGAGGCGGCGGCCGAGCGCGACCTCGACATCCAGCCAGAAGCTTCGGCAGGTGGTGGGGTCGTCGCACCACGAGATGCGCATCTCCCCATCCACCCAGCACGCGTTGTCAGCCAGCCGCCGCAGGCACCGAGCTACGAACTCCCTCGGGAGCTTCGTACGCATCGCCATGCGGTGAACGTTCAGACCTATGTCGCGCGTGTGCAGGAGGACGAGCGCGCCCTGATACTCGGGCGATTCTACCGATAGGTCCGGACGAGCGCGCTCTATCAGCGCCCGCGCGGCCTCGAGGGATCTCGCTTTGTGAGGCGGCGACACCGTAGGCGTCGCCAGATTGACATCGATGAACATGAAGCCCTTCCGTAAAACAGGACAGACCTGAAATTAAACAGATTTTTGTCCGGGGGTCAAGCAAGTTGAATCCGCTGCACCGTGGAGGTCCGCAGATTCCCTCGGTTCTGAATATCGTCAAGGTGGAGTGTCTTCTGGAGTTATACACCGCCGAGAACTGCAAATTAACCGCAGAGGCGCAGAGACGCAGAGGGCGAGGTGCCAACCTCAAGGAGGGTAAGAATATGAGAACATTTATCTTTTTAGTTTCTTGCAGCATTTTGTGAGGGGTTTTGAGGATGTTTTTCTCTGCGCCTCTGCGCCTCTGCGGTTGATTTGTGGTAATCAGGTGGGATTCAGCCGCTAAACACTTCAAGGGACGGTGAATGATGACGACTGAGAGACGGAGTGAGCTGGAGCTCGGTCGGATTACAGGGGAGATTGTGGATGCGGCTATCAAGGTCCACATGGCGTTGGGGCCTGGACTGCTCGAGAGTGCGTATGAGGCGTGTATGTGCGTGGAATTGCGGCGGCGCGGGCTGCGGCTGCGGCAGCAACTTAAGATGCCGGTCCTTTACGAAGGGTTACGCATCGATATCGGGTACCGCATCGATTTACTGGTGGAAGAAAGCGTGGTCATCGAAATGAAAGCTGTTAAGAGACTTCTACCGGTTCATGAGGCTCAGCTTCTATCGTATCTTCGCTTGAGTGATAGGAAAGTCGGACTCCTTCTGAATTTCCACGCACCCCTGATGCGCGACGGAATCAAACGAATGGTCAACGGGCTGTGATCGTCAAGATCTTCTCGTCGATTCTACATTCACCGCGGAGCCGCGGAGGCGCGGAGGCGCGGAGAACATCCTTATTGAATGGAGAGGTGAGAAAGGCTTTGAACACATTCATTCTTAAAATCCCCGCATTTCGCCGGGGATCACAAGGAGAAAACCTCTGCGTCTCTGCGTCTCTGCGGTTCACTCATTTCTGCGGGTTAATCTTTCCCAAGCGCTATGACGATACTCGTAAAAAAACGAGCAGGTATTGCGGGAGATACAAAAGCGAGAGGTGGGGAATGCTTTATCTGATGATCGCGCTGGGTCTTTATGTTTGGACCATGACGACCATCCTGCGGGCCGATGCACCGCGAACGCATCGCGAGGTGGTTGGGGCGGTGCTGACCTGCACGCTTATCGCGGCCGCCTGGCCGCTGGTACTGAGCTGGCGCGTTCTGCTGGGGCGCGCTATCTGATCCCGCCTATTCCTTCGGGTCGCCGATGCTGTCCTGGACGACATCCATGAGATCGTTCAGGTCTACCGGCTTCGGTATGAAAATCACTCCCAGATCTTCCATAAGCTGAAGCGCGCCGTCTTCGTTGGCGTAGCCTGAAGCGAGAATAATCTTTATAGCAGGGTGTGTTTCCCTGACGCGCCAGACGAGCTCTCTGCCGCTCATGCCGGGCATGACTATGTCGGAGAGCATGAGATCTATGGATCCATCCTCGGCTTCGATGATCTCGAGCGCCTTCTCGCCGGTCATGGCGCTCAGAACCTTGTAACCGCGCTGCTCGAGCGCTCGTTGATAGATGGAGACGAGCGCAGGCTCATCCTCCACGACGAGTACTACCATGGTGCTCATTAACGTACCCCTGACCGCGCTGACCGTGGGGAGTGTGGGTGATCCAATGAGAGATACCACCTTCTGATCAAATGATCAAGCTGGCTGCGTCTGGTTCTGGGCCTGTGCCGCGATCCAGCGATAGGTATTATCGAGCCCTTCCTCCAGCGAGGTCGCCGGCGACCAGCCGAGTGCCTGGAGCCGCGCGGTGTCGAGGCTGGAGTGCCGAAGCTCGCCGGGCCGCGGCGCCTCATGTTCGATCGGCACCTCCTGCCCGGAGACTCCTATCAACGTACGTGCGAGCTGGTTGACGCTCGTCTCCACGCCGGTGCCCACGTTGAAGCCGCGCTGATCGAGCGACTTAGCAGGCGCCAGATCCCGTTCGGAGAGCAGCATGTTGGCCCGAACCACATCGCCAACGTACACGTAGTCGCGCGTCTGCTCGCCATCGCCAAAGATGAGGAGCGGGTCCTCGTCGATGAGCCTGGTGGAGAATATCGCCACCACGCCCGCCTCACCGTGCGGATCCTGCCGCGGCCCGTACACATTGCTGTAGCGCAGCGCGCGATACTCCAGGCCGTGGATGCGGTGGTAATAGTAGAGATACTGCTCACCCGCGAGCTTGGAGACGCCGTAGGGGCTCTCGGGGAGCTTCGGGGCTGTCTCGGGTGTGGGTCGCTGTTCGGGCTCGCCGTAGACGACGCCGCCCGAGCTCACGTAGACCACACGCTTCACACCGCCCTCGCGCGCGGCCTCCAGGAGGTTCAGGAGCCCGTCCAGGTTGACGCTGGCGTCGAAGCGCGGATCTGTGACGGAGACCCGCACGTCCATCTGGGCCGCGTGGTGGTTGAGGATATCGAACTTGCCGGTGCGCAGGAGCTCGGCGGCTTCCGGGTCGCGGATGTCCGCGTGTACGAACTCCGCACCCTCCGGTACATTCTCCATCCTGCCGTGCACGAGAGAATCGAGCACGACCACGTCATGGCCGGCGGCCAGGTAGCCGTCCGCTACGTGGCTGCCGATGAAACCCGCTCCGCCTGTGACGAGAACTCGCATACTAATTCGTCCGCTTCTGTGAGGTTGTCTGAAGGCTTCTCATAACATTCCGTGGGCCGGCCACCTGCGCCGATGCCGTTCGTGTGCGCTCGATCATCTGCGAAACTCCCTCCGAGGTCAAGGGGCGGGAGAAAAGATACCCCTGCCCGTACTGGCAGCCCAGGCGTATCAGCTCACCCAACTGCTCCTCGGTGCTCACCCCTTCGGCTATCGTCGACGCGCCGAAACCCTCGGCTAATGTAAGTATCGTCCGCACCAGGCGATGATCATCAATATTCAACCGCAGGTCGTGCACGAACGGCCGGTCGATCTTGAACGCCTCGATGGGAAGCTGGTGCAGGTTGCTCAGCGACGAAAGGCCAGTTCCGAAGTCGTCGACATTCACACAGACTCCCAGCTTCCCCAGCTCCGCGAGTATTCCGCCCGTAACACCGCGATCCTGAGATACTGTGCTCTCGTTGATCTCGAGGCGGAGTGCGTCGACGCCGAGATCGAACTCGCTCAATACCTGCTGCACTTCCAGTACGAGGCCCGGCTGAAGGAACTGCTTGCTCGAGAGATTGACCGCCACCCACGCCGGCGCATGCTTACCGAACTGCTCGCGCCACTCGCAGAAGTGGGAGCAGGCGCGCGACATGGTCCATCGTCCGATCGGGAGGATCAGGTTGGACGACTCCGCCAGCGGGATGAAGTCGTCCGGGTAGAGCATGCCTCGCTCCGGATGCTGCCAGCGGAGCAGTGCCTCTATCCCCACCATTTTCGACGTGCCCAGCGCCACTATCGGCTGATAGTGCAGCCTGAACTCGTCACCGTCCAACGCGCGCCGCAGCTCCGCCTCGTCGCGCAGTCGGGCGGTGACCACGCGGTGCAGCTCGCGATCGAAGATCTCGTACCGACCACGCCCGGTGCTCTTGGCCCTGTACATGGCCGTGTCCGCGTCACGCAGCAGCTGCTCGGGCGTCTCGTAGCCCGCGGTGCCCAGGACTATCCCGATGCTGGCCGACGCGCTGGCCTCGTATCCCCCTGCCTGGATCGGCGTTGCGAGGTCCTGCTGGATCCGCTGCGCCACTCTGGTCGCGTCCGCGGACTCGGCTATACCCTCGAGCAGTATCGCGAACTCGTCGCCGCCTATGCGCGCGATGGTGTCCTCGGGCCGCATACTCGACCGCAGGCGGCTGGCGACCTCGATGAGCAGCTCGTCGCCGGCAGCGTGACCGAAGCTGTCGTTAACCCGCTTCAGGCGGTCCAGGTCTAGGAAGAGGACAGCGTACTGCTGCTGCGCGTGGCGGCGCGCCCGGGCAATCGCATTGGTTATCCGCTCCACCAGTAGGGTACGGTTCGGCAGGCCCGTGAGCGGATCCAGCAGCGCAGATTCCCGTATCGATCTCTCCGTCTGCTTGGCGCGGGTGATATCGGCAAACGTAGTTATCGACCCGACCACGCCCTGCTCGCCCAGAGTAAGCGGAACGCTGGACACGCGCAGCCAGCCCGCATCCGCGTGGGGCGAGTGGAGCTGGACCTCGTAGTCCTCGGATCCGCCCGAGAGCGTGTGGACCAGGCGCGAGTAGACAGCGTCGACTGTCGTAAGACGCTGGATAACGTCGATGACCTGGACACCGCTCAGGCTACCGCGCGACATACCGAGCAGATCGTACATCCGGGGATTGGCGTACCGGATGACCAGATCGCAATCAGTGATGAGCACGCCGTCCGGGAGGCTCTCCACTATCGAGCGGAACTCATTGCTGGAGACCGAGTCCAGCGACGTAGCCTCCGCCAGGGCGGACGCGGGGGCGAGTCTGTTCTCACGCATGATCTCAGCTATCCGCCGACCCTGATGGTAGATGGTCTCGAGGCCCTGTTTGAGAAAGGTCTCCACACGCAGACCGGGCTCCTCGGCGAGGAAGAGCTGCGCCTGAGCCATTACAACGGCCAGGGCATTGTTGATCTCGTGCTCGGGGCTCTCCACTTCGGGCAAAGCCGCCTGAGAGGGCGGCTCGCTCGCGGGGCTATCGTTATGCGCCTTTGGCTCTTCTTGAGGCATTTATATCCTGTTGTCACTTTCGGCGGCTGGCCTATCTCCGACGGAGACGCCCGGCTCTGCGACCCTGCCTCACGACAGGTGTGCTCTTCTCGTGTGAAGCCTCTGAACATCATCAGCCTCGGCCCCGCTACTGTCCATAATCGTGCCATCTCCGGACTGGCTAAATCCCTGCAACCACGCCGCGAAATACGGGCATAAAGATGCCCTGACGAAACAGTGTGTTGCGGCGACGCTACATAGGCAAGGGATTTGCGTATCGTCAACAGCTTGCTTTAATTTTGCATTTTGAGTTTTGAATTTTGAATTAACGACATGGCCTGGCAGACGGTCGCTGTTAATTCAGAATTCAAAATTCATAATTTCCGTCCTCTTCCCTGGAGAGTCGCATGAAACCGCTCGCAACCGTCCTGCTGGTGCCGCTTCTCTTCCCCGCCGTTCCTGCCGCTGCCCAGACTGCTCCCGTAGAGATCACCGAGTGGACGGTGCCGTGGGAGGAGTCGCGGCCGCGCGATCCGTATGTGGATGGCGATCGCGTCTGGTTCGTTGGCCAGAGGGCCGACTACGTGGCGTATCTGGAACCGGCCACCGGCGAGTTCACGCGGTTCGACCTGGAAGAGGGCGCGGGTCCCCACAACCTGATCGTGGGCGATGACGGGTACGTCTGGTACGCCGGCAATCGCGCCGCGCATGTGGGTAAGCTGGACCCGGCGGACGGCACGATAGTGAAGTACCCGATGCCCGACCCTGCCGCTCGCGATCCCCATACGCTCATATTCGGCGATGATGGCGACCTCTGGTTCACCATGCAGGGCGCCAACTTTGTCGGGCGGCTCGCGCCGGAGTCGGGCGATGTGCGCCTCATCGAGGTCCCCACGCCCGACGCGCGGCCGTACGGCATAGTACTGGACTCGTCGGGCCGCCCGTGGGTAGCCGAGTTCGGCACCAACAAGATCGGTGTGGTGGATCCGGCTACCATGACGATTCGCGAGTACACGCTCCCCAGTGCCGATGCGCGGCCGCGGCGAATAGCTGTGACCTCGGACGACGATGTCTGGTATGTGGACTACGCACGGGGCGCACTTGGTAGGCTCGACCCCGCGACCGGAGAAGTTGAGGAATGGGCGGCTCCGGGCGGCGCGGAGGCCCGGCCGTACGGCATGACCGTCGACGACGAGGACCGTCTCTGGTTCGTGGAGACGGGGCCCGAGCCGAACCGGCTGGTGGGTTTCGATCCCGCGACCGAGGAGTTCTTCAGCATCACGGAGATCGAGAGCGGGGGTGGCGCTGTACGCCACATGGTATTCCACGAGCCGACGGGGACTATCTGGTTCGGTACCGATACGAACACCATCGGCCGCGCCGTCCTGCCGTAGGTTCGGGCGATGAAGATCACGTTGGTGCTCACGAGCGGGCTGGTAGCGGGATCGCTCGCCGTGCTATGCAGCCCGGTTTTAGCCGCGTACCTGGATGGCCCGCCGCCTGCGCATACCGGCGGGTTCGGTGAGCCGACGTGCGGTGCGTGCCATTTCGGGTCGGATCTGAACGACGGTGAGGGGGTGCTGGCGATCGCGGGCGTGCCGGGTACTTACACGCCCGGTCAGCGCTACCTGCTCACAATAACGCTGGGGCGCGCGGCGATGGAGCGCGGTGGCTTCGAGCTATCAGCGCGCTTCGCGGATGGGGATAATGCCGGTGCGCAGGCGGGTGCACTGTCGTCGCGCGGTGAGCGGGTGGAGATAACCAGCGACGGGGAGCCGGCGGTCGAGTACGCGCATCACACGGAGGCCGGTGTGGCGCTGGCGGCGCCCGACACCGCAAGGTGGAAGCTGGAGTGGACGGCGCCTGAGGATGGTGGAGCCGTAGTGTTCCACGTAGCCGCTAACGCCGCCAACGGCGACGACTCCGAGTTCGGCGATCACATATACACCGCGCAGGCCGAGGTCAGCGGTCCCAGCCAGCCTGCGGGTGCAGCCCGAAGCGGCCGAACAGATGGCTCCCGTCGGCCTGCGGCTTCCTCGGGCGATCGGTCTCGGTAAGCGCGCGCACTAGCGAGCGGTGCTCGCGTGGGCCTATCGCCCGAACCAAGGAAACCGTTCTGGGCGCGTCGCCTAATATCTCGGTTAGCGGCTTCATCTTACCCTGAAGGCTGTGGACCCGATCTGTCCGTTCCTCTCGAAGTAGACAACCACTCCGCGCCCACCCAGTACGCCGAGCGCGCGCGCGGCTTCCTCGGCGCTCCGCACGCGCATCCGATTGATCTGGAGAACCACATCGCCCGGCCTGAAGCCTATCTGCTCGGCTGCTGGCGATAGTGAGACTATAAGAGCACCTGCTTCGCTGGCTATGCCGCGTTCCGCGCGAATAGCCTGGGTGAGCGTGACGAACTCGAAGTCCTGGAGCGCCCGGATCCGCTCGGCGCTCACCGAGGGCAGGTCTGATGGTACGACGGTTATCGTTCGCTCGCCCTCGCCGTCATCTACAGTGAGCCGGATCGGCTGCCCGACGCGCACTTCCAGCAGCTTGGCCTCCCAATCGAGGGGTGTGGCCACGCGCTCGCCGCCTATCGCGCGGATGAGCATACCGGGGCGGAGCCCGACCTCGGCGGCGGGCGATCCGGGTACCACGCGCGCTATGCGGACGTCCTGCGTCCTGTGCAGGCCGGCGGTCTCGAGCGGTTCGACGTCGGCGCCGATCCAGGGGCGCCGCACGCGCCCATCCTCCACCAGGTCCTGAACAATTCGCCGTGCGCGGTTGATGGGAATCGCGAAGCCGAGTCCCTGGCTGCCGCCGCTCTGGGAGAGGATGGACGAGTTTATCCCCACCACCCGACCGAGCGCGTTCACGAGGGCACCGCCGGAGTTGCCCGGATTGATTGCGGCGTCGGTCTGGATCATGTCCAGGTAATATCCGCGCTGATCTGAGCCTGACGGTATTATGTGGCGGCCCACGGCGCTCACCACGCCGACGGTGACCGACGGCTCGGTGTTGGAGAGCAGGAACCCGAGCGGGTTGCCGATCGCAACCACCCACTCTCCTATCATGAGGTTGTCCGAGTCGCCGAGCGGGGCGATCGGGAGCGCCTCGGTGTCCGCGGGTAGTGTCAGTTGCAGGAGCGCGACGTCGTTCATCTCATCAGTGCCGACTATGGTCGCGTCGAACTCACGGCCATCGGCGAGCGTTACGAGTACCTGATCGGCGCCGCGGACCACGTGCTCGTTGGTGAGCACAAGGCCGCTGGCGTCGATTATGAAGCCCGAGCCCATTCCTGCGGTCTGCCGCTCGTATCCTGGCGGCAGGAACATCCGCTCGTAGGCGGTCAGTGGCCGGCTGCCGCGCACCACGTTGACGCTCACGACCGCGGGTGCTACCTGTTCGGCCGCCACGACGATGGCGCTGCGCCGAGAAACACTTATCGACTGCTGGAACGCGGTGGATGCCGCGGTATCGATTGTGGTCGGTCTGGTCTGTGCATGAAGATCGCCGACGGCGCCGGGAGTTGTGAGCGCGGCGAACAGAGCCAGGAGGGCCGTGACGATGCGGATGGGGAAGTGACCGGACATTCGAGTAATGTGTGGTGTATGGCGCTCCCGGTATCTATACCCTATAGATATTCGGCCGTGACCGCGATGTTCCGGCTCAGCCGCAAGGATCCGGCCCGCCGGCTCTCATGATCTAATTTCATCCGGAGGATCGATGGGAAAGACACAAACGTTGGTAATGATGGCACTTGCGATCTCGGCCGGCTGCTCGGCTCCGTCCGCTGCACCGCCGGACGTGGAGCCGGTAGGTACAGTGCTCCAGGTCCGCCCACCGCCGGTCTACGCTCTGCTGGGCGAGCGCCAGGAGCTGCGACTGACTTCGGAGCAGGTGGCGGCGCTGGACTCGATAGGCAGCTGGCTGAACGCCGCCAACGCTCCGCTCTTCCTGGAGCTGAACGGCGAGCCGGGCGATCCGTCCGTAGTGGATCGCGCCACCATGGTGAGTCTGGTGGAGCAGATACACGAGAACAACACCGCGGCCGGCGAGGCCGTACGTGACCTCTTGGACGATACGCAGGAAGGAAAAGTGTGCGAGATGTTCGCGATCGACCCCGACGATGCGGAAGAATTCCGGGAGCGCCGCCGCCGGAGCGCGCGAACGGACAGCATCATCCAGTCGCTGACCGTCTGGCCGTGGTGCGGCGGAGGCTGAGCCTCAGTGGTTGCCGGCCGGCTTAGCGGGAACCGTCCGGAGGTAGAGCCAGATCGCGCGGAGCTCCGTATCTGTCATCTGACCGAGAGTTCGCCACGGCATGTACATGCCGTCCAGCTCGGTGCCATCTGGCCGCCGCCCTTCCCGTAGGGCGCGGAAAAAATCGGCCTCGCTCCAGTCGCCGATTCCGGTGGCCGCGTCGGGCGTGATGTTGGCCGCTGGCAGGAAATCGGGTGGGGTTCCGGGGATCTTGCCGCCCGAGAATCCTTCGCCGTGACAGCCTGTGCAGCCCGTGGCCAGGTATGCGCCGTACTCGGCCGTGGCGCCCGGCTGAACAGGTTCGGGGCGCGGCGCGTCATGGTCGATGAGCTCGGCGGGCAGCAGCGGGAACTTACCGGCCAGGTAGAGGACCCTGCCGAGCGGTCCGACGGTATTCTCATCGACAGTCTTGTTCACTGGCGAAAGGCTCTGCAGATACGCCACCAGCGCACCCATATCCTGGTCGCTCAAGGGATAGAACTCGTGCGCCGGCATGAAGAGCAATGGCTTCCCATCCTCACCCACCCCGTGCCGCACCGCGCGGATCCAGTCCATCGCGTCGTAGGTATCGCCCACCCCGCCCTCGCCGGCCGTCAGGTTGCTCCCGCTGAGGCGCGCGACGGGCATGGCGTCGATGAATAAAGCGCCGCTCATATCTTTTCCGTGACAGTCAGTACAGCCGCGCGTCGTGGCTATGTGCCGGCCGCGGCCGATAGCGGCGGCATCACTGCGAAAGGCTATGGCAGTGGGTTGGATGTCGTAGCTCTTCCGGATGTGATACTCGCTGAGGCCGTACACCAGGCCGAGCGCGAGAAGGATGATACCGATCAGACTACCTACGACCAGCGCTGTCCATCTCGCGGCTCGCTTCATATTGCACTGTCACGTTCGGGGAGATGTGGTGGGCTGCATGGGATGCGGTGTGCAAGATAAAGAGTGATTTCGCCGAATCAAGGTTTGTCTCAGCTCACCACCGGGTGCAGTACCTCGATGGTCCCCTTAACCGCGTCTATCTCCACCTCCCCACCAACCGGCAGGACCCACTGATCGTCTATGTGGCCGATCATAGCGCCCGACCACGCCGGGATCCCGAGCGGAGCAACGTGATCACGGAATAGCTGCATGAGGGTAAGTGAGCCGTATCCCTCACCCGGTCCGCAGTCGGTGCACTTGCCGAAGACGAAACCGGCTATGCGGTCCAGTACGCCGGCCAGCTTGAGCTGCGTGATCATCCGGTCGATCCGGTAGAGGTTCTCCCCCACATCCTCCAGAAAGAGGATCTTGCCGTCCCATTCGGGGAGGTACGGCGATCCGAGCAGCGCGGTGAGGACCGTGAGGTTCCCACCGACCAGCTGCCCTCGCGCGCGGCCGGGCGTAATGACCTCCACCCGGTGCTCCGTCTGGACGAGACTATCTGTTATGCGCACAGGGTTGCCGAGTGTCGGCGTTCCGGCCTCGAAGAGCAGCGTTCTCAGGTGCTCCACGGGGAATTCGCCCCAGTCGGAGGTGCCCATAGGGCCGTGGAAAGTTATCAGGCCGGTGCGCGCGAAGATCGGGTTAAGAAGCGCCGTGATGTCGCTGTAGCCCAGGAGGATCTTGGGATTAGCGCTGATGGCGTCCCAGTCGAGGAGTGGAAGCAGGCGCGCGGCACCCCATCCTCCGCGCAACGCGAAGATGGCATCGATCGAGTCATCGGCGAACATGGCGTTCAGATCGGCGGCGCGCTCACTGTCGCGGCCCGAGAGATAGCCGTACCGCGCGCGTACGTACGCACCGAGGCGGGGTTCGAGGCCCATGGCTTCGACTGTTTCCACCGCGATCTGAACGCTCAGATCCTCGGCCACCGCGCTGCTGGGGCTGATCAGCCCCACCGTGTTGCCGGGGCGCAGGCGGGGAGGGCGGACGACCTCTGCGGATGCGCGGGGGGCCGGGCGGGGCGGGGCGGCGCCAGCGAGCGAAAAAGGAGCGAGCGCGGCGAGCCCCATTGTCTGTACGAATCGGCGGCGGTCGGGCATGTGTGTTGGTTATCTGGGGGGATGTCGGCGGCCTGACTTTATCGTAACGCGTAGTGGCTGCGGGGACCAGTGAGGCGGGGCCACGGAGTCTCGCACTTCGCACAATGTTAGGCAAATCGCGGGGATAGAGGCCGGGCTCATCTCCGGGGAACAGCATCCTAAGATATTATGCCACATGTGCTTGAGTTATACGCACCTGATGGGACCGGCGCTTGCCCGGAATCCCTATCCCGACAAAGAACAGAAATTGAATTTTGAATTTGGTGAAACCTAAGGGACGACGGATTAACCGCAGAGACGCAGAAACGCAGAGGAAAAGAGAAGAATTTTGAGAGGCGACAGGACACGCGCCTCGGCCTCATAAAGACCGACCACTTTTACGTGTTTTGCCCTTGTCGTTCTCTGCGTCTCTGCGTCTCTGCGGTTAATCCGTTGTCCCAGAATACTGTGAGGGATTGTTTGCGAAATATGAAGAACGCGTCCGGGTATAGCCTCATTGAGATCCTCACCGTCCTCACCCTCCTGGGGATTCTCGCCGGTATCGCCGTTCCGCGAATCGACGTTACGTACTACAGGATGAACAGTGCTATGCAGACGGTGAGCAGCTCGCTGCTGGCGGCGCAGCGCTCGGCGGTTCAGGAGCAGCACAACGTGGTGGTGGCGTTCGAGGATGATGGTGGGCGGTTCCGGGTGCATGAAGATGCCAACAACAATCTGGTGATGGACGCGGGCGAGGTGGTGCGGATGGATTCGCTCGGCACGGGGGTTCGCTTTGGACTCGGCGGGGCGGCGTCCAGGTTCGCGACTTCGGAGGCGGTCTCGTTCAGCTATGAGCAGGCTGGTTGGCCGGCGGTGGTGTTCTACCGGAACGGCAGCGCGAGCGCCGAGGGCGGCTTCCACATGACCAGTCTGCGGGCGATGACAAGCAGTGAGTACACACGTGACACGCGTGCGATGGTCATCGAGCGGTCGACGGGCAGACCCACCTGGTATCGGTATACAACCTCTGGATGGGAGCAGGGAACATGACGACGGACAGCCAGGGTTTCACGATGGTCGAGGTGCTCATCGCGATGGTACTCCTCGGCTTCGCCGTGCTCGGCGTCCAGGCGATGCTCACCGACCGGTTGATCGGTGATGTGGGCGTGCAGGACGAGCGGGCGCTGGCGAGCCAGCTTGCGGCCGACCGACTCCAGTGGATAAGGACTGACCCCGCATACACCGAGCTGGAAGACGAGTACGAGGCAACGGAGGCTTCGCTCCCGGGGTTCACAGGATTCAAGCGGATCACCGAGATAACTCCCGCGGACGGCTACACTACGCTCACGGTACGGGTGGTAACGCCACGCGACGAAATCGTGGCACGCACTACAGTCATCGCGGCGCCATGAGAGTTTCGAGACTCACTGATGAGTCGGGTGTGACGCTCATCGAGCTGATAATGGCCGTGGTGATATCCGGCTTCATCTTCACTGCCGCGTTCAGCTTCATTCAGCAGCAGGAGATGGCGTTCTCGTTCGGGACGAGCCGGATGAATGTGCTGCAGAACTACCGGTTCGCGCTGAACGAGATGGCCCAGGACCTACGCACCGTGGGCTCGGGAGTGCGCGAGCAGCAGCCGTTCCTGGTCTATGCGGGCGAGGACGCGATCGCTTTCAACGCGAACTACGCGACTAACGACACCATCGACCCATTCGCCGTCTACATCAACCCGACCGCAACCACCGAGGAGGTCGGCGTGCTTACGGCCGCGCGGAAATTCACGCTGCCGAATTCCACGTTTATCTATCCCGAAGTCACCTATAAAGATGGCGCGGTGAACAGTCCCGCGGAGACCATCATCTTCTACTTCTCGCCTGACTCGACCTCGGCGCGCAGCGACGATTTTGTGCTCTACCGTCAGGTGAACGACGGACGCCCGGCCGTAGTCGCGCGGCACCTGCTGCGCGCGCCCAAGACGCCATTCCTGGAGTACTTCGAAGTGCTGGAGCCCGACACCGCGGCGGCCTCCGTCGCGGTGGTGGAAGGGACGGCCATGCCGCTCGCGCACTCGGAACCGAACCATCTATCGCTGGCCGATACCGGCAGCTCCGCGAGAATAGACAGAGTGCGTGGCGTGCGCGTCAGCTTCGTCTCGACCAACGGCCGGACCGGGCCGCGCGAGCAGACGCGGGCTGTCCAGCGGATGATTCGCTTTCCGAACGCCGGCCTCACCGCCGCGCAGACGTGCGGCGAACGGCCGCAGTTCCTCTCGAGCGTGTCGGCGGCGGTGGTGTCCGCGGGAACGGAGAACAGCGTGAACGTTACCTGGAGCCCGGCTGTCGACGAGACGGCCGGTGAGGCGGATGTGGTGCGGTACGCCATCTTCCGACGGCTCGGAAGCTCGGGCGGCTGGGGCGAGCCGTACTTCAGCGTGCCGGCGGGTTCGTCCTCGTATCTCTACTCTGACCAGACCGTGCAGCCGGACTCGACGTACTCGTACGCGGTGGCGGCGCAGGACTGCACCCCGTCGACCTCGGACCTCAGGATGTCCGGATCCGTCACCCTTCCATCACCGGCCTCGCCATGATAATGGAACCGTCAGGTAACGGGCTCGGCAACGAGCGAGGCTCTGTGCTGCTGGTGGTGCTTCTGATAACGATGGCCGCGGGCGTTATGGCGCTCGCGGCGGTCACGATGGTGGGGAACGCTACCATCATCAACGTATACGAGGAGCAGCAGGCGAAGCTGCAGAACGCCGCGGACGCGGGCATCGCCCTGGGCCGTGTTTACCTGAACGAGAATCCGGAGCTGTTCCCGGATTCCGGCTATATAAAGATCGACGCGAGCAAGCTGCCGCTGTTGAACGCGGCTGGCGAGCCGCTCACCGGCATCGAGCGTTCGGTATATGTCGGACCCACGGGTGTGGCGACGGGCCAGTACGGCGTGTTCGGTAGCATAGTAGTTGTAACCGAGTCGCCCGGCGGGAGCAGGGTTGTCCGCCGCGGTGCTATAGCGCAGGAGAGCTTCTCCAAGTACGCGTACTTCACCGACACCGAGGGCGCTATCTGGTTCGGCGGTGGCGACCAGATCTTCGGGCCGGTCCACTCGAACGATCAGATGAAGATATACGGTCCGGGCGGCGGCGGCGTGGTGTTTCACGGCCCGGTGACGACGAGTGAGAATGTCTATGACCGCTACGGCAACGCGCGGTTCCGACAGGGTGTGGACGAGGGCGTCAAGGAGATAAAGATGCCGGAGCTCGCGGAGCTATCCAAGCTGGAGGCACTCGCGACCGCCGGTAATACAGCCATCAACAGCACCACCTGGGGGAGCGATGGCGAGGCGAGCACGCGCATCGAGTTCATCGCCATAGACATCGACGGCGATGGCGTCGCCACGGGAGAAAATGAGGGATTCTTCAAGGTCTACAAGGTGGACCATTGGAGCAACACCGATTGGCTCGTGGCGGGTGTGCCGTCCGGCGGACTTCGGGAATCCGAGAACTGCGGGCACCGCGAGAGCCCGCATACGGGGAAGCCGACGGCCGGTAAGTTCTACTCAGCCAAGGCCCACGACAACGACCCGTACGGATTGCTCGACGGCAACAGCAACGCTGCGCTCCACAGCCGATCGCCGCGTTGCTATCTGGGTGGGTCCGATTCCATCTCCAATGGCTTCGTAGCCGAAGACGGCAAGGGCAAGTGGGTGAAGTGGAGCGGAAGCTGGAGCTCGGCGATGCCATCGGCGATATCGTCCCGGCCGGATGCAGATTACCTGTTCCCGCTGGGCCGGGCGTACAACCCGAACTTCAAGGGCGTGATCTACGTCGATGGGAAGGTCGCGATTAGCGGCGTCCTGAGGGGTCGCGTGACGCTGGCCGCGACGCACAACATCATCATAGCCGACGATGTGTCGTACGCCACAGACCCCGCAGCACCAGCTTGCGATGACATCCTGGGCGTGTTCGCTGGTGGTGATATAGTCGTCGCCGACAACTCGATCAACTCCCCCGTCCGGCCGAACGGCGGCGCCGCGTACAGATCGTACGACAGTACAACCGATGAGGTCATCCACGGCGTGCTGCTGACGCTGGAGAGCTTCACCGTAGAGGACTATGCATACGGCTCTGACGACGACGAGCGCTGCGAGGGTGTAAAGTGGGGTCGCGGCTGCCTTTATGTGACCGGCGGAATCATCCAGGGTACGCGTGGGGCGGTCGGGTTGCAGGACGGCCACGGTTACATAAAGCGCTACTCGTACGACCAGTGCGCGTACACCAATCCCCCTCCCTACTTCCCCATGACCGGTCACTTCGCGGGCGGCAGGTACTTCGAGGTCGACCCCACGGGGTTCGAGATCGGCGAGTACTTCGACCGCCTCACCGCCGGCTGATCCTTTCCCAGTGGCACGTGGCGTGCGCCGGTTGCGGGCGAAATCCACCCGCAACCGGAGTTCACGTGTCCGAATCGCAGACGATCAACGAGCAGGCTCCCGGGTCTGCCCCACCGCAAACGTCAGGCAATTACCTCCCTATTGAGAGCTACGGCGCTATAGGCAACCTGCGCACGGTAGCGCTGGTAGGTCTCAATGGATCAATCGACTGGTGCTGCCTACCTGAGCTGGACCGGCCCAGCGTATTCGGTGCGCTGCTGGACGACGCGAAGGGCGGCCGCTTCAAGGTATCGCCAGTATCCGAATTCACCAGCGATCAGCATTACCTCCACGGCACCAACGTGCTCCGCACAGAATTCGAGGTCGCGGGCGGCCGCGTCTGCATGACTGACTTCATGCCACTACGCGGCACGATCATAGGCGCGGGCGCACCGCCGACAGCACCCGAAATATACAGGATTCTGGAGTGCGAAGAGGGCGAGGTGGAGATGGAGGTCGAGTGGAGCCCACGCTTCGATTACGCGCGTGCCCGGACACGGATCAGGCGCACGCCGGGCGGTTTCCTGGCTAGCGCCGGGAGGGAACGGTTGACGCTCGGCGGCCTCCCCCATTCCGCCCGTCACCAGGACGCGCCACCTGCCGTCATCCGCTCCCGCTTTACCATTCGCGCGGGCGAACAGGTAACCCTGCTGACTAGATACGGCGGATCCGACGGGCACGTGGATAGAGCGAAGTGCGGTGCCGCGCTCAAGCACACGATCGACGCCTGGCGCGAATGGGTGCACGAGTGCCACAGCAGCAACATCTGCGCGTTCGGCGGCAAGTGGCACGATCAGATAATCCGGTCTGGACTCACGCTGAAGCTTTTAACCCATCCCGACACCGGCGCGATAGCCGCGGCCGCGACCACGTCGCTGCCGGAGGAGATAGGCGGTGTCCGCAACTGGGACTACCGGTTCAGCTGGATCCGTGATGCGGGCTTCTCGGCGCAGGCGCTCATGGCACTCGGCCACAAGGACGAGGCCCTGGATTTCCTCTACTGGGTAGAGCGTGTGGCGCAGGCCAGTGGTGAAGAGGACTGGCGCCTCCAGATCATGTACGGGCTGCACGGCGAGACCGACCTCACCGAAATCATTCTGCCGCACCTGGAAGGATACCGCGGCTCGCGACCGGTGCGGATCGGTAACAGCGCCGCGCACCAGCGCCAGTTGGACATCTATGGCGAGCTACTCGGCGCGGCCTACGAGTTCGTTCGCATGGGCGGCGAGCTGGACGCCGACCTGGCATCGTTCCTCTCGATAATCGCCGACCGCGCGTGTAAAGCCTGGACCGAGCCGGACGCCGGGATCTGGGAAGTCCGCGGCGGACCGCGTCACTTCGTGTACTCCAAGCTCATGGTGTGGGTCGCGCTGGACCGCGCGATAAGCATGTACGAACGATTCGGTCTTCCGGGGAATGTGAAGCGCTGGCAGAAAAACCGCGCGCTGGTGCGACAGGCTATCCTGGAGAACGGCTACGATGACGAGCTGGGGGCATTCGTTCAATCTTACGGCTCCAAGCACCTCGACGCATCCAATCTCCTGATACCCGTGGTGGGCTTCCTGCCGTTCGACGATCCGCGCGTGCAGGGCACCATCGACCGAACGCTGGAGCGGCTGACGAAGAACGGACTCGTCTATCGCTACAGGTCCGATGACGGAATCCCAGGCGGCGAGGGCGCTTTCGGCCTCACCACCTTCTGGATGGTCGACGCGCTCGCACTCTCGGGGAGAATGGACGAGGCGGTCGAAATGTTCGAGAATGTGGCAGCGCGTGCCAACCACCTGGGGCTGTTCTCCGAGGAATTCGATCCGCACACCGGCGCATTCCTCGGGAACTTCCCGCAGGCGTTCACGCACATCGGCTTCGTCAACAGCGCACTCTATCTCGCGCGCGCCGCAGGCCGCCAGCCGGAAGCGCCCGCCCCGATCGGATCACGCGAGCACCGCGTGGAGACCGGGCACGATGCCGGGGCGGCTGTTTGAGGGTGGCGGGGTGAGGGGGTGACAAGGTGACAAGGTGACAAGGTGACAAGGTGACGGGGTGACGTCAGAGGGCGGTTACTACTTTTTCGGCGTGGCCTTTGGCGTTGACGTTGCGGTAGATTTTTTCTATGCGGCCGTCGGGGGCGATGATGAAGGTGGTGCGCTCGGCGCCCATGGTGGTTTTGCCGAACATCGATTTTTCTTTCCATACACCATACTCTTCCGCCACGGCGTGGTCCGCGTCGGCAAGTAAGCGGAAGTTCAGGTTGAACTTCTCCTTGAATTTGCGGACGTCTTCAACGGTGTCGGGGCTCACTCCCAGCACTACCGCGCCCTTCTCCTCCACGCGGGGGGTCAGCTCGCTGAAGTCGCACGCCTCGATGGTGCAGCCGGGGGTATCGGCGCGCGGGTAGAAATAGAGGATCACGCGGCTGCCGCGCAGGTCTGAGAGCTTTACGGTCGAGCCGTCGTCGGCGGTCAGCTCGAAATCGGGGGCTGTATCTTTTTCGTTCAACATTTTAATGGCTATAAGGGTGTTGATAGAATGTTGTCATCCCGGGATGACGATTTTGCGTTGCTTTCTCAACATCATCCTAGTGCGTCGTCCAGTGCGAAAAGAGTTGTCGCGTCGATAATTCCGCTCGGCGGAATATCGCTATCGATCTGAAATTCCATGACCGCGGTGCGGGTCTTGGAGCCGAAATATCCTCGTTCGCTGTCGCCCGGACCCAGATCTACTCTATACTCGGGATGATCGGCCGCGAGGATATTCAGCGCGTCCTGCACCGCTCCGCAGCCATCGATACGCACGCCCTGCGCCACCAACTTCGCTCCGCGAATCACCTCGACCAGCGCGGGCTCGCCCCGCAGAGGCTCGTGCCTGAGGAGCGGCGGTGTGGAGCCGCCTCCGAAGAGGCGAAAGAGCAGTCCGTAATCCACACACACAATCCGGCTCCTTGCGTGCCTTTCCAGGAAGTCGCTGCTGGTTTCCTGCACTGCATCGCCCGTCCGCCGGTAATTCCCGCTCGAGCAGTGGACGACCGTCTCCGGTCCGTTCGCGCCGACCTCGCCGATGATCCCGATATGCCCCTGGCGGCCGTTATCGTCGGGATAAACGAACAGATCGCCCGGCAAAGCCGTTCCTGGAGTCATCTGTGGGAACAGACCGTCCGCCACCGGCTCGCCGCCGCGCCAATAGGCGTCGGTATCCAACCAGCCACCGGTGCGCGGCGGCAGCTGGCGCGGGATCCCTATCGCCCAGGCCACAAAGCCCGAGCAATCGCAGCGCCTGGAGAGTTCGGTGAACGGGCGCATCCCGCCGGCACCCAGCACGTACTTCGTATTGCGACCTATGGCGCTGCGAGCACGTTCAAGGGTGCGCGCCGCCGATGCATTGGTTAGTTCGTCGCGCCAGATGGCCATCGTCACCTCCTTCGTGAAGGGTGATAACTGTCGACTCACTGCCGAATCGGGGTTATTTTCTGGTATGGAATCAGCTAACGCAGAGATCTCACCCCGGAGAACGATGGATCGGTTACAAACCTTTTTGGCCGCTGCGCTTCTCGCCGGCCTCGCGGCGTGCGGATCAGAATCACCGAGCGACTGGGAGCTTCCGGACCCCGCGGTCGCGCAGGAATGGTTCGGCGAGGACGCCAGGGTAAGCCTCAGCGGCAACGTACTGGAGCTTCGCGGGACCATTCCGGCCGAATTCCTGCGCCGCGGTGGAAGTATATGGGCGGAAAGCGGCCCGTACTTCTATATCTTCAATGTGAAGGTTCAGGAGCTACTTGAGCAATACCCGGATCTCGCCGGCGTCCGCGCAATCGCGTATACCGAGGATGGCGAGGAAGTAGCGAGGGCCATGCTGCGTCGTGATGCCATAACTGGCGGTCAATTCGAACACGGCGTAAGGCTCGCGAGCCGCGCCCAGACGGAGGGTACCGAGAGCCCGCGTCGGGTCGAGGACCTCATCCAGTTCGGCGAGGAGTACACCGAATACGAGTATCGCGAACGGTAGCGAACGCTGGACGGCTGGCATACCGCGGCCGCGAAGGTCATGTTACATACGGCTGGCTCAGACCAGACGCAGGAGTATCGTGTTCCCACACCCCACCGGAGGTCAGAATGGCACGATCATTAACCGAGCGCATGATGGGCGCCGCTAAGCTCGACGTCGCCACCTACGAGGAAGTGGAGGCGGACTCGACCGCTACCACTCAGGCCGCTATCGTAGTGGGAATTGTAGCCGTCGCGCAGGCTATCGGTATGTCGGGCGAGGGCCTGAGCGGCATCATCACCGGATTGATCGGCGCGTTCATAGGATGGCTTCTATGGGCCGGGGTGACCTATCTCATAGGCGATAAGATCCTCGGGGGCACCGCGACCTGGGGTGAGCTGCTGCGGACGATCGGCTTTGCGCAGGCGCCCGGCGTGCTCTACGTCCTGGGCATTCTGCCCCTTATCGGCGGCATAATCGGATTCATCGTAGCCATCTGGATCCTGGTTGCCGGCATCATCGCCATCCGTCAGGCTCTGGACTTCGGCACCGGCAAGGCCATCCTCACGGCCGTTCTGGGATGGCTCGCGGTGCTTATTCCGATGGCGTTGGTGCGGATGTTCTAACCCGACCGCCGTCGGCCGGCGCGGGCTCCAGCTCTCGCAGATCCAGCTGTTCAATAGCTCCGATGGCCGCTTCCCAGCGGCCTTCGGTGCATAGGCCCTGTATGCCGGCGTCCTCGTAGGCAGCCTCGGCCGCGCGGATGCATGCGCGCTTTACCCTCTCGGCGAGTTCCGCGTCGCTCATCACTCTCAGGTGGTGGCCGGGTCGGTGGGGAGCGGCGCGCCGTCCAGCTCCTGAAGCTGGTCCAGACGGATGGTCAGGCCATTGTCCGTCCGCAGGTATTCGGCGCCGTCGCGGCTGTAAACATCTACTATCACCCCGCGCACCCGGACAGACTCGCCCTGTTCGTTTGCGTAGGTCAGGTCGGTCTCGCGCTTGAGCGTGGCGCGGGCGAGGAGCTCATCGTGGGCATCGCATGATATGGGTGTGTATTGCTGATTCATCGCGTCGGCTCCATAAGAGGTTTAGCCATTCTGGGAGTATGCTACCTGGAGCAAGTTTTCGACCTCGGCGGTGGTTTTGTCGATTCGTACTTCATCCTCATCCTCTCCGTACTCGCACTGCAGGTTGTATTTTGCGTTCTGGCTGCGCGCTCGCTAGTATGCCGTACCTCTCACCACGGTTCCCACATGACAAACCCGATTCTCCCGCTTCTCATTGCTGCGTTGGTCGTAGCGACGAGCTGTTCACCCTCTCCGCAGAATGATGAGACACCTCCGCAGGACGAGCTTGCCAGCATGAACACACTGACCGAAGCGGAACGCACGGAGGGCTGGACGCTCCTTTTCGACGGCGTGACCACGAGGGGATGGCGCGGATTCAGGCAGGACTCCATGACCGACGGCTGGCAGGCGTTGGACGGAGCCCTCACCCGCGTGGGCGACGGCGGCGATATCATCACCGTAGATCAGTACGGCGATTTCGAACTCTCGTTGGAGTGGATGGTGGAGCCGGGCGGCAACAGCGGTGTGATTTACCACGTTACGGAAGAGGCCGACCAGACATACGAGACGGGACCGGAGATGCAGGTGCTGGATGACGCGGGGCACGCGGATGGTCAGTCTCGCCTCACCGCCGCTGGCTCCAATTTCGCGCTCTACCCGGCGCGGGCGGGCGCAGTAAAGGCCGCAGGCGAGTGGAACCATGCGCGGATTGTGGTCGAAGGGCCACATGTTGAGCACTGGCTGAATGGGGTCAAGGTGGTGGAGTACGAGCTCTGGAGCCCCGAGTGGGAAGCGCGAGTCGCAGACAGCAAGTTCGCCCAATGGCCGGGCTATGGAATGGCTAAGCGCGGGCACATCGCGCTCCAGGATCACGGCGACCGGGTCTCCTACAGGAACATCAAGATCCGATGAGCAGTGTCCGGATTCGACTTTCGGCCATGATGTTCCTCCAGTACTTCATCTGGGGGGCATGGTTCGTCACGCTGGGTACTTATCTGGGCCAGACGCTGGAGTTCGACGGCACCCAGATCGGGCTGGTTTACGGCAGCACCGCCATTGCCGCGATGATTTCGCCCTTCTTCGTCGGTATGGTGGCGGACCGGTTCTTCGCCACTGAGAAGATCCTGGCGATCCTGCACCTCCTGGGCGGAGCGGTGCTCTGGTGGGCTTCCACGATCGGCGATTTCGGGTTCTTCTACATCCTGATCCTCGCCTACGCCCTCTTCTACATCCCGACCCTCGCGCTCACCAACTCGCTCTCATTCCATAACATCGACGATCCTTCCAAGGATTTCCCGGCGATTCGGGTTCTGGGCACCGTCGGCTGGATCGTAGCGGGTATTCTCGTGGGGCAGCTGGCGATCGAGGCCACCGCAATCCCCATGAAGATCGCGGCCGGCGCGTCCATTCTGATGGGCCTCTATTGCTTCGTCCTTCCGCACACGCCGCCCCAGAACGTCGGCGAGGACGTCAGCGCGCGCGATGTGCTCGGCCTTGACGCGCTTGCGCTCATGAAGGATCGGTCGTTCGCGATCTTCGTGATCGGTTCCTTTCTGCTCTGCATCCCCCTCCAGTTCTACTACACCTTCACCAACCTCTTCCTGAACGAGATCGGGCTGCCTGAGCCGGCCACGAAGATGACCTTCGGGCAGATGTCCGAGCTCTTCTTTATGCTGGTGCTGGGCTGGCTGTTGGTTCGGATGGGTGTGAAGAAGCTCCTGCTGGTGGGGATGGCCGCCTGGTCGCTCCGCTACCTGATGTTCGCGTATGGCGATACGGGTTCTATGGTGTGGGCGCTGTACCTCGGCATAATCCTGCACGGCATCTGCTACGACTTCTTCTTCGTAACGGGCCAGATCTACGTCGATCAGCGCGCGAACCCGAAGATCCGCGCGGCAGCGCAGGGGCTTCTCGCATTCGTAACGCTGGGCGCCGGGTACTTCATCGGCGCACTCGTGTCAGGGCGGGTCGTGGAGATGTACAGCTTCGAGACCGCCGCGGGCGTTGCCCACGACTGGCAGGCGATCTGGCTGGTGCCGGCGGTTGGCGCCGCGCTCGTGATGGTGCTCTTCGCGGTCATGTTCAGAGAAACTAAGCGCGAGCCGACCCCAACTCTCAGCGGGAGCGAAGTCCATGCGTGACCATGGGATCTCCAGGCGAAAGTTCGTAGGGCATTACGGCTTCCAACTCCCACGCGCTACCGCCGGTACGAAATCTTGAAGGTCGTTCGGCGGGAACTCAACGGTTCGGCCCTCCTCCGCCGCCTTATAAGCGGTCATCAGAATCTTCACGACCTCTAGACCGTCGTCGAAGGTGAGTGACGGCGTCTCACCTCGCAGGAAAGCTCCGACGAAGTGGCGGTTCTCCGCCTCGTACCCATAAGCCGCCGCTTCGTCGGAGACCACGGGCATCAGGCCGATCTCCGCATTCTGCTTCTCCACCAGATTCTCGCCCGCCTCGGCCTGGACCGCGCGACTGAAGAAGAGGTTGAGGCCGCTATCCAGCGTATCCCACTTCATTGAGTACTCGGGGCCGAGCAGCTCCGCGGATAACCGCAGCCCCGCGCCCACGAAGCTCCATGAGGTCGTCGCCTCGCCGAGCACGCGCGTCCCCTGCTCGTCCTCGAACTCGATGCTGACGCTCGCGAAGTCTTCCGAGGGGCGGGTTCGGTAGTCGACCTCCTTCCCCATCGATTCGCGGAGCTGATCGGCGTATTCCGGCCTTGACCACTTGAGGCTGGCGATGCGGGCGCTGATGGAGATCGGCCTGAGCGACGATGCCGGCGCACCGGGCTCGGTCAGGAGGTGTCTCACGAGCAGCGCCGAGTGGCACATCATGTCGTTGAGGACGCCGCCGCCCTGGAGGTCGCCGCGCCAGAACCAGGGCGCGTGCGGCCCGCTGTGCTCCTCGGCGGCGCGCGCGAGGTACGGCCGACCCGTCACCCGCGCGCCGCGCGCCCAGATGAGCTCGCGCCCGCGGCTCACATGCGGCGCGAACAGCTGGTTCTCGAGGTAGCCGTGATTGAGCCCCACCCGCTCGACCATCTCCTTCACACGCAACGCCTCAGCGACGTTTCGCGCGAGGGGCTTCTCGCAGGCGATACCCTTCAGGGTGCCGCGACCGCTCTCGAGCACTGCGACGATCTCCTCGACGTTCTCGATGCGCGCGTGGTTCGGTCCGCACAGCCAGATCGCGTCGATCGCCGGGTCGGCCACCATCTCGCCAATGGAGGCGAACGGCTGCGCATCGCCCACACCGAGCTCGCGCGCCATGGCTGCCGCGGCCGTGGCGTTCTTTTCATTCGGGCTCCACACGCCGAGCACGTCCGCGTCGCGAACGCCAACGAACGCGCGGAGATGGAACTGCGCATTGAACCCGCTGCCGATTATGCCGATCCCGAGTCGATCATTGCTCATGCGCTCCACCCATCATAGCTGACCCCCAGCTTCCGCATCGCCTCCGGCGGGCAGCCATCCCAGTTCGTGACAACCGTATTCCCCATGTAGCGGAGATCCTCCACGCCCATCTTGCTGGACCAGAAGCCCGATGAGGTCATGTCCCGGAACCGATTGAAGAAGGCCACACCCTGGCTCATCTCCGGAGCCGCGCGGTCCGGCCAGGCGATCTCGTCGAGCAGCGCACGCCGCTCGGCCTCGGCCGCATCCACGAACGCGGCACCGAACCGATCGCGCGATTCCGCATCGATCCAGCCGAGTCCACCGCGCATGGCAAGTTGGCTATCGGGGTATTCGATCATCATGAAATCCATGAACTCCGGAACACCTGCGTCCGTGGCGCTGCCGGAGCGATCGTCCCGCGGGATGACGTAGTCCACCAGCATCCGCACCGTCTCCCACTCGTGCTGTGTGAAGAACGCCGGCTCGAAGCCCGCGCCCATTGCGGACTCCGCGTGCGCCATCACCACGGGTGCGCCCTCGCAAGCGGCAGCGAGTGCGGCGAGCGCCATCGTCCCCAGTGCCTCGCGGCGATTCATTGTGTGGCTCATATCGCCCCCTGCTTCCGTTGCTCGGCGATGTACTCGCCGGTACGCATGGCGAGTGCGAGAATGGTCCAGGTGGGATTCTTGTCCGCCTGGGATACGAACGGCCCGCCATCTGCCACGAAGAGGTTCTTCACATCGTGCGCCTGGCAATTCGCGTTGAGCACCGAGCTGTTCGGATCGTTACCCATGCGAGCGCATCCAAGCTCGTGGATGATGCGACCGCCGGTCGCGATACCGTACCCTTCGTCGCGCGTCGGCATGGATGAGAACACCTCGCCGCCCATCTCCTGAACGAGTGAGCGGAAGGTCTGCTGCATGTGCTTGACCTGGTTGTACTCGTGGTCGCTCCATTCCCAGTGGAAGCGAAGCACGGGAATTCCCCAACGGTCCACTACATTAGAGTCGATTTCGCAGTAGCTGTTCTCGTTCGGGATCATCTCGCCGCGGCCGGAGAATCCAATCGTGGAGCCATACAACCGGCGGTAATCGTTCTTGAGGCTCTCGCCGTAACCGCCCGCATTCGGGTAACGGTGAATGCCGCCCATGAAACCATACGATGGAACGCCTAGTCCGCCCCAGACCTCGATGTGGTAACCGCGCGGGAAGTCCAGCTTTTTGTTGTCCAGCCACCATGGCATGTAGACGTGGCCGCTGCCAGAGCCGTCCTCGTTGTGGGGGACGTGGTCCATCATGCTCGGGAAGAAGCCGGCCACGTCGGTGCCGGTAGAGTCGGTGATGTATTTGCCGACCGTGCCGCTGGAGTTCGCGAGCCCATCCGGGAAGCGCGTAGACTTAGAGTTGAGTAGCAGCCGGGCTGACTCGCACGCGCTGGCCGCGAGCACGACGATCCGCGCGCGGATGTGTTTGTCCGTGCCGTCGTTCTTGTCGATGTAGGACACGCCGGTCGCGAGACCGGATGAGTCAGTTGTGACCTCACGGGCCATCGCGTTGGTGATGAGCGTCAGGTTGCCGGTCGCGAGGGCCGGGGCGATGAGAACGCCGGGGCTCGAGAAGTTGGAGTTTGTCGCGCAGCCGCGGTTGCACTGGCCGCAATAGTGGCAAGGTGCGCGGCCATTGAGCGATTGCGTGAGGATGGAGAGACGCGCGGGGATGCAGGTGATGCCCATTCTGTCACACCCGTCCTTGATCAGCATCTCGTAGCAGCGGGGCTTCGGCGGTGGCTGGAAGTAGCCGCCAGGGTGGTTCGGCAGATCCTCATTGCTACCGAAGATGCCGATTAGCTGATCTACCTTGTCGTAATACGGCTTCACATCATCATAGCCGATCGGCCAGTCGTCGCCCAGGCCGTCGCGGCTCTTCCCCTTGAAGTCGTCGGGCCCGAAGCGGAGGGAGATACGGCCCCAGTGGTTGGTGCGGCCGCCGAGCATCCGGGCGCGCCACCAGTCGAATTTCGTTCCGGGCGCCTTCGTATATGGCTCACCCTCGATTTCCCAGCCGCCGTCGCATGCGTCGAACTCGCCAAATGGCCTCTTCTTCGTGGCCCTTCCGCGCCTCGGCGACTCATAGGGCCAGATGAGCATCGGCGAGTCTTTGGTCGAGTACCATTCCGGACCAGCCTCGAGCATCACGACATCCGCGCCTGCTTGTGCGAGCGTGTACGCGGCCATACCGCCGCCGGCGCCGGAGCCGACGATACAAACGTCATAGGTCTTATTCGTGGGGCTCTGCATGAGTTGTATGATAGAGGGATGAGGGGGATCGGGCGGGGTGCGAGCTCGGGTCGGTCCCCAACCTGAGGAACCAGGCCCGATCGGGCAAGACGGTGTATCAGCTACAAGACCTCAGTCGTTCTGCTCGTATGCCATGCGGATGAGCTCGACGACCTCGGGCGTGATCTGGTCTGCAGCGCCGAGTGACAGCTTATGGGTCGCCTGCCCCGGCGCCTTCGCAGGGGCGATGAGCGGCGAGTCGGGTGCGTCGGTGTAGCGGAGGCCCACATCGACTCTCTTTGGTGTTGCGGCGGCGATCGCCATGAACTGCCGACGCCGGACGAAAGGCGTGTAAGTCGATCGGCCCTGCACGCTCACGTCGTCTCCCACATCTTCCGCAACCTCCCTCAGCTGATCGAAGATGGGACGAAGGGCAGCCTTGGGCCCGCCGTACTGCTGATCGATGTAATCTTCCACACCCGGCCGCTCCCACCCTGCGGCGCGTGCGGCCGCGTCGGCTATAGCCCAGCGCGAATTCTGGAGAACGCCGTGCTCACTCTTGAGCCAGCGGCGTACTGAGTTCTGGTCCAGCGGGTCAACGCCGCTCTCAGCCACGAGCGCTACCCACTCGTCCAGGTCGCGCCCGGTGCGGTCCTTCATCGAGTCGGCGACGGCCGCCATCATATCCTGTGGCGATTTCAAAGCCATAAGTTCCTTATGCGCGCGTGGTGTTCAGCATCTCGATGGTTTGCCAATATCGCGAAATTTTACCGCGGAGACACGGAGACGCAGAGGTTTTCTCCGCTAATACCCGACGGAATACCAAAAAACCATTTTTTTAGATATGTATCGTTCTAATTGGTCTACATTTTGGTTTTCCTTTTCCTCTGCGTCCCCGGCGCCTCCGCGGTTAATCACTTCGCTGGCCAAGGATACTCCATGCGAACCAGAGCACGGAGACGGCCCAGACGGCATACAGCGCCCCGCGCACCGGGTGCCACGCTATAGCCTCGACCAGAGCGGCGCCGGAACCCAGCGCCTGGAGGATCTGACGGCTGAGGTATTCGACTGTGAACCATCCCCAGAGCACCGCGGCCCAGACCGAGCCCCAGCGCTTCCACATAGGCATCGCGAGCGCCTCCGGGAGCCGCCGAACATTCATGTAACCGACCACCATCGCGAAGAGGTACATGCTGGCGATGGTGAACGGACCGGCGATGAGGACCAGGAAGTTGGGCTGGAGGCCTGCCACCGACTCACCGCCGAACCAGGAGACGAGCACGATGGCCATGGATGCCGCGACAATCACCGTCAGGAAGAACAAAAACGTTCGTTTGAGTGTCCAGAAGCTCGTGTATCGCCCGTATCGCTCATAGAAGATGCTACCGCTGATGCGGGTGACGGTGTCCACTATTCCGAGCTGGGTGGAGAAGAGGACGAAAGCGCCACCCAGCAGAAACGTCACCCGCAACCAGGTGCCGCCGACCTCCTGAAGAACCGCGCTCTGCCGTTGGACCATGCCTGTGAGGTCCCCCGCCAGCTCCAGATTACCCGTCCCGAGCGTCGAAGTCA
>DASSKB010000047.1:0-45500 GCA_035690925.1 Longimicrobiaceae bacterium
GATGAAGAGCGAGTGCGCCGGACCGCGCGCGAGATGGTTCTGGCGCAGGGCCTCAAAATGAAGATATCGGAGGTGGAGTGGCAGTGGGACAAGAACAAACTCACGCTCTACTTTACGGCGGACCGGCGCGTGGACTTCCGCCAGCTGGTACGTGACCTCGCCCGGACCTTCCGTACGCGGATCGAGCTCAAGCAGATCGGGGTCCGCGACGAGGCGGCCCTTCTGGGTGGGGTAGGACGCTGCGGCCGCGAGCTCTGCTGCTCCACATGGCTACGCGAGATCAAGCCTATCTCGCTTCAACTCGCCAAGGACCAGAACCTCTCGCTGAATCCCGCCCAGATTTCCGGGACCTGCGGGCGCCTCATGTGCTGTCTCACCTACGAACACGATGCCTATCTACAGGCCCGGAAGCGCTTTCCACGCGAGGGCCGCATCATTCGCACAGCTAATGGTTCCGAGAAGGTGATAGGCATCGACATCTGGAGAGATCAGGTGACCCTGCTCGATGAGTCGCGACAGCGCAGAGTGGTGGCTCTCGCAGATCTCAAGGCGGAAACCGCCGCCCGGCCCGAGCCCTCCGGGAGGCGCTCTTGAGCCGCGTCCGGTTCTATATTACCACTGCGATCGACTACGCCAACGGCCTGCCCCATCTCGGTCACGCATTCGAGAAGATCGGTGCGGACGTAATCGCCCGCTACCACCGCCTTCTCGGCGAGGATGTGCGCTTCCTCATCGGGATGGACGAGCACGGGCAGAAGGTGGCGCAGACGGCGGCGGAGCGCGGAATGACCCCCCAGGCGCTGGCGGACGATGTCTCTGACCGGTTCCGCGAGGCCTGGGACTCGCTCAATATCTCCTACGATCAGTTCATACGCACCACCGATCCGCACCATAAGGTAGGCGTGCAGGCGCTTATCGAGCGGATATTCAAGCATAATCCCGACGACTTCTACGAGAGATCGTACGAGGGCTGGTACTGCGTGGGATGTGAGCAGTTCAAGAAGGACAGCGAGATCGTGGAAGGCAAATGCACTCTGCATCCCACCCGCCTGCTCGAGTGGTCGGAAGAGCAGAACTGGTTTTTTCGCCTTTCGCGCTATTCGGCATTCCTCAAGGATCTGCTCGAGGAAAGGCCGGATTTCCTGCAGCCAGACTCGCGCCGTAACGAGATACTCGCTCTCATCGACAGCGGCCTCGAAGATATCTCCATCACCCGGTCGCGGCTCGACTGGGCGATACCTTTTCCACGAAAGTCCAGCAATGGCGAGGAGCAGGGCACGTGGGTATGGTTCGACGCTCTGCCAAATTATCTGACGGCTACCGGCTTCCCGGATGACAGCTTCCAACAGTGGTGGCCCGCGCAGCTGCATGTGATAGGCAAGGACATAACCCGGCTCCACGCGGTTATATGGCCGGCAATGCTCGAGTCCGCACGCCTTCCTCTGCCGCAACGTGTCTGGGCGCACGGCTTCGTTAATCTTGCAGGCGAGCGGTTCAGCAAGTCGGCCGGCGTGACACTGGATCTATCAGGAGCGATCGACAGGTACGGCCCGGACGCCTTCCGTTACTTTCTACTTCGCGAGATTCCCTGGGACGACGACGGCAACTTCTCGATCGAACGCTTCGATGAGCGCTACACCGCCGAGCTCGCCAACGACTTCGGGAATCTGGTGAACCGCAGTCTATCCATGGTGGTCCGCTATCGGGACGGCATCGTGCCGACCAACGCGGGAAATGCCGAACTGGACGCTGCTGCTCAGACGGCTGTCGGGCGATACATGGACAGAATGAACGCGCAGCGCCTCCACGAAGGTGCCGCCGCCGTATTCGCGCTCATATCCGAGGCAAACGGTTTCGTCGAGGCGCAAGCTCCCTGGAAGCTCGCCAAAGACCCCGCGCGCGCCTCCGACCTCGACGATGTCCTGGCGTCGCTGGTCAGAACCATCGCAATAGTGGCGACCCTGCTGTTCCCCTTCATGCCGCGCAAGATGGCAGATCTCTGGAAACGGCTCGGAGCAGAGCAGGGCAACCTTCCGCAGCTCGCAGAGCTGGGTGCGCTGGATGCTGGCGGGTGGTCGGTAACAACCGGGGAAGTGCTCTTTCCAAGACCGGACCTGGCTGCTTCCGCTTAGGATGCGAGACCGTATTGCAAAGCCCCATATTTCGGGCAGGATGCAAGGTCGCAGGCCACGCCAGCCGGGGGAGTTGTGCGCTACAACTTGTTGTATGGCAATAGGTTGGCATTAGCATGCCTGCCAGGTCGAATGTTTGCTTGGGTGTCCTGACAGTTCGGAGCGGCGATGATTAAGGTTGACCCCTCCTGCGACGCCAGTTATCTATAGCGGTTGATTAACCATCCCTGGAGTGGCCGGGTATTCTCCCGGACTTCTTCCACAGCCTCTTCCATCCGGTAAGTAAACGACGGTTATGGCAAGACCAAAGTGGACGCTGATGCTCGTCCCGCACGACAACGAGCGGGTGAGATCGGTTCAGATGTCGAGTTCGGGGATACGAGTAGTGCTCTCGTCAGTCCTTCTGCTCACCATACTTATGGGCACCTTCGCGATCGGCTTTTTCGTCAAAGCGGAGGCAGGCCTGCGTGCGGAGCGAATCGAGCGTGAGAACGAGCTTCTCGCGGCCGAAGTAGAAGTCATGCGGGGACAGGTGGATATCCTCGCTGAATCGGTGGAATCGCTTTCCAGAAAAGACGGGAAGTTCCGGACCATCGCGGGGCTTCCACCGCTGGATGCGGATGTCCAGCGTGTAGGTATCGGCGGACCGGGCACCCCGACTCTCGAGAATACCGAAGTCTATAAGCTGGACCCGGAAGTCGGCGAAGAGGTCTTCGCGGCCTCATACGATCTGAGCACCCTTCTGCGCCGTACCAAGCTCCTGCATAGCAGTATGGACCAGGCGCTGCAGCTGCTCGAGTCCAATACCGCGCGGCTCGCGGCGACTCCGTCGATAGCGCCCGCCGACGGGCCGCTCTCCAGCCTATTCAGCAAGAACCGTAGGCATCCGGTACTGCGAATCACGCGCCCTCACGAGGGCATCGACATTGCGGCTCTGATTGGCGAGGAGATTCTCGCGCCCGCTAAGGGTCGCGTAATCTCGGTTGGGAACGAGCCGGGCGGTTACGGCAAGACGGTCCAGATCGATCACGGCTATGGCTATGTCACTCGCTTCGCCCATGCTTCCCGGATTCTTGTGGAAGAGGGCGATATCGTGAAGCGCGGCGACGTTATCGCCGAAGTAGGCGCGACCGGACTCGTCAGCGGGCCACACCTCCACTATGAGGTCGAGGTCAACGGTAAGCCCGTAGATCCGCTGAACTTCATAATCGCCGACGCTATTCCCGACTGATCATCCGGTTGTTGATGGCTTTATTATAGGAACATCGATGGGCTGGCTGCTACTCTTCTACACACTCGAGATCTTCAAGTGGCTCATCATCGTACGCGCGGTGATGTCCTGGTTCGTCTCGCCAGCAACGGACAATCCCCTGGTCCGAGCCATCAGAACGCTCACCGATCCGATCCTGCGCCCCTTATCCGACCTCCTCCCCGATATGGGAGGAGTGGACCTATCGCCCGTAGTTGCATTTTTCGCGATTGTGCTGCTGCAGCAGGTTGTGATGGGGATGGCGTGAGGGTCATCGGCTATCGGTCATCGGCTATCGGTCCTTCGGAGGCCGATAGCCTGCCGGAGTCGAACGCAGGAAGCTGAGGCAGACAGCCGAGTCCCTGCGGTATCCGAGACCGATGACCGATGACCAATAGCCCCGACCGCGCCAGCAGTCGGCTAAAACTCCACCACCGGCGCTTCCTCGACCCCTGCCGGCGGCTCGAATGATTCCTTGGCTGTGGCGCCGATCACCTTGGCTGTGACGACCTGAGGGAACTGGCGAATGTATGTATTGTACTCGCGGACCGCGGCGTTGTAGTCACGGCGCGCGACGCTGATCCGGTTCTCACTCTCGGCAAGCTGATCCTGCAGCGCCGTAAAGTTCTGGGTGGCGCTCAGCTGGGGATAGGCTTCGACAGCGATGTTCAGGAAGCTCCTGATCTGGCCGCTCAAGGCGGCGTCGGCCGTCGCGAGCTGCTCGACATCGCCTTCCTGTACTGCCGTTTCCACGCTTTCCTGAGCTTCCTGCAGGCCAGCCCTCGCGCGTGCTACCTCCGTGAACGTACCGCGCTCGAACTCCGCGGCGCCCTGGACTGTCGCAACCAGATTGGGGATCAGCTGGTTACGGTTGGTCATTTCCACACCGATGTTGGACTTCAACTCCTCAGTGCGCTCGTCGAGCGCCTGGATGCGATTGTAACCGCATCCGGAGAGCGAAACCCCTGCGAGCAGCAGGAGCACTCCATGACGAAACTTCATTGATCGCCTCCACGTGGTCAGGTTCATTCCAGTTTCGAAGCCAGAGTGCCAGCTTCGCTGTATAACAAGGTAATGGCACCGCCATTCCATTGCGAGAGCATCAGCGCGAGCGGCCGGGCGGCGATGCCCTGAAGAAGGCCGCCATCCCCAGCCAGAACAACAGGAAAGCCGCCGGCCAGGCAATAACTCTCGGCTCGATCACGCCCACGAAAGCTAGGAGGACGAAGGCTACCGCGATCGCGCCGATCCACCCGCTGTCCTCCCTTCCTACCAGACGTTGACCGACCAGTGCCCTGCCGAGAACCGACGCGGCGCGTGCGAGACGGCCAATCGTTCGGCTCACAGTGCTACCCCGCGGTGCCCGCTTCTTTGCCTCGCGGGCGGCCGCGAGGTTCTCCACCTCGGGCGATTCTCGCTCCAATACGGGTTGGCGCTGGACGAAGCGGCCACTCGCTTCGACCTTGCGCCGGTCGCGGCGCAGCGAGACCTCGATCGACGATGACATATCCCGGAGGAAGAGGGCCTCCATCTCGCCGGCGACTGTCCTGTCGAGGATAGCCACATCCAGCTCCCAGTTACCCAGCAGGCTCGCCAGATTGAGATTGCTGGAGCCCACACGTGACCAGATCCCGTCAGCGACCGACGTCTTCGCGTGGATCATGGGGCCCTCCCATTCGAAGAACCGTACACCGGCCTCCAGGAGCGGGCGGTAACCGGCTCGTGACATCCCTCCCACGATTGGCCAGTTATTATATGCGGGTACCAGTATGCGCACATCCACACCATCCCGCGCGGCCGAAGCGAGCGCTTCCGTCATTGCGGGTGGGGCGATGAAGTATGGATCGGTTATCCAGAGTTGACTCTCAACTCCCACAGCCACGAACTGCGATAGCCTGTAAATCCGCGACCGGCCGGGCTCCCCCTCCACCACCCGAATGGATACATCGCCCGCCCGCTCGATCAGCTCGGGGTCGGGTATCTCGTCCAGCGGGAGAGGGTCGCCAGCTGCGCTCCAGGTGCGGGTGAACGCGCGATCGATTACCGCTGCAGCGGGGCCCCTGATCTCTACCCCGGTATCGCGCCACGGCGGAATACCCGCGTCGGCGTTGCCGGCCCATTCATCGCCGATGCACATTCCGGCGACCGAGGCGTAATGTCCGTCGACAGCCACCACTTTCCTGTGATCACGCCTCAAGACGTTGAGCGGGTCGCGCAGGCTGAGAGGTGCAAAAGCCCGCACATCGGCACCCGCGTCCCGGAGTGGTCGCCAGAAACTGCCGGGCGTTGCCCAGCAGCCCAGACCGTCGTAAAGCACCCGAACTCGGATTCCCTCGCGGGCCCGCTCAGCAAGTGCCTCCCTGAAACGGCGGCCCGTGCGGTCGTCTCGCACAATGTAGTTCTCGAGATGGATCCACTTGCGTGCCCCCTCGATCGCAGCTAGCCATGCATCGAATCCCATGGGCCCGTCGACCAGGAGATGCGCTGAATTCCCGCGTATCAGGCTCGCGTCGGACGCGCGGACCATAGCGCGCTCCGCCTGCCTCACGAGCGCGCGAGCCAGCATCACCGAGCCGGCTCCACCCCGCGCGGGAGGTGCGGGCGCCTCGGCTACGTTCAGGCCGTCAGTCAATCCGACCCACTCCAGCGTGTGGGGAACCGCCAGGCCATGGATAGGGTCATGCGCTCTCGAAAAGACCGGGGTACTCGACGCGCATACATTCCGGACAGACCGCGTGGCTGAATGCGGTCTGAAAGTGGAACTCCAGGTAATCTTCCATCTGCTTCCAGTTACCGGTTGTATCACGAATGCTCTTGCAGCATGAGCAGATTGCGAGCAGCCCCTGCAGCGAGCGCATCCTCGTACGAACTTCCTCGAGTTCAATGGTGCGAGACTGTAGCTCACCCTCCAGAAAAAGTCGCCGCTGACGCTCGGAAGATCTCTCTCGAGACATACGTAGACCAAATGCGGTGCTCACCAGGACAACCAGCAGCACGGTACCGAGCGCGGCAAGCAGCCATTCCTCGATGATCATTCGGTAGCGGCTACCTCGGCAGGGCTCAGCTCGAGCTCCCACGTGAGCACAAGATCGGCCGCGAGCGAGCTAGCCACCGAGCAGTACTTGTCGAACGACAGCCGTATCGCACGTTCCACGTGCGGGCGCTCGGAGTCAGTGGCGATATGGAACGTGACCCGTACGGCGGTCAGCCTTCTGGGCGGATCTGCGGCGCGGGCGAAGTTCAGCCGAACCCGCAGGCTGCTGGGAGGTGTCCGCCGCTTCTTCAGGATGTCCACCACGTCGATGGCCGCACATGAGCCGAGTGCGACCAGCACTGCCTCTACCGGCGATGCGGCGGACTGTCGGTCACCGTCGAGCTCAAGCACAGGTCCGCCGGAAGATCCGCCGGCGTACAGCCTGTCTCCCTTCCAGACTACCTCTATGGGATGCTCGGCTGCTACTGCTTCGGGCATGGCCCCTCCTCAGATGGATTCGATCTCAGCGCGGTGGGTGTTGAGGATCGCGCGGCTTGGTCCTGCTGGTAGCCGCTATGATCCCGAGCCCTATCATAACCAGCACGCCCACGCCGATCCAGAGGCCGGGGATTCCGAGCAGGTATGCGGCTATAGCCAGGCCCACCACAAGTACTACGAATCCAAGGAGATAGGTCTGAAACGACGTCATTGGCGCCTCCGAGAAGTTGAGTTTCGCGCGCGGATTGCGCGCAGGGCTGCTTCCAATGCACGAGGAGTGCCGGGGCCAGGCTATCAGAATTCGTAACGACCGAGGTGGCCAGAGAGCCAGTCATGGATGTGGCCGTTGCTCGCCACCAGCCGACCGGTTATGAGAGGGCCGGAGGAATCACCAGGCCACCCGCCCACTTCACCGCCAGCTTCGGTGACCAGGAGCAGCCCGGCTGCCATGTCCCAGGGCGCGAGGCCGAGCTCGAAGAAAGCATCGACCCGCCCCGCGGCCACGTATGCGAGATCGAGCGCAGCGGCGCCTGCGCGCCTGACTCCATGGGTTGCAGCCAGCAGGTCGGCAACCAGCCGGAAGTATGTCTCTGGATCGCCCTTGCCCGGCTTGAACGGGAACCCGGTAGCTAGCAGGGAGCGGGCGCCGTCTGTCACCGCGCTCACCCGGAGCGGCTTGCCATTCAGGTACGCGCCGCCACCTCTGGTGGCGTGATATACCTCCCTCAGGAACGGCGCGTTCACCACCCCTGCCGCGGGGCCACCATCGTCGACCAGAGCTATGCTTACGCAGGCGAACGGATGGCCGTGGACGAAGTTCACGGTTCCATCGAGTGGATCCACGATCCAGCGGCGCCCCGATGAGCTTACGGTGCTCTCGCTTTCCTCGGCGATGATAACGTCGTCGGGGAAGTGCGCCGAAATTCTGCGGATTATGGCAGCCTCGGCTTCCATATCCACCGAGGTGACCAGGTCTGCGCGAGCCTTCTCGCGAACATCTTCGGTGCCCGAACCCCGTACAAGCAGTTCAGCAGCGTCGGCAGCGGCTGCGTGGGCGGTACGGAGCTCGGCTTCGAAGCTCATCTTGCGGTCCCCACTGCGGGAGCGCCGACGGCCGCTCGGTGGCGCGCCAGACCGAGCGTGCTGCCAACAATGATGAGCGCGCCGAGAATGCTCCAGCCGTCGGGAAATTCCGCGAAGAATATCATTCCCCACCCAGCCGCGAAGACAATTTGCAGATATCCCACCGCTGTGGCCCTTCCAGCCGGCTCCATCTGAAGACCTTTCGTGAGATATACCTGCCCCGCCTGCGCTGTCAAACCTACAGCCAGCAGGATGGCCCATTCGGTGAGTGTGGGCCATACCGGCTCCATCAGTGCTCCGGGTATCGCGGCCGGGACCGTGATGAGGGTAAAGTAGAAGACTATCACCAGGGCATGTTCCGTCTGACCCAGTTTCCGAACTGTGACGTAAGCGGCAGCGCTGAAGAGTGCTCCGATCAGCGCGATAGCAACGACTGCGGGATCCAGCCGTCCGGCCGCGCTTCCGAAAATGAACGATGGCCGTGCGATAAGAACGACCCCTCCCAGACTTGCGGCAATGAGCAATGCTTCACGCCTGCCCATCCGTTCTCCAAGTAGCCATGCCGCCAGTAGCGCGGTCCAGACCGGGTTGGTGTACTGAATGAGGGTGGCGTCGGCCAGCGGGAGATTTATGACTGAATAGTAGAAGCAGCTCAGCGCGGCGAAGCCAAGCAGGGCGCGAAGTACAAGAAACCCTTCGCGAGAACCCCGCGCGCGAATTCCGGCACGCTTGAGCATGGCGAAGGTGATCACGAGCGTAACCGACCCGCGGACCAGGACTATTTCCTGTCCCGGTATCCTCGCCCCTACGAGCTTCACCAGCAGACTCATGACGCTGAAGAAGAACGCACCCGCCACCATGTACCGGATCCCCCGGGACATGACTGGTCGGCGCTGTGCTCCTTCCTCGCTTGTACTTCCCGGCTTCCGCTTCAGACTTCCTTCTCCCGGTGATCCTCGCGGGCACGTTCTATGGCGCCCTCAAAATATGTGTCAGTGAGCCCGGAGGCCCAGTACTCGAGATCTTCGCGTGAGCTCTGCTCCGTCTCTACCTCCGTCGGGAGGGTGTCGCCGCGTGCAATCGGTACGAACTCCAGCCACCCCTCCCACATCCCATCCGCACCCGTCCTGCCGTAGACGTCCACCGCGTACCGCTCACCGTCCGGTGCGACATATTCGTCAATGTGTTCAATAAGATCGCGCATGGAAAGGGCATCCTTATACCGTGTGAATTCTAGCCGACAGGGTAACCGATCGGGAGTTGCAATCCCCCTGCCAGACAGCTATTGAACTACGAAAGCTGGCCTCATGACAGCCTCCGTCATAGATTTCGCCGTCGCGTCGTAGAACCCCCTGCCCATAAACCCGCGAGACGAACACATGCCAAAAGATCCGACCTCTGAATTTTCTTCGGAACCCGCGTCCACTGTAGCGGGAAGTCAAAGCACGGCAGCGGCCGGCGCCGACCGATCGTTCTTTGGCCACCCGCGTGGCCTCGCGACACTTTTCTTCACCGAAATGTGGGAGCGGTTCAGCTACTACGGCATGCGGGCACTGTTGATACTTTTCATGACGGCGAGCATAGCGGAAGGCGGACTCGGCTTCGATGTAGCCCGAGCGGGCGCCATTTACGGTCTGTACACGGCTTTCGTCTACATGCTGGCCCTGCCGGGCGGCTGGGTCGCTGATCGGATAATCGGTCAACGGCGGGCTGTGCTCTATGGCGGAATCATCATCGCCGCGGGCCACTTCAGCATGGCCATAGAATCGATATCCACGTTCTACCTCGGCCTCATCCTGATCGTCCTGGGCACCGGGCTGCTCAAGCCCAATATCAGCAGCATGGTCGGGGAGCTGTACAGGGAAGAGGAGAGCGCTCGAAGAGACGCCGGGTTCTCTATCTTCTACATGGGCATCAACCTGGGCGCCTTCATCGCTCCACTGGTCTGCGGGTGGCTCGGCCAGCAGGTGGACTGGCACCTCGGCTTTGCGGCGGCAGGCGTCGGAATGGTGCTGGGACTGATCCAGTATGTATTCACCGGCAAATATCTCGGACAGGCCGGGCTGGGTGCTGACAACGAGGGTCCCGCTGACGCGAGGCGACACGCGCGTAAGCTCTGGGCCGGTCTGGCCGCCGCAGCCATCGCGGCGTTCCTTATCTTCTTCGTGTTCGGTATCTCCATCCAGGCGGTGGCCGCGGCCGGCACTTACATGATAGTCGGGCTCACCGCGATATATTTCGCGTACATCTTCGCGGTCGGCGGGATGAACACCGCCGAGAAGAAACGCGTAGCGGTGATAGGAATACTCTTCGCGGCCGCGGCGGTATTCTGGGCGGGCTTCGAACAGCATGGCTCGTCGTTCAACCTGGTGGCTGAGCAGCTTACCGACACCGAGCTCCTCGGCATCGACTTCCCGTCCACCTGGTTCCAGTCGCTCAACCCGCTTTACATCATCACCTTTGCGGGCTTCTTCGCCTGGCTGTGGGTAGCGCTCAGTCACCGCAACCTGGAGCCCTCCAGCCCGCTCAAGTTCGGTGTGGGACTGATGCTGCTCGGCGCGGGTTTCGCCGTGATGATTCCGGCCATGGCGCTCGCCGCGCAGGGGGCTCTTATCAGCCCGTGGTGGCTCATCCTCGCCTTTTTCCTGCATACCATGGGTGAGCTGACGTTGAGCCCGGTGGGCCTCAGCACCGTCACCAAGCTGGCACCGCGCCGTATGGTCGGTCAGATGATGGGTATCTGGTTCATGGCTTCAGCACTCGGCAACCTCATCGCGGGGCTGCTGGCGGGCGCTATCGGTGCCGGTGCAGCTGCCCCCGACGGGCAGATAAGCGCGGCGGCGACAGGAGATGTCTTCACAACCGTCATGATCGTCGCGCTCACCGCGGGAGTCACCCTGGCCATATTCTCCAAGCCGATCCAGTCCAGGCTCATGGGGGGCGTGCACTAAAGCGCTGGCCGCGTGTTCCACATCGACCACTCGGATCCGACCCCCGTCGAGGCTCAGCTCGTCCGTACGGTCAGGTCGGCCGTGGTCGCGGGGCTGCTCAGGCCGGGCGACGCCCTGCCCACGGTCCGGCAGCTCGCGGTAGACCTGCGCGTAAATGCGAATGCGGTAGCCAAGGCTTTCGCCGAGCTCGATAGGGCGGGCGTTGTCGAAACTCGCCCGGGCGTGGGAACTTTCGTGCGCCACAACGTAGAGGCGGGACGCGCGGATCTCATAGCCGAGCTTATCGCCCTCGAAGATACATTCCTTCGCGAGACGAGCGCCCTCGGCTTCTCCCTGGATGAGGTCATCATCCACCTGGATAGCCGTCGCCAATCCGGAGATCCCGATAATGCCTAACTACCCGTCGCTGTCCCGCCCCAACCTCCCCGGGTTACCGGGGCCGCGCACGAATATCCTGGCTACGCTGTCGTTTCTGGCGCCCACACTTGCCGGAGTGGGCGTTTCCGTGGCAATGGGCAGTGTGTTTGGTGCCATCGGCGGTGTGCTCGTGGGCGGCGTCGCCTCCATGGCACCCAAGGTCGCCCAGCAGTGGGAGCGTGCGGTGGTACTCCGCCTCGGCCGCTATACCGGACTCAAGGGACCGGGCCCATTCTGGATAATTCCCTTCATAGATACGGTTCCCACCTGGGTTGACCAGCGCACGGTGACGACGAGCTTCGCGGCCGAGTCGACGCTGACCTCGGATACTGTGCCGGTGAATGTCGACGCAGTTCTGTTCTGGATGGTCTACGACCCTGAGAAAGCCGCACTCGAGGTCCAGGAGTACGCCACGGCGGTGAGCTGGGCCGCGCAGACGGGGCTGCGCGACATCATCGGTAGAACGTCGCTCACCGAGCTCCTCAGAGGACGCGAACGGATCGAGGAGGAGCTTCAGAATCTCATCGATAGGCGCTGCACGCCATGGGGTGTGACCGTTCATTCGGTCGAGATGCGCGACATCATCATCCCCAGAACGCTGCAGGATGCTATGTCACGTGAGGCGCAGGCGTCGCGCGAGAAGCAGGCCCGCATAATCCTTGGCGAGGCCGAGGTCGAGATAGCCAACCTCTTCGATAAGGCAGCGGAAGCCTACAAGGATAATCCTGTAGCCCTTCAACTGCGGGCGATGAACATCCTCTACGAGGGCTTGAAGCAGAAGGGCGGGATGATGGTGGTGCCGAGCAGCATAGTCGATTCGGTAGGGTCTGCCGGGATGCTGGGAGTGACGGCGCTCGCGCGGCAGCAGCAGCTAACTGTTCAGGATAAGCCGCACGAGGAAGAGGACGACGAGAAGTGAAATAAAAACGGCCACCGATCGCTCGGTGGCCGTTTTTCTGTCGGCGTACTAGAAGCGAATGGACAGCCCGATATCGGCCGCCACATAGCTGATGTCCGGTCCATCGGCCTCACCGCCAGCAGCATCCGGCGAGTACGACACATACCGAACACCCGGCGTAACGCTGATCACCTGACCCAGCGGGAACGCGAGCCCGGCGCCGATCTCGTAACCCCAGGCGCTCTCGGAGTCGCTCTCGACGTCGACCACATCACCCTCCACGTCGAGCTCCAGCTCACGGTAAACTACACCGCCCTGGAGATATGGATTCAGGCCACCCAGGATGGTTGCCGGAACCATGAGCTTCACTCCGCCGTTGAAGCCCGAGTCTACGAACTCCGCTTCATTTTGCGCTTCAGTGAGACTCTCCGACTCTACGGGGAACATGAACCGGCTATAGCCGCCATAAACCCCCACCATCGGCAGAACGTTCAGCCCCACCGTCGCGCCGAACCCGAATCCTGTTTCAGCGCCCATGAGCTCGTCATCCCCCAGATCACCCGTCGGCACTCCTACGCCGCCTCGAACGTCCAGCGTCAACCCGCCCGGGAACTGGGCCTCAACGATCCCCGGCGATGCCACGAGTCCGAATATCGCCATCAAACCAAGTGTCGCTTTTCGCATCGTTATCTCCTGTCGAATAAGTTTGCGCCCCGCCACCTGAACTGAGGAGACGGAGCACGGCCGGATTTGCATAAGTGTGTCGCGGCCATGATTTTAGAATGCACGGTCCGTGCCAATGGCCGACTCTGGCACCCCGCTTGCCCTTAGCCTGCCCGATTCGCAGGCGGCACTATCATCCCGGCGGAATAAAGGAATTAATGAGCGAGGAAGCGGGCGCAAAGGTCGCCATTATCGACGGCTCGAATGTCGCCCATTCGAGCGAGGGGGATAAGGCAAGACTGCGGAACATCGAGCTGGTCCGCGATAAGCTCGCCAGCGAGGGATACGAGGCTGTAGTTGTGGTGGATGCCGCCCTCCGGCACCAGATCGACGATCCACCGGGATACGAAACGCTGGTGGAGCAGGGAAGCATCCGCCAGGCGCCGGCCGGCACCGATGCGGACTACTTCATCCTCTCCTTCGCGCGCGAGCTCGATGCCGCCGTCGTGTCCAACGACCGCTTCAAGGATCGCCAGAAAGCCTTCCCCGAAGCGCGCGATCGCATCATCCGCTACATGATCGTCAACGGTGAGGTCGTACTCGAGCGGCGCACTCACCGGCGCTGATCCTAATCCTCCAGATCCTCCAGGTAAGCCGCTTCTTCGTCGCGGAGCACCTTTTCCACTCCAGCTTTGAAATCCGTACCGTCGCTCATGGCGTAGGCCTGTGCCTCGATCCAGACGCGCCGCAGCAGTACGGGTAACAATCCTAACGACACCTGCTCGCGCGTGCGCCGCAGCTCCGCGGCCCGCTCGATCATTGGCAGCAGCTCGGGCGGCACGTCGTCCGCGGTGTCTATCAGCGCGGCTCCGGCCGTTTCGGGCGTGCGGCCCTCGCCTACCGGAGGCGGGGGCGGGCGATGGGTTTGTATGCGCGGTTCCACGGCAAGGCCAAGCGCCAGACTCCCCGAACCGAACGGCTGCCACCAATCGATCAATCCACCCTTCAGCATAGTCAGAAGCGCCTCGATTTCGCGGCGGACGGGACCACCCGTGGAGCCCGGCCTGTACCCTCTCTCCACAACCAGTAGGAGTTCTTCGCCCGGTTGTTCATGCGCACACGACTGAATCCACTTTAGAGCGCGCTCACGCGCCGCGGATGGGCCGTCGCCGTGGAGATCTAGCTGGCGCGAGGACGGGAAGTGTCGATCCTCGTACGCCCGCATCAGCTGGTCCAGACCTTTCATTTGCATGTCGGGGAACGGGGATTGCAACCCAGCGAATGGCCCGCGGACAGTAACAGCGGTGCACTCAGGACTCGCTCAAAAAGGAGGCTAATATGCGATACGATCGGCACTTCGACTATGGCATGCGGGGCTACCCGGACGCACCGCCGCCGCGTGATTTCGAGGGTTCCCCCGTCGATGAGCGACGCAGTCGGGAACGGCTCGGCAACCGTGTCACCAGCCGTTACAACGCCGACTACGTTTATGGCGGTCGCGGGTCGATACCGCCGCCAAACTATAACATGTACACTGGCGATCGCCCCGGAAGGATCGGCGATGAGCGCTATTACCGCAAGCCGTACAGGACCATTGGCGGCACCCACACGTGGCGCGGAAGTAATGAGCCCATCGGCTACGATTACCCATACGGCGGGCGCAGGCGGTGAACATCCCGGACGGCAATAGTTACTCCCGAGGTGAACCATGAACCGATACGATCGAAATTTCCGTGGCTACTCCGGCGCGCCACGCGGTGCCGACCGCTTCGGCGGTGGACGGCCCCCACACGGGTACGCGCCCGAGCATCCCTACGATCGGCCGCAGGTAGGCGGCTATAGAAGGTATTACCAGGGCGGCTCAGGTGGGATCCCGACGGGACCAACGCCGCCCGGGCGATACGGCTCGGGCGACGGCTGGTGGAGTGGTAAGCTGGGGCGCGATAGGTACTCCAGCCCCTATGAGCGTGCTACTCCCTTCACGGTTCAACAACCGAACTAAACATCCAGCTTGGCGTACTCCGCGTGGTCCTCGATAAATTTGCGGCGCGGGTCGACATCTTCACCCATCAGCGTCTGGAATATGCCATCGGCCTCCACGGCATCTTCGAGGGTCACCTGGAGAATCGTGCGGGTGGACGGATCCATCGTGGTCTTCCAGAGCTGCTCAGGGTTCATCTCCCCGAGGCCCTTGTATCGCTGCACGTGAATTCCTTTGCCATCGCCATCCGGACCTCTTAACCGGGCGAGGATTTCGTCGCGCTCGGGATCGGAGTAGGCGTACTGTTCCTGCTTGCCCTTAGCGACCCGGTACAGCGGCGGCTGGGCGATGTAGATCATGCCGGCCTCCACAAGATCCCTCATCTGCCGGAAGAAGAATGTCAGGAGGAGCGTCCGGATGTGCGATCCGTCGACATCCGCATCGGTCATAAGGATGATCTTATGGTAGCGGGCATTCTGAAGATCGAATTCGTCCTCCCCTATGCCCGTACCGATGGCGGTTATCATCGCGCGGATCTCCTCGTTCGAGAGGATCTTGTCGAAGCGCGCCCTCTCGACGTTGAGGATCTTGCCCTTGAGCGGAAGGATGGCCTGGAACGACCGGTCGCGTCCTTGCTTCGCTGATCCGCCAGCCGAATCGCCCTCCACGATGTAGATCTCCGATGCCTCGGGATTGTTCATCGAGCAGTCGGCGAGTTTGCCCGGGAGGACGCCGGTTTCCAGCGCGCTCTTTTTCCGCGTAAGGTCACGCGCCTTTCTGGCTGCCTCGCGCGCGCGAGCGGCGGAAAGTGCCTTCTCGATGACCGCCTTCGCGGTGGCCGGGTTCTCCTCCAGGAAATCTGAGAGTCGCTCGTTAACTACGCTCTCTACGGCGCCCTTGACCTCGCTGTTGCCAAGCTTTGTCTTGGTCTGCCCTTCGAACTGCGGCTCCTTGATCTTGATCGAGAGGACACAGGTGAGGCCTTCACGCACGTCGTCGCCAGAGAGCCCTTCGAGCCCGCCCTTCTTGAAGAGGCCGGTGCGGCGCGCGTAATCGTTTATTGTACGGGTGAGCGCGGACTTGAAGCCCGTAAGGTGCGTTCCGCCCTCGTGCGTGTTGATGTTGTTGACGAAGGTGAACGTGTTCTCGTTATAGCCATCGTCATACTGCATGGCCACCTCTATCTCGGCCTCCTCACGCGCGGCCTCGATGTAGATGGGTTCCGGGTGGAGCGGCTTGCGGGTACCGCGAAGAAACTCGACGAAGGTCTTGATCCCCCCTTCGTAGTGATATTCCTCGCTCTTCGTCTCACCCGTTTCTTCGTCCACAGCCCGTTCGTCCGTCAGGATGAGTCGGACTCCCTTATTGAGGAAGGCCAGCTCACGCAGTCGACTGGAGAGGGTGTCGAAGGAGTAATCGCGCTCCGGGAAAATTTCCAGGTCAGGCTTGAAGGAGACCGTTGTGCCCGTCTCGCCGTGAGGGACCTTGCCGACTACCTGGAGAGGCGCGGTCATGGCGCCGCGCTCGAATCCGATCTCGTAGATCTTGGAATCTCGGCGAACGGTGACCTTGAGCCACTCGGAAAGCGCATTGACCACAGAAACACCGACGCCATGGAGCCCGCCGGAGACCTTGTAGGTATCCTTATCGAATTTTCCGCCCGCGTGGAGAACCGTGAGGGCAAGCTCGACGCCGGGAACTCCTTCCGTCGGGTGGATATCCACCGGAAATCCGCGACCGTTATCCACAACTGTTATGGAGTTGTCGTCGTGGATGGTCGCCTCGATATGATCGGCGTGTCCCGCGAGCGCCTCATCGATCGAGTTGTCCACCACCTCGTAGACCAGGTGATGAAGGCCGCGAGGACCGGTCGATCCGATGTACATACCCGGGCGCTTTCGCACCGCTTCCAGGCCCTTCAGGACCTGGATCTGCCCCGAGTTGTATTCCTTGGCTAACGTCTTCGCCATATTCGCTTAAGCTTCCGTAGTTGTGAACAGAGAAATTTACTGCTCTTCTAGTACCCTTGTGACCGTCGAACGTGCCGGGATTCAGCGGCTTCTGGTCAGTTCATCACAAAGACGATCTTCTCTATGCGGCCAGCTCGCTTCCCGGCGTTCAGTCGACGCATAAGCGCGGACTTCATGAGGTCCAGCTCCATCATCCAGGAAGAGCTGGAGACGGCGACGAACAGCACGCCATCCGACACCCGAAGAGGCTCGGTGACGCCGGAGATCTGCGGGCCCACCAGCTCCTGCCAGTCTGCCACTACCGATGCGGCCTCTACCCTGGCGTCGAGTCCCTTTCGCGACAGAAAACCGGATACGAGGTCGCCGACCAGCTGTGGTCGGCCGGCAGAAGTGCGGGGTTGACGGCTCAAAGTATTCGGGGATGGATTTGATGGATGCGTGGACGCCCAAATCTAGACGCTCCCGGTGCGTTCGTCAAAGCTCGTCGACCACGCCGTCACGGATGGTCCAGCGCGGCAGAGAGCCGCCCTTGACGTCGAAGTCGGTAGGCTTGGGTGCGGTGAGGATCACCTGGCCGACCTCGACCTCATCTACCCATTGGAGTATGCGGCTGGACCTGCCGGGGTCGAGCTCGGCGAATACGTCGTCCAGGAGCACGACGGGCTGTCGGCCGCGCGCCTCCTTTAGTGCCTCGGCCTCGATCATCCGCAGCGCGACCGCCGCTGTCCGCTGCTGGCCACCGGATCCATAGGCGCGCAGGTCAACGGACTCCCCACCACCTCCCACTCCCCGAATACGCAAGTCGTCACGATGCGGACCCACCACGGTGTTCCCCTGGCGCTCCTCGCGCTCCGCGACACGGCTAAGCTCGCGGGTGAACTCCCGCGCTATCGCCTCCTCATCGTGGTTCGAGCTGCCGGCATCCGACATCTTTACGGACGGGTCGTACTCCATTACAGCGGTCGCGCCGCCGGAAACGGCCGCCACATGGCGCGCAAAACTTTCCGCGAACTCGTGGATCCAGCGCGCGCGCGTGGCCATCACACGGCTGCCCGCATCCACAAGGCCGCCGTTGAAAGCGGCAACTACCGCCCGCGGGCTGTCCTGACGAAGTAAAGCGTTCCGTTGGGTGAGTACCTGCCTGTAGCGCTGCAGCGCCTGCAGATAGCCGGGGCGGGTGAGCGAGAGGGCGATGTCGAGGTAGCGCCGCCGCATCCCCGGACTGCCGGAGACTATCGCGACGTCGGTCGGCGAAAATATGACCGCGCCAAGGGTCCCGAGCGCGTCGCCGATACGTGGCGGCTCCGTTCCCCCCAGCGTGACCTTCTTTCGTCGCGAGGTTCTGTCGAACGCCGCGCCGATATCCTGATCGTGCGCCCCCTGCGAAGTAACCCGACCGTCCAGTCTGAACACCTCCTCCCCGAAGCGCACCAGCTGTTCGTCCGGCGCCCCCCGAAATGACCGGAGTATCTCGAGGTAGTAGATCGCTTCGAGCAGATTGGTCTTACCCTGCCCGTTATCCCCGATGATCGCTACACCACCGGCCGGAAAATCGAGGATCTGGTCGGTGAAGTTTCGGAAGTTGCGGAGCCGAAGCCGGGAGAGGTGGGGCAATTTTGAATTTTGAATTTTGAATTATTCCATACCCTGAGTTCCTGCGCGACAGCCCACAAACAATTCAAAATTCAAAATTTCAGTTCCACTCCCTCATGTATCAGCAGCCATCGCTTAATCACAGTCCCATCCCCGTCAGGCCCCGATCCCATGTACCCACCTATACTGCCCGAGGCGGCGAGAACCCGGTGGCAGGGAATGATTATGGGGATTGGATTGCGGCGGTTGGCCTGGCCCACGGCGCGCGCGGCACCGGGGGTGCCGATCTCATCAGCGAGCGTGCCGTAAGATCGCGTCGAGCCGAAGGGGATCGCCCGCAATGCGTTCCAGACCTTCTGCTGGAATGGTGTACCTCTGGGCGATAGCGGAAGATCGAAATTCTTTCGTTCGCCGGCGAAGTACTCGCGCATTTCGCGCACGATCTGCCTGCCGAGAACGTCGCCGCGCGCGGGCTCGTCTCTAGTACCGGCGGGTGGATGACGGTCCGATTCGAAGAAGTGGAGCCCACGCAGCGCGGTGCCGTCGTACTCAGCAAGGAGCGATCGCACCGGCGAAGTTATCAGTAGCCGCATAGTCATCTTAGCGACTATTTCCCTTCGAACTTCGCCGCGCGCTTCTCCATGAACGCGCCCATTCCCTCGCGCATATCCGAGGTCGCAGCCAGGAGGCCGAAGAGGTTCGATTCCAACGCTAGCCCGTCATCCACCGCCATCTCCATTCCCCGGGTGGTGCACTCGATGCCCAGGGCGAGGGCGATGGGGCCGTTGCGGAGGATGGTCATCATGAGCTCGCGAGCGCCTTTCATGAGCCCTTCGGCGGGGAAAACGCGGTTCACCAGTCCGATGCGCAGCGCCTCCTCGGCACCGACCATTTCACCTGTGAGGATCATCTCCAGTGCCCTACCTTTCCCTACGATCCGCGGAAGACGCAATGTGCCACCGTACCCGGGGATTATTCCCAGCTTGGTTTCCGGTAATCCGAACCGTGCGGTGTCCGACGCGACCCTCAGGTGACACGCCAGGGCGAGCTCACAACCGCCACCCAGCGCGAAGCCATTGACGGCCGCAATAACGGGCTTACGCGAGAGCTCGATTGACCGGAAGACCCGCTGCCCCAGCCGGCTGATCTCCACGCCATCGATGGGCCCCATTTTCGCCAGCTCGGCGATGTCGGCACCGGCCACGAAGGCTTTGGGGCCGGTACCCGTGACTATTACACCGCCGATGGCATCGTCAGCCGCGATCTCTTCGACCGCGCGACCGAGTTCCAGGATAGTCTCGTGATTCAGCGCGTTGAGCTTGTCCGGCCTGTTCACGGCAAGGGTGCAGATGCCGTCCTCGACATCGAGCTGAAGGTTCTGGTAGTCTGACATTATCTTAGAACTGGCCAAAGGGATTGGAGAGTTTCTGCGCTTGGGAACTTACGGACGCGCACCCGACCGGTCCAGCAGGCCCGCCGTCACGAGCGTTGCGCGTACGCTCTCCATCTCGCCGGACGGGAGCGGCTGAAGCGGCGGCCGCGGCGGCCCGCCAACCATCCCCAGGAGGTCCAGCGCGGCCTTCACACCCGGTACCCCGCGCGCCGCGACTATCTCGCGGTGCACGGCAGTGATGCGGTCCTGCGTCGCGCGCGAACGCACCCCGTCGCCGCTGCGGAAAAGCGTATGCACCTTGATGGAATCCGCGGGCGCCAGAACAGCCACCCCGAGAATCCCACCGGTGGCTCCGGCTTCGAGCGCGTCGAGCAGAGCGGCGCCATTCCCGACCAGCACCTGGAACGAAGGCGCGCAGGTTCTCACGAGCTCCCTCAGCGCGTCCACGTCACCGGAAGAATCCTTGATGCCGATGATGTTTGGATGATCCGAGAGTCCAGCTACCAGGTCGGCATGCAACTGGATACCGCTGTACGCGCTCGGGACCTGGTAGAGGACCAGCGGGACCGGAGAGGCGTCGGCCACAGCCGTGAAATGGCTCCGCAGCACTTCCGGCGACATCTGCGGTCGGTAATATGCCGGCGGATGAACGAGCACTGCGTCCGCGCCGGCCCGAGCGGCGCTTCGGGAGAGCTCGATCGCGCGGCGCGTGGATTCGGCCCCGGTCCCAGCCAGCAGAACGGAGCTCGAGTGGTCCGCGCGAATCGCCTCCAGCACCCGGACTCGTTCGTCGTCGGCGAGGAGGAGCCCTTCGCCAGTCGACCCGAAGAGCACCAGTCCGCCGAGCGCCGTATCCAGCCAGTCGCCCGCATTCTTCCGCATACCATCCAGGTCCAGCTCGCCAGTGTCCGGACTAAAGGTGGTGGTCGCGGGTGCGAAGACCCCGTCGAGTGCCAGAGAAGTAGACATGTTCAACGCTGGCGGGCGATGGAGAACGACACGAACTCCCGTCCATGAGCGCCCGGGCCGCCTACGGTTTCGACGGTCACACTGCGAATCATCCTGGACCTGTCCTTCAGCGTAAGCTCAAAGTCTATCCCGAGATCAGCTGCCGCGATGCGCGTCCGAACGGTAGAGCCGGGCTCCGCTTCGGGGGCGTCGGGGTTACGGAAGAGGGTCTTTGTAGAATGCCGTCCGTTCTCGAGCTCGCGCGTCACCTTCACCTGATGCAGCCAGTCCGGCTGGTAAGAAACCACGTACTCGTTACCACCCTGGTCCTCACCCTTTCCTTCTCGATTGTGACGTGCCATGCGGGTCCTCCACGTGCGACACTGTTTCTGTTGGCTTGAGGGATTCCCAATCTTCCAGAGTCGGTAGGGCTTGTCAAGAAAATTCACGGGTCCATCACAGCCGAATGGGGATGGGGATGAACGACAATACGAAGATGAGAATGCACGCCCAACCGACCCACCTTCGGGTGCCCTCCACGCGGAAATCCGGATCGAATACCGCCGGGTGCCGTATCGACCCGCGACCCAGCACGAGGATCAATGCTGCCCAGAGCCACCATCCCCACCAGAAGTATCCGAGGACGAGCAGAAGAATGAGGAACGCGATGCTCGCGTAACGCTGCACTCGCTGCCCTAGCGCGAACAGTATGTGCCCGCCGTCCAGCTGCGCGAGCGGAAAGAGGTTCAGCGCGGTCACGAACAGACCGAGCCAGCCGGCGAATGCCAACGGGTGGAGAAGGAGCACGGAACCGTCGCTCCCGAACCAGTGGGCGAGAAGTTGAAAGATGAGCGAGCCCCCGAGCCAGACCGGCTGTGTATCGAACACCACCACGAACGGGGCCTGAGCGAATTCCATCGGAATCGGGGCTGCCGTGCTCCAGGCGAGACCCAGAACCACTGCCGGGATGGACACGAGGAAACTTACTACGGGGCCAGCCGCGCCCACATCCATCAGCACCGCCCGGTTGATCATCACCGACCGTAGCCGTATGAAAGCGCCGAATGTACCGATCAGGTTCAGCCAGTGGGGTGCGGGGACGAAGTAGGGCGGCGATACGTCCATTCCGTGACGGCGGGCGGCGAGGTAATGGCCCAACTCATGCGCAAGGAGAATTCCCAACAGTGGCAGGGCAAATCCGAGCCCGGCAATAAGATCTCCTATGAAGATGCGAGTCGGGAAGGGGAAGCCGAGTGGGCCTATCGGCAATATCGCCATCTGGAGCGGAACGAATCCGGCGAAGTACGCACCTGAAATGGTGGTTGTGAGCAGTGTAAGAGCGGCGAGCAGAATGTGCAGCCACCATCGCTCGCGCCCCGGCCGCGCGATGGCGCGCACGAGGGTAAGTTCGGTGCCGTGGACTGATTCCTGCACAAACCAGCGACCATCCCACTCGTCGAGTGCCTGCCGCACCGCAGTGTGCTCCGGGCCGAGGCCTGGAAGGAGGATGCCACGCACTACCTCGTCATTCCGGATAACCGCAGTTCTATAAACAGCGAAAAGACTGACTTGATTGAACACGTGAGGCTTGACCTCGGTTTTGACGGGCATTATGTTACGCGAATCGTCTTCCACACCAGGATCCTCACCGTTCAGGCGCTTTGCGCCCCTGCCCGCAGACAGTTCTTTGCGCTGTTCAATTTTGACCAATATTCCCGGAAGCACGCTAATCCGTGCCCCGTACTTTAGTTCTATCTGGAGCACCTAGTGGACATCACCGCGCTTAAATCAAAGACCGTCACAGAATTACATGAGATGGCCGAGGGCCTGAACATCTCCAACTACTCGGGCCTTCGCAAGCAGGACCTTATTTTCCGCATCGAGCAGAACCTGCTCGACTCCGAAGTCGTTCTCCGCGGCGAGGGAGTGCTCGAAGTGCTGCCGGAAGGATACGGCTTTCTTCGGTCGCAGGACTGGAATTATCTGTATGGCCCTGACGACATCTACGTCTCGCCAAGCCAGATCAAGCGGTTCGACCTGCGGACTGGCGATACTGTGCTCGGTCAGGTGCGCCCGCCCAAGGAGGGTGAGCGGTACCTGGCACTCCTGAAGGTCGAGAAGGTCAATGGCGACGAGCCGGATCGTGCCAAGCATCGAGTGGCATTCGACAACCTCCGGCCGCGATATCCCGACGAGCGGATCCACCTCGAAGCGGAGAGCGGTGATCTGTCCATGCGCGTCATGGACCTCATGGCGCCGTTGGGTAAGGGTCAGCGCGGGCTCATCGTAGCGCCGCCCAAAGCCGGTAAGACCATCCTGATGCAGAAGATGGCGAACGCCATCACCGAAAATCACCCTGAGATCCACCTCATCGTACTGCTCATCGACGAGCGGCCCGAGGAGGTCACGGACATGCAGGAGAACGTCCAGGCAGAGGTGATCTCTTCCACATTCGATGAGCCCGCCGATCGCCATACGCAGGTTGCGGAGATGGTGCTCGACAAGGCCAAGCGACTGGTGGAGCATGGCAAGGATGTGGTCATTCTGCTCGACTCCATTACCCGGCTCGCCCGCGCGTACAACGTCACCGTGCCGCACTCCGGGAAGATTCTCTCAGGCGGTGTGGATGCCCACGCGCTGCATAAGCCCAAACGATTCTTCGGCGCGGCCAGGAACATCGATGAGGGCGGATCACTCACGATCGTCGCTACCGCGCTCGTCGACACGGGCAGCCGCATGGACGAGGTGATTTTCGAAGAGTTCAAGGGCACCGGCAACATGGAGCTCGTGCTGGACCGCCACATTTCGGATAAGCGCATATTCCCGGCGATCGACATCAACCGCTCGGGTACCCGCAAGGAGGATCTCCTGCTGGACGATGCCGAGCTCAGCAGAGTCTACCTGCTCAGGAACTTCCTGTCGGATATGCCGCCCGCCGAAGCTATAGAATTCCTGCTCGGTCGTATGAAGAAGACGAAGAGCAACAAAGATTTCCTCGACTCGATGGCCAAGGGCGGCTGAGTTAGGGAGTCAGCGGGGGATCTCATCGTCGAGCGACTGCCGGTAACGTGGGTGGACGACTATCTCGCCGTTTTCTACGATCTGGCGGTCCCAGGGAAACATTATCAGAGCGTCGGTTTCCAGTGCGTAGAAGTCGGGTCGGAAACCGCCCGGGCGAACGAAGCTCGTGGCGGTCCGCACCTCGAGCGGTACCTTGTCGCGCACTGCCGCGGTTGCCAGGCGCAGCGTGTCTCCGCTCGTAGTTAGCTCGTCGACGATGAGAACGCGTCGCCCTGCGGCCTGCGAAGGAGCGCCGCTCAGAACTTCTGGATAATCTCTGACTACCTGCCGGCCCGATCGCCGCGATATCTTCATGCTGAAGAAATCTACCTGGAGCATATCGGCGATTACGGCTGCCGGTATTACACCTGCGGTCGCGATCCCCACCACGAGGTCAGGGTCGAACTCCTCGTAGACCCGAAGCGCCAGGACCCGGCAGAGCTCGCCGAAGAGCTCCCACGACAGGTCGAACGGCGGCGAAGCCGTGGTCGGCTCGAACAGGAACGGCTGAACGCTCGGCTGCATCGTGACCTCGCCGGCAGGAGTTGGAAGAAGGGGGCCGTGGTCGACTACAACTTCCGTGCCCCGACGGGGGTCCATGCCCGGCCCGGGCACCCTCGCGGGGTTTCCCCAAACGTCTTCGCTTTTGACAAAACATTCACTCCGAAAGACTGCGGATAAGCGCCTGGACGAGGCACTTGCCGGGGGCGGTGCGCGCGATCATCGCGACATGTACCGCGACCGACTCAAGGCACTCCGCACACAGGACGAGTCAGCTTTCCGGCGAGCTTTAGAGTATTACGACAACACTCTGGTGCCTAACGTCGCACGGGAAGGATCGGACCCGCTGAGCGAGTGGCTGGAGTACGGCAGGTTCCTGGCCGATCTGGCCGTCACCGGCACGACGGTACAGGTGGACAGCACAGGCCGCGCTAAGCCGTACGAGCCTCCGGCCGGCGCCGAAAGCCTGATCCTCCACCTCCCCACCTCTCCTCGCGAAGCTGCGCTCGCCGTTGGTATCCCGCTCAGCCCGTCGCCCGCGCAGATGGCAACCTACCAGCTACTCGCACGCGCGAAGCTGGACTGAGGCAGCAGGTGGCACGCTCGGTGCGACAGCTGGCACCGAAGGGAATTACGCGCAGCCGACCAGAGATCAGGTAAGCCATATATCATGACAGTTCGTGCACGCTGGGAAATCCGCCCGCCCGATGGGTCGCCGCCGATCCGTGGCGATCTTCGCGCTCCGAGCGGCCCCGCGCCCCGGAGCGCGGTCATCCTCTGTCATGGCTTTAAAGGGTTCAAGGACTGGGGATTCTTTCCCACGCTCGCTAAGGCCATTGCGCGCCGTGGCCACGCTGCAATCTCATTCAACTTCTCACGCAGCGGGATCGGCCAGGATGGCCGCGACTTCTCAGCGCTCGAGCTGTTCGAACAGAACACCCATTCGCGAAATGTTGCCGAGATAAGGACGGTTCTGGCGGCCGTGCGTGGGAATAGGCTCTTTCCCGAGCCGCCTCAAAGGATCGGGCTATTCGGCCATTCGCGCGGTGGTGGAGAGGCTATTCTGGCGGCTGCCGAGGACGGCGGGCTGAACGCGCTGGTCACCTGGTCTGCCATTGCAGCGGTGGAGCGCTGGGGAGATGTTGAGGTGAATGCCTGGCAGCGCGGGGATATCGTCCACATTCCGAACTCGCGCACCGGCCAGCAGATGCCCGTGGGCCCCGGATTCTGGCGCGACATAAAGCAGAACAGTGGTCGGCTCGATATCATCCGTGCCGCGGAGCGCCTCGCTCTGCCGTGGTTGATCGTTCACGGGGAGGATGACGAAACGGTATCGCTTACCGACTCGGAGGTGTTATTCGACGCGGCTGGCGACAACACCGAGCTCCTTCAGGTTGAGGATGCAGGCCACACGTTCGGCGCTGTCCATCCCTACGCGGGGACCAGCCCCGCACTCGAAACGGCCATGGATGCCACACTGGACTGGTTCGAGATACATCTGGCGTGATCGCTCGGACACGCACGCGCGGTATTGTGATTCGCCCTGGCGAGCGTTATCCTACGATCGATCCGATCGTAGGACATGCAGCACCAATTCAACTGATAGTTCGGAGATCGATATGCCGTATATAATTACCGAGCCGTGCATCGGCACCAAGGACGCCAGCTGCGTCGAGGTCTGCCCGGTAGACTGTATTTACGAGACCGACGACCAGTTCTACATCAACCCCGACGAATGCATCGATTGCGGGGCGTGTGAGCCGGAATGCCCCGTTCAGGCCATCTTCCCCGATACCGACGTCCCACCCGAATGGTCGGAGTATATCGAGAAGAATCGGGCGCTCTCAGAGTAGCCCCTGGTTGACAGGGTGATGGGTGGGTTACTCCCCCATCACCTTTTCTACGTAGCCGTTATCCGGGTTTCCGCCACGGCGAAGTACCCGGTCCACCGTCCCCGGACCACGGTTGTAAGCTAGTAGCGCAAGACGCTCGTCGCCCTCGTATTTATCCAGCAGATACCGCAGGTACTTGAACCCGATCCGCAGATTAGTCTCCGGATCTCGCAATTCCTTCCGCGTCACACCCGGCTCCATCCACCTCGCAGTACGCGGCATAAGCTGCGTCAGACCTATCGCCCCGACATAGCTCGTCGCTGAGTTCCTGAACGAGCTCTCAGCGCGTACCAGTCCGAACGCCAGCGATGGGTCGATGTCGAACTCCAGCGCAGTCTCGTGGATCTCTGTAGCCAAGGACGGCGGCACCTCATAGCCCTGGCGAATGTACTTGCGCGCTAGCCGCGCACTCGCGCGCGCTATGGCCTTATCCCGCCATACCCGCTGGAGTCTACTTGCGGGTGCCGACGCCTCTACGGTGTCCAGCACGAGCGCCGCCGCGATGGGCTTCGCCAGCTCCGTTGATGCGCCTGATGCCAGCTGTGCGACCGCGACTACTCCTAGCAGTAGCTGTACGCCGCGATTGCGGACCAGCGCCTTAAAGCTGGCGCGCCCAGCTGAAGTACGTTTATTTCGAAGTCGGTTCATCGAACCCCCGTTTTATTGCACTATCCAGAACCAATGTGCGACGCACAGCGATAGCCTGTAGGCCGCCGCCGGCCCCGCCCAATTATCTGTAAATGACCACCCAAGGTACACGCGAAAACCGTTGCAGTCAATGGAGTTGCCACCACCACCCGCCCAAAAGAACATGTGTTTTGGGGGGCGGCGGTGCCCGCCTTTGTGGTTGCGCGAGCGGTCCGTTATACTCCTGTCGAGCACGTTATGTGCCCCTTGCCGCCGTATCGGCCAGATCTAGATCCGTTCGGCCCGGCCGCTACGAGAACACGCCAGTATCTATGAACGAGAGATATACGGACCTGAACGGCGGGTTCGCCGTCACGATTCCGGCGGGATGGCTCGCAGAGGCCGACGTCGAGGAGGGGGGCGTGTTGATGGCCCGCGAGGATGGCTCCGGGTTGCTTCACCTGATCTCTTTCGACCGTGAGCCTGGTGAGATTGCCGACCCGGCCGAGGAGCTATACTCTTTCCTGGAGGAGATGGGGATAGAGCTTCAGGAAGATGAGGTGGAGGACCTGGAGATTGGCGGGGCTACCGAGGTGTCTCTATGCGAGTACATCACTGAGGACGGGGACGGGGATGAGAAGGGTGATCCAGATGGGCCCACCTTCTGGCTCACCGCAGTCGCCACAGCACCCGGCAGGCTGGTGTTCGGAAGCTATTCGACGCCCGCTGGCGAAGAATCTCTGGAGCGCGAAACTATCATAGCGATCCTCAAATCACTGACGTTCGAAGAAGCAGCCTAGAAAACTTACCGCGGCGCCCTAGAAATTTACCGCGGAGGCGCTTGAGGACGCAGAGGATATCTCCTAAAATTCTGACAAAACGCAAAAAGACCTTTTTGAATGAATGCGTCCATATTCTTACCATTTCTTAATTTAAAGCCCGCTCTCCGCGTCCTCCGTGCCTCCGCGGTTGTCTTTCCTGCCGTCCCCGCGATCCATACGCCCCCTATTCAAAGAAAAATTCAAAATTACTCGTGCGTTTTGTCGAGGTAGAACTCCGCGATCTTCGCGGCAATGGGTGCGGCAGCGGATGAGCCGTGTTCGCCGAATTCCACGAGTACCGCGACGACGATCTCGGGATCGGCGCCAGGCGGACCTGCGAATCCTGTGAACCAGGCGTGTGGTCGGTCCCCATCTGCGGAGTTTTCGGCGGTACCGGTCTTCCCATAGAGCTTCCACCGCTCGAGGGAGGATGAAAAGGCGGTGCCTCCCGGCTCCGTCACGGCGGCGAGGCCTGCCCGGAGCGCTTCGAGAGTTGCGGGGCTGACGCGGAGGTCGGTTTCGACTGGCGTCTGTATCCCCGCGCGCAGGTGCGGCACCCGCGCCGTTCCATCACCTGCCAGCGCGGAGTAGAACTGGGCCATCCTTAGCGGAGTCTGCGCGTTGGGTCCCTGACCTATCGCAAGGCTCATAACTTCGCTGGGGGTGGGCTTCCAGCCAAATCGCTCCTCATAGGCATCAGCATCTTCAGGAAAGAAGCCCGAGCTCTCGCTGGGAAGGTCTATTCCCGTCGAGCGGTTGAAGCCGAGCCTGACCCCCTCCTGCGCCAGCTGGTTCAATCCGAGCCGAATACCCAGCTGGTAGAAGTAGACATTACACGAGTGGGCAATGGCCCCGCCCAGATCCAGGCTGCCGTGGCCCTCGGACTTCCAGCAGCGCGAGTAACGGCCCGCGTAGGTGAGCCCGCCCGTGCACGCGATCGGCATCCGGGACTCCGGTGTAACGACCCCCATTTCCAGGCCGATTATGGCCGTGGCAAGCTTCCAGGTAGAGCCAGGTGCATATATACCTGCCCGGGCGCGGGGCAGCAGGGGTTTTTCAGGGTCGCTGTTCAGTGCCTTCCAGGCTGGGAGGCTCATACCATCACCGAGCACATTCGGATCGAAAGTCGGGTGCGAGTAAAGGGCGAGGACCTCACCGGTGGTGGGAGTGAGCGCCACTATCGCACCGCGCATCTCAGCGGGGAATATCGATCGCGCGAATCGCTGGAGCTCCAGGTCGATTGTGAGGTGAAGGTCCTTGCCCGGCGTAGGCGAAATGATGACTTCCTGAGCGACCGGGCCGACAGTTCGGCCGCGCGCGTCGACCTCTACATAGCGCTCACCCATTGTCCCGCCGAGGTGCCCCTCGTACTGCCGTTCGAGGCCGGCCTTCCCAATCTGCTGACCCAACTGATAGTCGGACCAGGCCGAGTCCGCGAGCTCGCGCTCACTTATCTCAGCGACGTGGCCGATCAGGTGCGCGACAGCCTCACCACCGGGGTACCTGCGCACCGGATGAGGTTGCAGCAGAATCCCGGTAAACTCAGTGCGATGCTCCTCTATCCACGAGATTTCTTCGAAGGTGAGTGTCTTTGCCACCCGCACCGGCCGCGTTGGCGCTCTGCTGAATTCTGCAACGATCCCAGCGATCTGCGCAGAATCCAGCTGCAGCGGAACGGCGACCTGCTCAAGCCACATCCGCAGGCTGTCGACACTGGCTGGTTGTAGAAGAAGGCGATAGCCGGTTACAGTCTCGGCGATTATTTCGCCGTTCCGGTCGTATACCGTCCCCCTGGGCGCCGGAAGAGGAATGACGCGCAAACGGTTGTCCTGCGAGCGGAGGACAAAGTCTGCATTGTGAAGTATCTGCGTGCGAAAGAACGATGCTCCGATCGTTCCGAGCACGAGAGCGATAAGCAGTATCGCTACGGAGGCCCGCCGCCTGCGCGAGTGCTTGTGGAACGGATCGGATGATGCAGAGGTCGTATAATCGGATAGCAAAGCTTCATTCAGTTGCTGGTAAGATAATACGAAGAGTATCGTCGCGAAGTGACGGCCGCTGGAGCGTTCGCGAACGATATCCTTGCGCGTCCGGGCGGGGAGGTTATTATTGATAACCTCCGCTGGTCCAGGTCATCTGTTCTCTCCCGGCGGCTTCCCGACGGCATGTTACTTGACGTAGATCCTGACGGTGGCTCCTCCACCGCGGATCGCTACGTCCTCGATTTCCCGTCCCAAAAACCATCAAACAAGAACCGCATGAGTGTACCTGCTCCCTCGCGTCTCAGCGCTAGCGCCGAGCCCGCCGTCCTGTCTGCTGCCGAAGGTGTTCTCGAAGTCCTCTCCAGCGGAAGCGGGTTCCTCCGCTCCCCGTCACGGGGTTTCCAGGCTTCGCCTGACGATGTGTTCGTCCCACAATCCATGATACGCCGGTTGGGTCTCCGCACCGGGGACCGGGTCGCCGGAGAGGCGGGACGCCCGCCGGGTCGCGGCAAGAATGCACCGCTTGGATCGGTAGAATCGGTTAACGGCCGCGACCCCGCCGACGCACGAGCGCGTCCTGCGTTCGGCTCGCTCCCGGCAAGTTACCCGGACGAGCGCCTGGTGCTCGAATGCGAGCTCCAGCGCGGTCGCGGCTCGGACTATACCAACCGGGTGGTGGACCTGATAGCCCCGCTCGGCAAGGGCCAGCGTGCGCTCATCGTGGCACCGTCGCGCGCGGGCAAGACGATGCTGCTCCAGGCCGTCCTCGAGGGCGTGGCCACCAATTATCCAGAAGCCGTGCTGCTGGTACTACTGGTCGATGAGAGACCGGAAGAAGTAACGGAGATGGAGATGCTCGGCATAGGCGAGGTGATAGCATCCTCCTTCGATTGCCCGGGTGAACGGCACGTGGCAGTAGCTGAGATGACGCTCGAGCACGCCCGCAGGCAGGTGGAGAGCGGGCGCGACGTCGTGCTCGTTCTGGACTCGCTCACGCGGCTGGCGCGCGCTTACAACTCGACGGAACGTGGGACCGGACGGACTCTCTCCGGCGGAATAGACAGCGGAGCGCTCGAGAAGCCGAAACGTTTCTTCGGCTCGGCCCGAAACGTTTCAGCCCAGGCTGGCGGCGGGAGCCTTACCATAATAGCTACAGCGCTCACCGAGACTGGTAGCCGTGGTGACGATGTGATTTTCGAGGAGTTCAAAGGAACAGGCAACGCGGAGATAGTACTTGACCGGGAGATAGCTGATAAACGCGTATTCCCGGCCATCAACATCGAGAAGAGCGCTACCCGCCGAGAGGAGCTTCTGCTGCCGCCCGCCATGCTCGAGAAGGCACACCAGCTTCGCCGCGCGCTCTACTCGCTCCCCCCGAGCGATGCAATTCAGCTACTGCTGAAGCAGATGAAAGACACGCGCACCAATGAAGAGCTGATCGCCAAAATGAAATAAAGCGGGCAATTAACTCAGCTTTTCAGGAACTGCGGAATCCTCTGGAGTAGCTGCTCGGTATCGATCGGCTTTGCCAGATAGCCGACGCATCCGGCTTCCATGCACTCCCGCTCGTTCGTCTCGAGTGCCCGGCCCGTAAGCGCAACGACGGGAATCGCGCGCGTCCCCTCGTCGGACTTCAGCTGTCTCGTCACTTCCAGGCCGTTCTCGTCCGGGAGCCCAAGGTCCATAAGGACCAGATCTGGGCGCTCACTGGTCGATATCGCCAGCGCCTCCGCACCCGTCGCAGCCTGGAGCACGCGATACCCGCTCTCGCCCAGCAGGATGGAGAACGCGTCACGTATCGTGTCGTTGTCCTCTACAACGAGGATCAGCGGGTCACTCATGCGCGGCCTTCGTCTGGCTCGGGCGCGCGGCTGGACGGGAGGGTGAAGTAGAACCGGCTGCCCTCGCCGATGTCGCTCTCCAGCCAGATCTCGCCACCGTGGAGGTGAATGAAATTACGGGCGATGGCGAGCCCCAGACCTGTACCGTGATGTAAGCGTGCTCTGGAGCTGTCTACCTGCGCGAACTCCCGGAAGATCATCTCGTGATGTGCGGGATCGATGCCGATCCCATTGTCCATCACTGCCAGTTCGAGCCATCCTTCGCGATCGGTGCATGGCCGCGCGACAATCTGGATGCGCCCATCGTCGGGCGTGAACTCGATAGCGTTTCCGACAAGGTTTCCCAGGATATGGATGACTTTGTCGCGATCAGCTCGCGCGTGGCCCAACCCCTCGGCGACATCCGTCTCGTAGTGAATTCCCTTCTTACGGATGAGAGACGCGTTCATCTGGAACACGTCCTGAACGACGTCGTCCACCGGAAACTCCGACGGCTCGAGCTCGATCGCACGCGCGTTGGTACGCGCGTAGGTGAGAATCTCCTCGATCATGGACAGGAGCTGTCTGCTCGAGCCGATCACCGACTGTAGCGCATCCTCCTGCCGTGCGTTGATGTCGCCGAGCAGGCCGTCGCGCAGTACCTCACCATAAGTGACGATGGCCGTTAGCGGCGTTCTGAGCTCGTGCGAAACGTTGGCCAGAAACTGGGACTTGGCCACATCCACATTACGGAGCTCGCGGACTTCCCGCTCCAGCTCCTCAACCCGTCGAACCAGGGTTTCTCGATCGGCAGCGTCGATTCTCGCTTCCATCTGATGGGCTACGGCGTCCACGTCTTCTCCGTTGCCGAAATCCGCAGCGTAGAGGAGTTAGCGAGTGAGGCGCGACCGTGTGACCTAGGCGGAGTCATCATTATAGGCGAGGTGGAGCGAAATGCCCGATTGGAAACAATAATTTACCCCGCCCCTTCGGACGGTGCAAGGATGTCGACCTCTTCGAGGTCCTCCTGTAGCAGTTGCCGATGCTGTAAAGTGGCATACGTTCCTCCACGCTGCAGAAGTTCCGCGTGCGTTCCCGATTCCACGAGTCGGCCTTCGTCGAGCACCACGATAAGGTCCGCCTCCATTACGGCTGAAACCCTGTGGCTCACAATTATGCTCGTCCGGCCGACCAGTACTTCCCTTAGCCCACTGAGGATCTCGCTCTCCGTGTGGGTATCGACGGCAGAGAGCGCATCGTCGAGTATGAGGATTTCCGGGTCCCGAGCTACCGCCCGGGCAAGCGTGGCGCGCTGTTTCTGGCCACCCGATAGGTTAATTCCACGCTCCCCGAGCAGTGTGTCATACCCCTTCGGGAACTCCATGACCGTGTCGTCGAGCTGAGCGACCCGCGCCGCCTGGCGCACCCGCTCCTCCTCACGATCGGGGCTGTCGATATCGAAGCCGAGCGCGAGGTTCTCGCGAATTGTATCGGAAAAGAGGAACGTTTCCTGTGGCACCACTCCGACCGAAGCCCGCAGCTTGTCGATCGGGATTCGATCGAGCGGTATCCCATCGATAAGAATCCGGCCCGCAGTGGGGTCATACATCCGCACCAGCAACTTCACCAGCGTCGATTTTCCCGATCCCGTCCCGCCGACTATTGCCAGCGTCGAACCCGCGGATACCCGGAAGGATATGTCGCGCAGCACTTCGCGCTCTGTGCCCGGGTACCTGAACGAGACACCCTGAATCTCTATGTCTCCAGCAATCCCACTCACCGGTAACGGCTCAGTTGGGCTGCGCACACCGGCCTCGGTAGCGAATATCCTGTTGATACGGCCCATCGAAGCAGCGCCGCGCTGGAAGAGGTTCACCACCCAGCCGAGCGCAATCATGGGCCAGGTCAACATACCCAGGTACAGTATGAAAGCTACGAAGTCGCCGATGGTGATATCGCCGAGCATGACCGCCCGGCCCCCGATTAGCAGCACTATCACCGCCGCCAGGCCGCTGAGCATTCCCAGCAGGGGATGGAACAGGCCCGACACACGCACCAGCCGCAGGTTCCTGTGAAGGTAGTCTTCGGATAGCGCACGGAAATGCTCCGCTTGAGGATCCTCCTGACCGTATGCTTTGACGATCCGAACACCAGCGAGATTCTCCTGAGCCATGGTCGAGAGATCGCCGAATTGCTCCTGTATCCGCTCGAACCGCTCATGGATGAGAGTTCCGAATCCCAACGTCACCGGTGGAAGCGCGAGCATCGGAATCAGGGCCATCACCGTCAGCCACGGATCGATCCAGACCATCAATGAAAGCGCCAGGACAGATATGACAACCGTGTTGACGAGATACATATATGCGGGCCCCGCCACCATGCGCACCGCCTGGATGTCATTGGTTGCCCGGCTCATGATCTCGCCCGTAGGCATGCTCCCGTAAAATGGAGCATCGAGGTGGAGAAGGTGCGAGAAGAAATCGTTGCGCAGGTCGAACTCCACTTTTCTGCTTACACCGTTCAGCAGCTCGCGCATGCCGTAGCGGGCCGCACCTCCGAATATCGCCGTAAGGACCACGAGCCCGGCATATCTGAGAACGACGCCCTGTGTAACGGCAGGATCGCCGAGCGCGTCGACGCCGCGCTTGATCAGGTACGGACCGATCAGGGTAAAGACGTTAGCGAGAACGACCAGCACTAGACCCCATGCGATGCCGCCGCGATAACGTCGAAGGTAAGGTAGAAGCGCTCTCAGTTCCTTCACTTGTAACCTGGCATAGCGGTTGCCTTCATAAGGGTGGGAAACCCCGGGCCTCTCCCGGTTGAAAGTAAGGCTCATAAAGCCGGGAAATCAAGCCACGACAGTGAATTAGGAGCATTTGATGAAACAGCTCAGAGTTATAGGTACAGTGCTCATCGGCGTAGGAATGTCCACTCTTGTGGTCGCTTGTGGCGGTGCGGAGGACACCGATGCCCGGGCTGCGCTCGAGCGCGAGGCGCTCCAGCGTGAGATAGATATCGCGCTCCAGCCGGATACCACTATTCAGCCGGAGTTCGCTGACGTCGCGCTCGAAGAGCCCGAGGCGGAGCCGACCGCTCCGGCCGCATCCTCCACGCCACCCGCACGCACGCGTCAGCCGGAACCTCAGCCGGCGCCGCGACGGCCGGAGCCTGCGCCCACGCCAAGACCATCACCTGAGCCGTCGCGTCCGCGCGTGGTCACCATCCCCGTTCCATCAGGTACCACCATGGCGTTGCGCATGGACAGGGAGCTGAGCACCGAGAGCAGTTCGGCTGGCACCACATTCACCGCTACGGTGACTGATGCCATTCGCGCGGCTGACGGAACTACGCTGATCCCGGCTGGAGCCAAGGTGCATGGACGGGTAGCCAGTGCGGGCGAATCTTCACGCGCGGGAGAGTCGGCGAACATCGAGCTGGCGTTCAACTCGGTATCATTCGGCGGCGAGAGCTACTCGCTTGCTGCTACAGCGGTGGATGTGCCAGTACGGAAAATCACCCGGGATAGTAATACAGAGAAAGCGGCGAAGATTGGCGGTGGTGCTGCTCTGGGTGCGATCCTCGGCCAGGTCATCGGCAAGGATGCCGAGTCCACTATCGCCGGCGCTGCTATAGGGGCGGCCGCTGGTACAGCCGTTGTGATGGGTACCGCCGATGTCGACGCCGTTGTGCCAGAGGGCGCGCGCGTCGTAATCAGGCTCGACCGGTCCATCCCCGTTCGTAAGACGGTCGGTTGACCGGCAGTCGGTTAGCGACCCCTTAACCTGCGCCGCGATTTCCTTTAGATTGTACGGATGATTTCCGTATCCAATCTCGAAAAATCGTTCGGCGACAGGGTCCTCTTCGCGAACGCTTCATTCCAGCTGAATCCGGGCGAGCGCTACGGTCTCGTCGGAGCCAACGGCTCCGGCAAGACCACGCTCCTGGGCATTCTCAGTGGCGATGTAGAAGCCAGCGAAGGCACGGTATCAATCCCGAAATCCGCCCAGCTCGGCGTCCTCCGCCAGGACCAGTTCCTCTATGAGGACGAGGACGTTCTGAACGTTACCCTCATGGGGAATGCGGAGCTCTGGAAGGTGATGGTCGAGAAGGAGGCACTGCTCGCCAGGGCGCACGAGTACTTCGATGCCGACAGGTTCTCGGAGCTGGAGGAGACCGTCGAACGGTTCGATGGCTACACCGCCGAGGCTCGCGCCGCGGCAATACTCGAGGGGCTCGGCCTCCCGACCCAGGTCCATCGCCAGCCACTTTCCACCCTCTCCGGCGGCTTCAAGCTCAGGGTGCTCCTCGCGCAGGTACTGGCGAGCTCGCCGGATGTCCTGCTCCTGGACGAGCCCACGAACCACCTGGATATAATCTCCATCAGGTGGCTCGAGAAGTTCCTACAGGATTTCTCGGGGCCCGTCCTCGTGATCTCCCACGATCATCAGTTCCTCGATAACATATCCACCAGTATCCTGGATGTGGATTATCAGACCGTAACCCTTTACAAGGGGGACTATACCGCGTTCCTGGAGGAGAAAACGGCCGAGCGGGAGAGGCGCGAGAAGGAGATAGAGGGAAGGCAGAAGGAGATAGCTCACCACCAGAAGTTCGTGGATCGCTTCAAGGCCAAAGCCAGCAAAGCCAGACAGGCGCAGAGCAAGCTCCGGATGATCGAGCGGAAATCAGAGGATCTGCACGAGCTCCCGGGCAGCTCCCGGCGCTACCCCAAGTTCCGATTCGCTCAGCGTCGCCCGAGCGGCAAAGAGGTGTTGAAGATCGATGGGGTGAAGAAGTCGTTCGGAGACAAGGAGGTGCTTCCGGGCATCGACCTCGAGGTCCGTCGTGGCGATAGACTGGTGATCATGGGTCCCAACGGTATAGGTAAGTCGACCCTCCTCAAGATCATCATGGGAGAATTGAGCGCCGATGCGGGCGATATCGAATGGGGCTACGAAACTTATCCGGGTTACTTCGCCCAGGACCATCACGAGCAAATTGAAGATTCGGGTAGAACGGCCGAGCAATGGCTCTGGGATTACTGTCCGGGCAAGGATCGTGGTTTCGTGCGCGGCCACATGGGGCTTATGCTCTTTTCCGGGGACGATGGTGACAAGCGCCTGAGCGCACTTTCGGGTGGCGAGGCAGCCCGTCTGGTGTTCAGTCGGCTGGCACTCGAGCAGCCCAATGTTCTTGTCCTCGACGAACCGACGAACCACTTGGACCTCGAATCTATCGAGGCACTTGTCGCCGGCCTCGAGAACTACGATGGTACTCTGATCCTCGTATCTCACGATCGCTGGTTCGTAAGGCAACTGGCCACCCGCGTAGTCGAGATCAGCACTGACGGGGTCCGCGACTTTCACGGTACGTATGAGGAGTACGTCCACGCCCTCGGGGATGATCACCTCGACTCCGATGCTGTTGTGCTCAAGGCACGCAGGGACGGCAAGAAGAGCAAAGTCACCACTCCGCCGCCTCCCCAGCCCCGGCGCAGAACCGGCGACCTCGAGAGACGCCTCGATGAAATAACCGCCGACATAGAAATTGCCGAATCCCGGATTTTCGAGATCGATGGCATCTTCTGCGAGCCGGGCTACTACGAAAAGGCCGACCCGGAGCAGACCGCCGTGCTGGAGGCGGAGCGTGGCGATATTCAGAAGCGGATCGAGGCATTGATGACGGAATGGGAGAAAGTCGAGCGGGAGATGGAGACCGCAGGACGGTAGCGAACAGGTCTAAAGCATGATGGCGCAACGGCTTAGTTCTTGCAACCAGTGAGCCGGGCTGCCGACGGCTGAGCTGGATTAAAGTGAAGCCGTGATTGAATAGGAGGGAAAATGCACCGAAGAGTACTCATCATCGACGATTGCAAGGAGCAGCGGGACGTATTCGCCAGGTACCTGAAGTTCGTGGGCGAGGAGACGCTGGAAGCCGAAAACGGACTGGAAGGTTACGAGCGCGCGCGTAACGATCTTCCAGATCTGGTTCTGCTCGACCTGGCGATGCCGGTAATGAATGGCTGGGAAACCATACAGCATCTGAAATCCGATCCTGCTACCGCGAGGATTCCCGTAATAGCTCTAACGGCCCGCCACCTGGAGTGGGATCGGTTGGAGGCCGCCGGATTCTGCAGCTACCTCGAAAAGCCCATCGTTCCGTTCAAGGTGATGCAGGAGGTCGAGTCTTGCGTAGGCGATCTGGGCGGGCGAACCTACTTTCGATCAGGCTCGCAGCTGGTGGAACACTCACCATCGGTCTGAGTCGGATTTCGCCGACTTAGGCAGTCGCCGGCTCAGTCGATTTCGTGGAGCCTGGCCAGGAGTTCCTCGGCGCCGATCGGTTTATGTACGAAATGACAGCGATCGCCGAGGCTTGCGCGGCACCCTGCCTCGGCTTCACCGTACCCGGAGATGAACACGACCTCCAACTCGGGGTTCCTTGCCACCAGCCTTTCGGCAAGCTCCTGCCCGCCCATCACCGGCATAACGACATCGGTGATAACGATGTGCAGGCGCTGATCGAACTGTTCGACGATTCGCAGCGCCTCGAGGCCATTGGCCGCTTCCAGGACGGTGTGACCGGCGCGCTCCAGGACCTTGCGAAAAAGCGTACGTAGCGAGCGATCGTCTTCTACTACCAGCACAACGTCTCGTCTGGTCCGGGGTTCCACTGTCGACGTGGTCCGTACCTCGGCGTCGGGACGGCCGCGAACGGCCGGCAGGTACACGTCGAAGGTCGTTCCTTCACCCAGCGCGCTCCGCACCCAGATATAGCCGCCGCTTTGCTTCACTATGCCGTAGACTGTCGATAGACCAAGCCCCGTCCCGGCGCCTGGCTGCTTAGTGGTGAAGAATGGCTCGAACAGTTGTCGTTGAACCTCACTGGTCATCCCGACCCCCGTGTCGCTGACGCTCAGGCGGACATAGCCACCCGGTTGCACGGTATAGGGGAATCCCGCCGCTTCCGTGGCGGTAAGCTCAGTTGGCGCGCTCTCGATGGTGAGAGTTCCGCCGTGTGGCATGGCATCGCGCGCGTTCACGACGAGGTTCATGAGAACCTGGTGAATCTGACCAGGGTCTGCCTCGACCGCCGGAATAGAAGGGTCAAGAACGGTGACGACCTCGATATCCGCCCGAAGTATTCGCGTGAATACGCTTTCGACCTCGCCGATCAGCGCATTGAGGTCGAGCACCCTCAACTCCATTACCTGCTTCCTGCTGAACGCCAGGAGATGACGGATGAGCGATTCTGCTCGTCTGGCCGCCTGAACGATCTCCCGACTATCCTCACGGAGCGGGGCGTTGTCCGCAAGTGCCGCTTCCATGAGCTCGGCGTTGCCCTGAATCACCATTAGCAGGTTGTTGAAGTCGTGCGCGATTCCGCTGGTCAGCTGACCCACCGCCTCCAGTCGCTGTGAGCGGAGGAGCTTTTCTTCCAGGTTCCTGCGCTCCGTTATATCTACGACCGTTACCAGGCGGGCGGCTCGGCCGTGAAAGGGGATTGTGCTCCCCGTGACGATTGCATGAATTATCTGGCCGTCACTGGATCGGTGTCTCACCGCGTGCGTATTGCTGCCAGTGAGCGCTGTATCGCGAATCGCATTGTCTAGCTCTTCGAGAGCATCTTCCGGCCGGATATCTCGCAATGTCATGGCGAGAAACTCCTCGCGCGAGTATCCGTAACGACTCAGAGCAACTTCGTTCACATCCAGGAATCTGAGGCTCTCCGGGTCGTAGAGCCACATCGGATTCGGATTGGCCTGAAATAGAAGCCGATGCTGCTGCTCACTTTCGCGCAGTGTCCTGATCTCGCCCTCCAGCCGTTGGAGGGTGATAGCGTCAGCCATATTCTCTTCGGGCGGGTATAATTATACAGGGCCAGGGTTGCATAATCGCAAGGATGCGGGGCACGCGCAACGTTCAATGATTAATGAAGTGTCGGAACCCACCCGAAACTACAGACGACCACCGCTGCACTTTGCCGGGTTCTTACCGGTATAAGACTGGCGGGAATGGTCGAGTTTATCGGTTCACCGCGCACACGTGAAAGATTACTGTGGACGTGGCGGCCATGACCGACTATTTTGGCTAAAAGGCGTCATTGCCAGACCGCATACCCCAGGAGCCCAGATGCCACACACAGAGTCCAAGTCCAAGCGACCCCGCCTCAAACCACGCCATGTACCCCCACCTCTGACACACGGCGGTGAGATTTTCGACGGAGAAGATATCCTCCTCGAGTTCAAAGCAGATCTGGCAGTAATCCTGTGGAAATCGTATGAGAATGTGACGCTCTGGGCGGCAAGTGCACCGGAGGAGCGGGCGGACCTGTTCACTATGGGCGCCGCTCGCCGGCGAAGAGCGGATCTGCGCGAGCTTGACCTGGACCCGATCCTGGCCGAGCAGCTCGCGAAGATCGCGGCAATGCTCAGCGAAACCGATGAGGCTTCGGCGGCGGAAATCTTCGGTGCATGCAGGTGGATTTCGAACTGGGCGGTCGGGAAGGGTGCCACCGGAACGGCGTTGTTGTTCATGCAGGCAGCTGCCTTCGCAACTCCGCAAGACTCGGCGGCAGCTTGCGCCGTCGGGCGTCTAGCGCGCCTTCGCGCCGATTACGGCCGAGCCGAGACCTGGTACCGACACGCAGGACATTCGGCCCGAGCTAGCGGCAACCGTGAGTCCTATGTGCTGGCTACGATCGGCCTGGGCAAAGTCTACTGGAAGCGGGGAGCGCTTCCGTCCGCCCGCAGGTGCTTTATGCGCGCGTATCGCGCGGCCCGGCGTTATTCGCTCCACGAACTCCAGGGATGGGCACTTCAGGATCTTGCCGGCGTCGCAATTCACGCGGGTAGATGGCGCGAATCTGCCGGCTACATTCGCTCCGCACTAGATGTCTATGGCGCTGGTCATCGCTCAGTGCCCCGCCTTATCAACGACGTGGCCAACTCCTGGATGGGAAGCGGCTGGTTCGTCCCGGCGCTCCAGGTCCTGGAGCCGCTCAACAGCTTTCCGTACTCGACACCAGATCAACTCTGCTATCTGGGAAGCATTGCTCGAGCATCGGGTGGAGCCGGAGAGGTCGAAAGCTTTCGCAACGCCGCTGCGGAAATAGACAGACTCCTGAATGTCCGCCTCGTACCCGAAGTCGCTACACCCGTTCTGCTGGACGTCGCCCGCGGAGCGGCCAGCCTCGGCGATTGGGACCGCGCCCAGGTCAGCGCGTCCCGTGCCCTTTCACTCGCGCATGAGCGCGGCGAAGGCGAGACCCGCATGGTCGCTGAAGGAGTTCTGGAGTCGATCAAGAGTGACCGGCTGGCAGAGCGCCACGGCAGAACTGTACGGCCCGCTACGGCACCCGGCGAGAACCTCGACGATATCATCCAGGCCCTCATCACCTCCGCGAACGAAAGCACGGCCGCCGCAACTTCCGGCTCGGCCGCGCTTTAGTTCAGCGGAAAGCGTGAATCAGCCCGGAGAACCCATCACAGCCGAATTGTCGGAACGTACGCTATCGTCTGGACCGGTCAGGTCGGTGGCATTGCACGCGCTGACGATCACGAGACCCAATATGGCGACTAGCAGACGAGCGGCTTTCATTTTGATTCCCTGATGGCTGTGAGTACTTCCCAGAGTCATTCAACTCGGGCCGGGGTTGAAAGATGCCACATCGTAGACCTCGATGCCTAGCGGCAGTGAGCAGTAAAACGGGTGTTTAACGACTGATTATGAAAAGAATTGCTTGCCCGCTTCTATTGCTCCACTCGGATAGGGTTTTCCGGGAGCGCGTTCGTGCCGCGTCGAAAGGTCACTACGAACTTCAGGAAGTCTCGTCCTGGGAGCAGCTGAGGGACAGAGTTCGTGAGGCACCACCATCGGCGTTGGTAGTGGTGGACCCGTACGAGGGTGATTATGGCTCAGAAAGCCTTTCTCCGACACTTCACGGCCTGCTTCGCGAGTTTCCCTCCATAACCATCCTCGCTGCGTGTGAGGCGAGGCGGGGGTCGTTCGAAGATCTCCGCATGATGGGTGAGTGGGGCGTGACGCGTGTGATATGTCTCGACGAGGAAGACACGCCGGTGGCGATAACGCGTCACCTCCGTTCTGCTCAGGGCCGCCCATTACGGAGCCTCCTGCTGCGTTCGCTACCGCCACAAACTTCGGGTACGGCGCGCGCGATCCTCATCGCCGCGGCGGATGTCGTGTCCGTCGGTGGAACGGCGAAGGACCTTGCTAGATCGTTTCACATTACGACCCGCACATTGCTCAGGTGGGCAAAGAGTGCGGGGTTGCCGCCGCCGCAGCAGCTGCTGCCATGGATGCGGATGTTACTCGCGGCGGAGTTGTTGGACGATCCGGGTCGAACGGTTCTCGGTGTGGCATACGCGTGCGGTTACTCGTCCGATTCACCGCTCCGAAATACTATGCGCGCTTATATAGGGGTGACTCCCAAGGTACTTCGCCGTGGAGATGCTTTTGCCACGGCCACGGACGCATTCCTTTCGGCACTCAATGAGGCCAGGGTAAAGAAATAAACTGGGGGGACGCGAAGGAGAACAAAGGTCCTGCATCGTAGCCGATGCAGGACCTTTGCCATTACCGTCAGGATCGCAATCGCAGCCGAATTACTCGGCGGCTGCGAGGTCGCGCACAGCATCAACGAGCATCCGGACCTTGGCTGCATCGCGAGCCGCGGCCGCATCGCTCTCGAGGCTCGTGGCGAGGTCATTCAGGGCCTCGCGTCGTTCAGACCCGGATACCTGCTCGGCGCTTGCAAGCACTTGCCGGGCGGCCGCAATCGTGCCTGCCTCCATGCCGTCCGAGCGCGCCAGCTGGTCGAGGTATGCGCGGGCAAGGGCGAAGCTAGCCGGCCAGACGAACTTCGGCTGGCCCTGTGCGTTGAGGTATTCGAGCTCGACCGTCCGCGCCGCATCGATCTCGTTCTGCGTAACGTACGGGCTCGGCTCAAGCTGGAAGATGTCGAGGCCGCGTGCGATCTCCGAGCTTACGATCACTCCGTTATACCAGTATGCCGACCAGGTGCCAGCGCTGACCATTCTGGTAGCGTCGACGGGTCCGCGGTCGAAATAGGCAATCTCCTGCGGGTTATTGGGGTCGGTCCAGTCGAAGACCGAGATTCCGCCCTGGTACCAGGACTGCACCATGACTTCACGGCCGGGGATCGGGATGAGCGATCCGTTGTGAGCTACGCAGTTCTCCTCTGCCGTCTGGGCAGCGGGCATCTTGTAATAGCTCTTGAAGTCCATCTTCCGATTATCGATCGTGAAGATGGCGTCCGCACCCCATTCCATCGGGTCGGTCGCTCGGCACTTCGGACCGCCGCCGCCGCCCCACTCGTCGCTGAAGAGGATCTTGGAGCCGTCGTTGCTGAACGTCGCCGAGTGCCAGTAGGAGAAGTTGGAATCGGCTACGGCATCGATGCGGACCGGGTGCGCGGGGTCGCTGATGTCGAGGAGGAGCCCGTAACCTCCGCAGGCACCGCCGGCCAGCCCGATTGCGGGATAAACGGTTATGTCATGGCACTGCGTCGGCCCCGGTCGGGGGCCGCTGCCTTCCTCGGCCTGACCGGTCATCGCGGCGATAATGGTCGGCAGCCCGGCCCAAAGCGCGGCACTGTCTGCCGCTGTGGCTGGACCTGTGCCACCCCGTGCCTTCACAATGCTGTCGAGCATCGGTTCAACTATCCGCGGAGCCAGGACCCGCTCCATACCGAATATCGTCGCGGTGAACATACCCTGCGCCCGCGCAGCAGCCGCCTCCTCAGCAGCAGCGGCAATATCGGCCGCGGTTTCACCATGCTCCGGCGGTGCGACGAGGTCATTGAAGATCCGCGGTGAGCTTACTATGGCTGCCTGCTCGGGATGGTCCACCGGCACCTTGATAACTTCGATGCGGAAGAGGGCCGAGTTGGGGTCCTCGTCAGGAGTGGCGCTGGAGCAACCCGCCAGCTCTTCGGGTGAGCGAACCCTGGAAGAACCCGAGATATAAACGTATACGTTCTCCGGATCGTCCGGATCCGCGAGAACAGTGTGGGTATGCGAACCGCGGCAGGTCTGCACGTTGCCGACATTCACGGGATTGCGGATATCGCTGATATCGAAAATCCTTAGTCCGCGAAGCCGCTCATCACTGACGGGCTCCGGAACACCTTCAGTGCCGCAATCGATGCGGCCGCTCAACCCCTCGCCTGAGATGAACAGAAGGTTCTGGTAGACGGATACGTCGCTCTGCGAGGCAGGGCAAACATAGCCGGTGGTCAGCACCGGGTTGCTTGGATCGGATATATCCCAGATCTGCCAGCCATTGTAGTTGCCCTGGATCGCGTACTTCCCGATGAACGCCAGGTCGGAGTTCGTAAAGCCCTCGAACTTGGGGGGCGGCGGGGTTTCGGACACCACGCGGAGATTCCATGATGCCTCGCCGGCGTCCATCAGACCTGCGCTCAGTCCCACGCGCGGATCGGGACTGGGTGCTGCGCTGGCGGCGGACGAAATCGGATCCACATTGACCGACATGGCCATCGGCGAAGAAGTAGCGCGTGTTACGGGAGAAGCCGCGGGTGCACAGGCCGCCGCAGTCGAAAGCCCGAGCGCTACCGATACGATAAGGAACGGACCGACACTTCGGCGCGCAGCTGGGCGGCCGGTACTGATTGGTGAGATCATACGAAGTCCTCTGAGAGGGTGGAGTTGAACGGCTGGCTACCGGACCAGGGCTGTCACGGCGGGCTGCTCAGAAATATAACGTCGACGAGCATCCTCTGCATTCGGGCGATCTCGGTAGTCTGGTCCACGTTTACGTCCGACGCGAACTTGAAAACCAGCTCGTCCTGTGCCGCTCCATACGTGCCGAAGAGTTCCTCGACCATGGAAACGGCACCCCTATGATGTTGAATCATATACGTGAGGAAGAGGCGGTCGAACTCGCGCCCCGTGGATCCGGCGAGCTCGGCCAGTTCCGCCTCGGTAAGCATGCCGGGCATGGTCATTCCGTGCATGTCATGCATGGAATGTTCGCCGGCGGGCATCTCTACTGTGCCTGCGCTCGTGACCCGCGGCACCGGCTGCAAACGATCACCCAGCCAGCGCTGCATGATGGCGATCTCGTCCTGCTGACTGCTGATAATTCGCGCAGCAAGTGTCGAAATCTGCGGACTCGCGTCGTGCGTCGGCGCCATCTCGGCCATCACGATCGCCTGCGCGTGATGCCCGATCATCCGTGTCATGAAGCGGATGTCGGCCTCGGTGTATGGATAGCGCGCGCTATCCGCCCGGGCCCTGGCAACCGCCGCGAGGTCCGCCTGCACCGCAGGTGCCGGCTCGGGTGCCGATCGCGGCGATGCGACGACACCAGCGCTACAGCCGGTCAGAACGAATGCCGCGATGGGAAGCCAGCGAGCTGTCATTTAGGAAGTTTGGATTAGAACTCAGCTATCAGCTATCAGCTATCAGCTAAAAGAATCGATACTCACTCCGTCACCCCGTCACCCCGTCACCCCGTCACCCCGTCACCCCGTCACCCCGTCACCATAGATTGCGGGATGATCGCGCTAATCGCAAGAGCGACGGGGTGTCGGGAAGGATCAAGGCGTGAGGACCGCCTTGATGGAGCCGGCCGTTTTCATGCCTTCTTGAAGGCGTCCCAGTTCACCATTCCTTCGGCGAGTTTGGTCAGTTTGGCGTCAGTTGCCTTCGTTCCTGATCTTAAAAATTCAACCGCTGAGAGACTCAACCGCGGAGACGGAGAGACGCAGAGGATGAGTAGCGGCATCGACGCGTTTTTTGGAGGGGGAGTTTGATTTGCTTCAGAGGGGGGATCACACGGAATTTCAGCGAAGGTACGAACTCCCGAAATAGTCCCAACGGCACAATGTCAGCTCCCGTCCCTCCGCGCACTCTGTGTCTCAGCGGTTAACCCTCTTCGGATAAAACCCGTAGAACTCGTCGGCAGCGCATTTGCATTTGAAACGCGAAATAGCCCCGGTACATATTGACCCACCCCCTGCAGGACGGTTGGTATGTTGG
>DASSKB010000048.1:0-3487 GCA_035690925.1 Longimicrobiaceae bacterium
GTAGCCGCCAGCACCATTGCCCATGCGGAGCCGGCAAGCACAGCGAACGCCGGCGTCCCGAAGCGCGGATGCACCTGCGCGAGCCGCTTGAAAAACAGACCGTCACGGGCCATGGCGTAGAACACTCGTGGGGCGGTGAGCGTGATCCCGTTAGCCGCGCTGAACATCGACAGGACAATAGTCGCCGCGATGATGTTGCCCGCAATCGGGCCGAGCATGGCCTCCACCGCATCCGCCGCAACCGCGTCCGACGCGGCCGCCGCTTCCGGCCCGAGCGCGACGATGTAGCCCACGTTGGCAAGGAGGTAGATCGCGATCAGGGTCACCGTGCCTACCACGATCCCGATAGGGAATGTCCGCTGTGGATTTCGAGTCTCACCCGCGGAGAAAGTCACATACTGCCAGCCTTCGTACGCCCATAGGGTAGCAATTACCGCCAGACCGACACTCGACAGGAGCGACCCCGTCACTGATTCAGGCCAGATCGAGGTCCCCTCCGTAACGCCCCGCCCCAGAAAAAGCAGTGCGACACTCATCGCAACCAGCATCCCCGCCTTGAACAGCGTCGTCCAGCCCTGTACGCTGGCGCTCTCATCCGTGCCCTTAACATTGATGCCGGCGACCAGCGCGATGAGCAGTAGCGGCGCCAACCACTCCATCACAGGGCCAAGCGGCACCAGCTGGTCCAGATAGGCGGTCGATGCCACCGCCAGCGTCGCTACCGAGCCACTGCCGATAACGAAGAACAGTGTCCATCCGTACAGGAAGCCGGGTAGCGGACCAAAGGCCTCGCGTATGAACACGTAAAGACCACCCGCCTCAGGTTTCATGGCGCCTAGCTCGCCATAGGTAAGAGCGCCAAGCAGCGATAGCAGCCCCGCCCCCATCCATACCGTCAGTGCAGTTCCGATATCCCCGCCAGTCTCCCGCAACACCACCGCAGGGACAATGAAGATGCCTGACCCGATTACGGTACCCACCACAATTAGAATCAGGTCGCGCAGGCTTAGGGTGCGCTCGAGTGCTCTTGCCATTCGGTCTCCTGGACTGGGGATAGTGGTACGACCGGTAGAGCCCGGGTTCACTGAGGAGGGGCGACATCCCACATCCGCAGGATACCATGGCCGGGCGTATACCGCAAGGTATACAATTAAACCCCGCGGCGGCCCTATAGCTGTGGTGGCGCAAGCCCCGTAACTGAGTAAAAACCGCCTGAACTCTGAATAATTCAGCACCGCGGCAATCATCGGTAAACAACATCCTTGCGTGACGGGCGCTCGCTCATTACCATGCAATAAGATGTATACTGAATCGAATTCACGTCGGTGCGCATCTCCGAACGCACGCTTCCTGTCGGTCCGTGATCACTTCCTTCTTCTAGTACTCCACTATGAATCCACCTTCGGCGGGGGCGCGGCTGCGTGGGCAGCCCGCGAATGAGGAGGCGGCACAGCGAGAGCGCCGCGGCGATCATGCGTATGAGAAGCTGCGGGAGATGATAGTGTGGGGGAGGCTGGCACCCGGTTCTCTGGTAGTGGAGGTCGAGCTCGCCGAGCGTTTGGGTGTGAGTAGAACGCCGGTGAGGGGGGCATTACAGCGGCTGCGACAGGAGGGGTACATCGGGACTTCGGGTGTGGGGAGGCAGGCGCGGCTGGTTGTAAGCAGGCTGACGGTGGAGGATGCGTTCGAGCTTTTCGAGATCGTGGGGCAGATCGAGGGGCTGGCGGCGCGGAGGGCAGCCAGGCGGGACGCGGCGGACCGCGCCCGGATAGTGAAGGACATGCGGAAGCTCAATACTGAGTTGTTGCGATCATTCGAGGGGCCGCGGCGCGATACGAATCTCCTCTTCCGTCTCGATTACGATTTTCACAGGATCTACGTCGAAGCGAGTTCTGGCGCCCGGCTTCTCGCGCTGCATGACGCGATCAAGCCGCAGGCAGAGCGCTACAACCGGATCTACACCTCGGTTCTGGTAAGTGAGATCCAGACCTCGGTGGTCGAGCATGAGGAGATAGCGGTCGGCATCGAGGAGGGAGATCCCGATCGGGCCGAGCTGGCGGCTCGGACGAATTTCAGCAATGCCGCTGAGCGGCTCAGCTCAGTTATCCTGACATTGGGTGAGCGCGGCACATGGTAGGGACTGGATTGTGGTTGCAGTAATCCGGCGGAGATCTGAAGCATCGTCGGAGTTCGGAGCAGGTGTTCGTTCCTCGAGGTGTGCCGGGCGGCACCCTTGGCCATCATCAAGCTGGAGGTAGAGATGAGAGGGAACAAGTGGTTGGAAGGAGCATTGGGGAAGATGCCGAGCGCGGCATCGCGACTGGCGCGCCGCGCGGCTACGAGCGTCTCCCTGATCGCAGCGGTGGCGGTAACGCTGTTCTCGATGCCGTCGACGACCGTCGCACAGCAGGGAACGGTCAGCGGCACGGTGGTATCCGATGGATCGCTGAGGCCGCTCGCCGGGGCACAGGTGGTGGCGGAGGGGACGGGGCTGGGAACGATCGCCGACGCGAACGGCCGATTCATGATCACCGGCCTGAGCGGGTCGGAGGTGACGTTGCAGGTTCAGATGATCGGTTACCAGACGGCGACGGAGACGGTTCCGATCGGAACCAATGATGTGCGGATCGAGCTGTCGCAATCTGCGATCGCGCTGGACGAGGTGGTCGTGACCGGCACCGCTGGCGGCCAGCAGCGTCGCGCGATCGGCAACTCAATCGCGACAGTCGCGGTTGAGGAGATTGCGGAGACAGCGCCCGTGAAGACCATGCAGGACCTGATCAATGGTCGTGCGCCTGGCGTGGTGATCATGCCCGGCACGGGTCAGATCGGTAGCGGCTCGCGTATCCGGATCCGCGGTACATCGACCTTTTCGCTCTCGAGTGACCCGCTGATCTACGTCGACGGCGTGCGCGTCAACAATGAGACGGGCTCCGGGATCTCGGCGCAGGCGTTCGGGTCGGGCGTGGTATCGCGGCTCAACGATTTCGATCCGAGCCAGATTGCGAGCATCGAGATCCTCAAGGGCCCGGCGGCCGCGACACTTTATGGTACCGAGGCCGCACGCGGTGTTATCAACATCATCACCAAAAAGGGCACGCCCGGCGGACATCGTTTTTCGCTGACGGTCACGCAGGGCATCAATACGTTCGATGATGCGATCGATCGTATGCCGGTGAACTATTGGCGCGATCCGGACGGCGAAGTCCACGCGTTGAACGTAACCGAGCTTCGTAATGAAATGGGGCAGCCGCTGTTCGAGACTGGCAGGATTCAGCAGTACTCACTGAATGTGAGCGGCGGCAATGAGGATGTGCGCTACTTCGTGGCCGCCGACGTAAACGACGATAAAGGCGTCGAGGTCACCAACTTCCGCGACTCGTACAGCGGTCGCGCAAACATAAGTGTATCGCCGGCCGAAAATTTCGACATAGGAGTGAATACCGGCTACGTACACAGCACCACTGGTTTGAGCTGCGAAGGCGGT
>DASSKB010000049.1:0-13667 GCA_035690925.1 Longimicrobiaceae bacterium
GGTGATGCCGGGCGACAACGTGCAGATGGACGTGGAGCTCATCACGCCTATCGCCATGGAGACCGAGCTCCGCTTCGCCATTCGCGAGGGCGGCCGTACGGTCGGCGCCGGCGTCGTTACCGAAATCGTGGAGTAACACACCACTACTGCTCCCGAGAGTTGTTGTTTTTGGGCCGGGCCGGGGACCGATGACCGATACGATAGCCGATAGCCCTTCCGAAGGAAGAGAAACATGCGCGACAAGATCATCCTCGCCTGCACCGAGTGCAAGGAGAGGAACTACCACAAGACGAAGAACAAGAGGCTCCACCCCGAGCGGGTAGAGTATAAAAAATATTGTTCCCGGTGCAGCAAGCATACGCCGCACAAGGAAACCAAGTAAGAGCAGTCTGCCTGGATATGGCCCACTGCGTGTTATTCCTTTAGATCCGCTGCCTGATGGCTGATACCTTGCGCACTGCCCGCGACTTCATAGGCGACGTGCAGACCGAGATGGAGAAGGTCACCTGGCCCGACTGGGAACAGCTGAAGAACTCGACCTTCGTTGTTCTGGTGTTCGTGGTGGTGATCGCAGCGCTGATCTTCGTCATCGATTTCCTGGTGTCGGCTGGCCTGCGGATTCTGACCGGACTGTTGGGAGGTTGATCGAGTCCATGGCAGAATCCAAATGGTACGCGGTTCAGACCTATTCGGGGCATGAGAACAAGGTGCAGCGTTTGCTGCAGCGCCGGATAGACGAGGAGCTGGGTGAGCCGGACGAGAAACAGATCCAGGAGGCCGTCGTCCCCACGCAGGAGGTCGTCGAGCTCCGCAACGGCAAGCGAGTTACCGTTACCCGGCGCCTTTATCCGGGCTACGTGCTGGTTCACATGGTGCTCAACCAGCGTACCGAGCACCTGGTCAGCAACATCCAGGGCGTCCTGAAGTTTCTGGGAACGGGTTCGGAGGCACAGCCTCTCAGTGAGGACGAGCTCGCCAAGATCTTCGGCGCCCCGGCTGGCGAAGAGATTCCGGAAGAGGAGCCGGTCGAGACCATCCCGTTCACGGCGGGGCAGGTCGTGGAGGTGGTGGAAGGACCGTTCAGCGAATTCAGCGGCACGGTCCAGGAGATCTACCATGATAAGGGGAAAGTCAAAGTGGAGGTTTCACTTTTTGGGCGCCCCACCAGCATAGAGCTGGATTACACGCAATTGAAGGGGTACTAGGCTCCTATGGCCAAGAAAGTTACAGGATTCATAAAACTCCAGGTTCCCGCCGCCGCGGCCAACCCTGCGCCGCCCGTCGGGCCGGCGCTCGGTCAGCACGGCGTGAACATCATGGAGTTCTGCAAGCAGTTCAACGCGAGGACCCAGGGTCAGCCCGGAATGGTTATTCCGGTGGAGATCACCGTCTACGCGGATCGGTCGTTCACCTTCGTCACCAAGACGCCGCCGGCCGCCGTTCTGCTCAAGAAGGCCGCCGGCCTCGACAAGGGGTCGTCGACCCAGAAGCGCCAGAAGGTCGGCAAGGTCACCCGCGATCAGCTCCGCCAGATCGCCGAGACGAAGATGCCGGACCTCAATGCCGTAGACATCGACGGCGCCATGGCCCAGATCGAGGGAACGGCACGATCAATGGGCATCGAGGTGAAGTAGGGGCACCCCTTGTGGGTGCCCGAGCACGGGCGGGCACAGGACCCGCCCCTACAGTTCCAGTCCGTACCACCGCATGGCGCCTGGCGACGCCCGGTGGAAGGACAGATTCAACATCGCCTGAGGGAGTACATGCCGAAACACGGAAAGAAATTCCGCGAGGCATCCGGCCGGATAGCTGAGGGAGAGACTCACCAGCCGACGGACGCCGTTAGCCTGGTCAAGGACCTGAGCTTCGCGAAATTCGACGAGACGGTAGAGATCGCCGTCAGGCTCGGTGTGGATCCGCGCCACGCGGACCAGATCGTGCGAGGGACCGTTGTTCTTCCACACGGAACGGGAAAGAAGGCTCGCGTTCTCGTAATCGCGCAGGGTGATAAGGCGCGTGAGGCCGAGGAAGCGGGCGCGGACTTCGTGGGTGTGGAGTACGTGCAGAAGATCAAGGACGGCTGGCTGGATTTCGACGCGGCCGTAGCAACGCCAGACATGATGGGTCAGGTGGGTCAGCTGGGCCGGGTACTCGGGCCACGCGGGCTCATGCCTACACCCAAGGCGGGCACGGTGACCTTCGACGTGGGTCGCGCAGTCGCTGAGATCAAGGCCGGCAAGATCGAGTTCCGGGTCGACAAGACAGGTAATCTGCATGCGCCGATCGGGAAGGTCTCATTCGGAGCGGACCAGCTCGAGGAGAACCTCGCCGCCTTCATGGACAACGTGATGCGGGCCAAGCCGAGCGCCGCCAAGGGTCAGTACATCCGCGGTGTAACGCTGTCGAGCACGATGGGACCCGGGGTTACTATCGACGCCAACCTTTACCGCCGGGGCTAGCCGATGAATCGAGAAGAGAAAAATGCATTCGTCGACGACATCCAGCAGAAGCTTTCGGACGCGCGCGCGTTCTACCTGACAGACTTCACGGGAATGAACGTGAAGCAGATCACGGAGTTCAGGTCGCGGCTTCGCAAGCAGGGACTGGAGTACGTAGTCGTCAAGAACACGCTCGCGCAACGCGCGGTAACAACGCTCGAGCTACCCGACATCGCGGCCTTCTTCACCGGCCCGACCGGGCTGGTGATCGGGCAGGACGACGCGGTAACGGCTGCCAAGGTCCTGACGGACTTCGCTAAGGAGTTCGACAACAAGCCAGCCGTCAAGATTGGACTTGTCGAGGGCAAGGAGGTCAGGCCTGAGCAGATCAAGCAGCTCGCGGACCTCCCGCCGAAGGAGGTGCTACTTGCACAGCTGGCAGGCGGCCTGCAGGCCCCCATGTCCAGACTCGCCGGCGGGATGAACAACCTGATCGCGGGCTTCGCCCGCGCGGCGGATGCCCTTCGGCAGCAGCGCGAGGGGTCGGAAACCTGATTTGGCGCCGCGATGGGCAACTGGCCCACACCGACGGCGGTTGAAGAGGCCGACCCGCACCGTGCGACGGCCGATAGCTGGATAACTCTGGTCAATAACCTGTACTTAAGAAATAGGAGTGGATGATGGCGACCACGCTTTCCCGTGAAGAGCTGCTCGAAGCAATCGGCAACATGACAGTCCTCGAGCTCTCCGAGTTCGTGAAGGATTTCGAGGAGAAGTTCGGTGTTACGGCGGCCGCCCCGGTGGCGGCGGTAGCGGCGGGCGGTGGTGCGGCTGCGGCCGCGCCAGCTGAGGAGAAGGACGAGTTCGATGTCATTCTCACCGGTGTCGGCGACAAGAAGATCCAGGTGATCAAGGTAGTTCGTGAGGTCACCAGCCTCGGCCTGAAGGAGGCCAAGGATCTCGTCGACGGCGCACCCAAGCCGATCAAGGAGGCCGTGTCGAAGGACGAGGCTGAGCAGATCAAGGCGAAACTCGAAGAGCAGGGCGCGACTGTCGAGCTGAAGTAGACCTGGCGCGTGACGGGCCGGGCGCCGCAAGGCGCCGGCCCGTCGATTGCCGGTCGTCACTCAGAAGCGGGCCGACGTGCCCGCGGCGACGATCGGGGCTCAGTCACTTTTGCTCGACGGCTCATGGCACTCAAGCCGCGTCACTACAAGCTGGAACCGGTCCCGTACCCCGCCGAAATGCTCGGTTGGGGGATTTTGTGCTTCCCGTTGTCTTTGGCCGCCCAGGAGGGAGACCTACTTGGCAATGCAGAATAAATCGATCGTTTCCTTTGCCAAGCTCACGTCCGGAATGGAGATGCCAAATCTCCTCGACGTGCAGCTTCGTGCATTTCAGACACTGCTCCAGACAGATGCCATCGCGCAGGAGCGCGAGGATGTCGGCCTCGAGCGAGTTTTCAACGAGATCTTCCCGATCAGCGATGTAAATGGGAACTTCTCCCTGGAGTTCGTCCGCTATTCACTGGGCGAGCCGAAGTACGATATAGAAGAGTGCATGGAGCGCGATATGACTTATGCCGCTCCACTCAAGGCTACACTCCGATTGATAGTCTGGGAGGATGTCGGCGACGAACGTCGCCCGAAGGACATCATCGAGAAGGAAGTCTACCTCGGCGACCTGCCGCTTCTCACCCCGCTGGGGACGTTTGTGGTCAACGGCGCGGAGCGCGTAATAGTCTCTCAGCTGCACCGCTCACCCGGTGTGGTCTTCGAGGAGAACGTGCATCCGAACGGGTCCAGGCTCTTCAGTGCCCGGATAATTCCGTTCCGTGGCTCGTGGGTCGAGTTCACGATCGACATTCACGATGTGATCTCTGTTCACATCGATAAGAAGAAAAAATTCCCGGCCACAGCGCTCCTACGGGCCGTCGGCTACAGCCGCGACGCGGACGTACTGGGGATCTTCTTCGGTCGTGAGAACCTCGACCTCGCTGCCATAGAGAAGGAGACGGTCAAAGAAACCCGGCGCTCGGCCGAGTCGTTCCACGGCTTCCTGGCAGAGGATATTCCGGACCCGACCGTCCTGGGTGAGGAAGGTGCGCGCCTCTACCGCGATGTCGTTATGCCGAATACCGGTGAGGTGTATGAGCGCGGTACCCGGCTGACGCCGGAGATGTACGCGGAAATGCGTGAGGCGGGCATCACCTCTCTTCCGCTGGCGCTCGGACAGCTCCTTGCCCGCGCGGGTGACGAGGTCGGCCCGATCCTGGTGGAGAAGCTCCAGAGGGCCGGCGTCGAGCAGGTCTCTGTCTTCCAGCCGCCGGCGCATGGAGGCAATACGCTCCGTGCAACGCTCGCCAAGGACCCGACTTTCGGCACGCTGGATTCACTCTTCGCGATTCACAATCTGCTGCGGCCCGGAACGGCGCCGTCGCCGGATGTCTGGTCGGAAGATGATTTCTTCGGCGCAACCGAGAAGATAGCTCACATCTCCGACTTCCTCCGCCTCTGGACGGATGAGGAGAACTCGACAGCCGAGCCGGTTGCTCGTGAAATGCAGCGCTCCACGGAGGAGCGGATGTTGCGTTTCGCGCAGGAGCGCGGGATCAAGTACGTATGGGAGAACTTCCGCGACGAGCGGGCCGAGAAAACAGCCAAGCCGGCGAAGGTGCTGGTGTACGACCTCTCGCGGATTCTCCAGGTTTACACGGCCGTCTGGCGTCTGCTCTTTCAGCCGCGCTCTGCGATGGTCGCGGCCGGCGAGCTCGTGCAGGGCAGCGAGAAGGCGCGCTCGGACTATGGCGAGTACTCGGAAGAGTCGCTCAACAAGCGCTACGATCTTGGTCGCGTTGGTCGTTACAAGATCAATCAGCGACTACTCGGTGCTTTCGAATCACTGAACTTCTCGGCGCCACCGGCCGGCATGACCGCGCTGACGGCCCAGGATGTTCTGGCGATCCTGTTCAACCTCGTCGAGCTCCACGAGGGTCGTGGGTACACTGACGACATCGACCACCTGGGCAACCGCCGGGTGAGGTCGGTGGGCGAGCTGATCGCCAACCAGTTCTCGGTCGGGCTGTCACGCATGGCGCGGCTCGTCAGGGAGCGGATGTCCATTGTATCGGATCCCGACAAGATCAATATCGACGATCTCGTCAACGCGCGTACTGTATCGGCTGTGATCCAGCAGTTCTTCGGATCTTCGCAGCTGAGTCAGTTCATGGACCAGACCAACCCGCTAGCCGAGCTAACGCATAAGCGGCGGCTCTCCGCGCTTGGGCCGGGCGGCCTGACGCGCGAGCGTGCAGGGTTCGAAGTCCGTGACGTACACTATTCGCACTACGGGCGTATGTGCCCGATCGAGACACCGGAAGGCCCGAACATCGGCCTTATCAACAGTCTCACAACATATTCGCGCATCAACGACCTCGGGTTCATCGAGACGCCGTACCGCAAGGTGGTGCGCGCGGTCCTGAAGTATCCGACGAGCGTGAAGCTCCAGGAATCGCTTCGCCTCGTGCTTGGTGAACGGACGAAGGTGTTCGCCAAAGCTGGTGCCAATATCGACGCCGATCAGGGGCGCGATCTCTTCCGTCAGATGATCGTCGGCGCGGAGCTGGCTGAGGACGTTCGCGACTGGAGCGTGCTGTTCCCGCGGCTACTGGCTGGCGAGATCCTCCAGACGGAGTGGGAAGCCGAAGCCGACGCGATGCCGGTCATCGCCAGGCGTGGTGAGCGTATCACCGAGGAGATGTCACAGCGACTGGCGGATCACCCGGTCAATCTGGTACGTGTGGTATCCCGCCGAGCCGGTGCAGAGGCGCGCGGCGTGGCACCGGAGACTATTCGCAACCCGGCCACACTTCCGGTGCGGGTATTCCGCCCGGAGAACTCGGCTATACTGGCTGTGCCGGGCACCGTCCTCACGGAAGAGGTGGCCGACAAGCTGTACGCCCAGCAGATGGAAGGCCTTCAGAAGGGCGAAGCGCCTGACAACGCGCCGGGTAAGGTAGGAGTGGAGTACACCAACGGCATTCCAGCGCTCGTTTCGCCGTCGGATGTCGGCCGCGTAGCGCTCGTGGCGCAGGGAGAACTGACGTTCGTGAAGCCGGTAGTGACCAAGATCACCGCCTGGCTTTCGGCCAACGAGGAGGAGCTCGCCCGGATCGCTCAGGCAAATGCTCCGCTCGGTGCCGACGGAACGTTCCTCAACGAGTTCATTCTCTGTCGTGAGCGCGGTGACTTCCCGCTTCTGCGCGAGAGTGAAATAGACTACATGGACGTTGCGCCGGATCAGCTCGTTTCCGTTGCAGCGGCGCTGATTCCGTTCCTGGAGCACGATGACGCCAACCGCGCGCTGATGGGCTCCAACATGCAGCGCCAGGCGGTCCCGCTCCTGTTCCCCGACGCACCATTGGTCGGGACGGGGCTCGAGGAGACTGCCGCGCGCGACTCCGGATCCGTTGTAATCGCACGCCGATCCGGGATCGTTCAGGAGGTCACGGCCGATCACGTTCTTATCGACACCGGCTCGGACCAGTCGGTCGCTGCCGCGGAACCGCTCAGGCGGCTCGCACAGTTCGACCGCTACCGAATGAAGAAATACTGGCGTACCAATCAGGACACCGCCATCAATCAGCGCCCACTGGTCCGTAAGGGTCAGGAGGTGAAACGTGGTGATATCCTGGCCGATGGCGCTTCGACAGATAACGGCGAGCTCGCGCTCGGCCGGAATCTGCTGGTCGCCTTCATGCCATGGTACGGACACAACTTCGAGGATGCCATTGTCCTCTCCGAGCGCCTGGTGAAGGACGACGTATATACGTCCATCCACATTCAGGAGCTCGAACTTCAGGTCCGCGATACCAAGCGCGGCATGGAGGAGATCACCCGGGAAATCCCCAACGTCGCTGAGGAGTCGCTCATCGATCTCGACGAGCGCGGGGTGATACGCATCGGCGCGCGGGTGAAGGCAGGCGACATTCTGGTCGGCAAGATCACCCCGAAGGGGGAGACCGAGCTTTCGCCCGAAGAGAAGCTGCTTACAGCTATCTTCGGCGAGAAGGCCAAAGACGTGAAGGATTCGTCGCTGAAGGTTCCACCCGGCGTAGAGGGAACGGTCATCGACGTGAAGGTGTTCTCGCGTCGCATCGACGATCCGCTGCTGGAGAAGGAGCACGGCCAGAGAATCGGCGAGCTGCGCAGCTACGAGCGCTCGGAGATCGGTCGTATCTCCGACGCGCGCGACGAGGAGATCAAGGAGCTGATCCGCGGTAAAACGGTCGCTCTGTTCCTCAAGCGTGGCACGGTGGAGCCGTTCCTGGACGAAGGCACCAAGCTCAACGCCAAGGTGGTGGACGGGCTGAGCCTCAAGGACCTGGACCTGACAACGCTCAAGGTCTCGGATAAGGATACCAATGAAAAGCTCCGTCGCCTCATCGACGAGAGCAAGCGCCGCATAGAAAGGGTTCGCCAGCGTACGGAAGATCAGATCGATAAGGTCTTCCAGCCGGACGAGCTCCCGCCGGGTGTTGTCCAGCTGGTGAAGGTCTATCTCGCTGAGAAGCGGAAGATCTCGGTGGGCGACAAGATGGCCGGGCGGCACGGCAATAAGGGCATCATCGCGCGCATCGTGCCGGAGGAGGACATGCCGTTCCTTCCCGACGGTCGGTCTGTGGATGTCTGTCTGAACCCGCTCGGTGTACCCAGCCGAATGAACGTGGGGCAGATCCTCGAAACCCACCTCGGCTGGGTCGCGAAGACGCTCGGGTTCGAGGCGAAAACCCCGGTATTCCAGGGGGCCTCGGAAGATGAAACGGGTGTGCTGCTCCGGCTGGCTGGAGTCAAGTGGGCGCGTCAGGCACTGAATATTCAGGCCGAGCCGCCAACCTTCGAGCTCGAAGACGCGCGCGGTCTGGTAGCCGCCGTTCAGGCGTTACCGCAGGGCGGCGAGCCATACCCAGAGCAGGGGATCGGCCGGTCGATCGATAGGCTCATCGGCGCGCCTACGACTTCCAAGGAGGTCGAGGACCAGCTCAAGTCGCTCAGGACGTACATCCTGGCCGCCACGGAAGAGCTGTCGGCACGGGAGGATCCGGAGAACAAGAGCGAGTTCCCGGCCGCCGCCGCGCTGAAGAAGTCCAAGTCAGGCGCCGGCCTGAACGATGCCATAGAAGAGCACATGGCGCGCGCCGGTCTAACACCGGGCGGTAAGGTGTGGCTCCGCGACGGCCGATCCGGCAAGCAGTTCAAGTCGCCGGTAACCGTCGGGGCTATTTACATGCTCAAGCTCTCGCACCTGGTGGACGACAAGATCCACGCGCGGAGTATCGGGCCGTACTCGCTGGTCACCCAGCAGCCGCTCGCCGGTAAGGCGCAGTTCGGCGGTCAGCGCTTCGGAGAGATGGAAGTCTGGGCACTGGAAGCATACGGTGCAGCACACACTCTTCAGGAGATTCTCACGGTGAAGTCCGACGATGTGAACGGACGATCCAGAGTCTACGAAGCGATAGTCAAGGGCGAGAACCTGCCCGAACCGGGTCTGCCCGAGAGCTTCAATGTGCTGGTGAAGGAGCTTCAGGCGCTGGGGATAAGTGTGACGCTGGGGAGTTAGGGGAACGGAGCTATCAGCTATCAGCTTGAAGCTGATAGCTCCGGAGGCACAGCAAGATGCCAGCGGAGAACGGCAGTTAAGCTGATAGCTGATAGCTTCAATACACTTTCGGGCGCGCTCATCGCCGCTCGCAGCAAATAAAACAGGGGGCCACCTACATGATCGACTTTCCCCGCAATCGTGAGACTCGGGCCACAGACTTCAACTTCATCCAGGTGAAGCTGGCTTCGCCGGACGAGATCCGGTCCTGGAGCTACGGCGAAGTCGTTAAGCCCGAGACGATCAACTATCGCTCCTTCAAGCCGGAGCGCGACGGGTTGTTCTGTGAGCGGATCTTCGGCCCGGTAAAGGACTGGGAGTGTCACTGCGGAAAGTTCAAGCGCATCCGCTACCGCGGCATGATCTGCGACAAGTGTGGCGTTGAAGTCACTCTGTCGAAGGTGCGCCGCGAGCGCATGGGACACATCGAGCTCGCTGTGCCGGTCGCGCATATCTGGCTGTTCAAGACGCTGCCGTCGCAGATGGGTTATCTGCTTGGCATGACACTTCGCGATCTCGAGAAGGTCATCTACTACGCGGCGTACGTGGTGACCAACCCGGGGCAGCAGGATGTCAAGCACTCGCAGGCGCTGGACGAGGAGGAGTACATCGCCCTCCGCGAGAAGGCCAAGGAGGATGGTGACACCGAGTTCAAGGCGGACATTGGCGCTGAGGCGGTGCGCGATCTGCTCGGTCAGCTCGACGTGGACACTCTCGCCGAGGAGCTGCGCACGCAGGTCATCAACGAGACGAGTCAGCATCGTAAGAAGCAGACGCTCAAGCGTCTGAAGGTCATCGACGCTATCCGCAACTCGGGCAAGATCCCGAGCGAGCGGAACCGTCCCGAGTGGATGATCATGGACGTAGTGCCGGTCATCCCGCCGGACCTCCGTCCGCTGGTACCGCTGGATGGTGGGCGCTTCGCGACCTCGGATTTGAATGATCTGTATCGGCGCGTTATCAACCGTAATAACCGGTTGAAGAAGCTGATGGAGATGCGTGCGCCGGAAGTCATCCTCCGCAATGAGAAGCGCATGCTGCAGGAGGCGGTGGATGCACTGTTCGACAACGGCCGCCGCTCGAAGGCGATCCGTGGGCGTGGCAAGCGCCCGCTGAAGTCGCTGTCGGACATGCTCAAGGGCAAGCAGGGCCGCTTCCGCCAGAACCTGCTCGGTAAGCGCGTGGACTACTCCGGCCGTTCGGTCATAGTGGTCGGGCCGGAGCTGAAGCTGCACCAGTGCGGCCTGCCGAAGGCCATGGCGGTCGAGCTATTCAAGCCGTTCATCATACACGAGCTGGAGAAGCGAGGCGCCGCGGAGACTGTGAAGCGCGCGAAGAAGATCGTGGAGCGTGACGACCCGAAGGTTTACGAGGTGCTCGAGGACATCATCCGGGACCACCCGGTGCTCCTCAACCGCGCGCCTACACTTCACCGTCTCGGCATCCAGGCTTTCGAGCCGGTGCTGGTAGAGGGTAAGGCCATCCGGATCCACCCGCTCGTCTGCGCCGCGTTCAACGCGGACTTCGACGGCGACCAGATGGCTGTGCACGTGCCGCTATCGTTCGAGGCGCAGCTCGAAGCGCGGGTGCTCATGCTTTCGAGCAACAACATCCTGCTTCCGTCCAACGGTCGGCCCATCGCCGCGCCGACGCAGGACATAGTTATCGGCTGCTACTGGCTCACCAAAGAGGTCGAAGGCTTCGCCGAGTCGTTCGCCGCGGCAAAGGCGGAGATGGAAAAATCCGCGAAGAAGCGGGATGGCGCGCTCATGATCCCACATTTCGGCTCAGTAGCGGAGCTCGAGATGGCACTGGATCACGGACGCGTAGAGTTCCACACGCCAATATACTACTGGCTCGATCCCGTGGGCATGCCCGTCGACGAGGACGCGGCCGTCCGCAAGGCGCAATGGGTTCCGACCACTGTCGGCCGGGTGATATTCAACTCGGTCGTGCCGCCGGAGCTCGGGTTCTGGAACACTACCATGGGCAAGAAGGAGCTCGGCGATATCATCTTCAACGCCTACCGAGAGGTTGGACTCGGGCGTACAACGGTATTCCTGGACGCCCTGAAGGACTTCGGATTCCGCTACTCCACGTACGGTGGTGTGTCGGTCGGAATCGAAGATATGGAGATCCCGGCCGAGAAGGAGCAGATCCTCAGCGAGGCCGAGGACGACGTCGCCAGATTCACACGCGCCTATTCAAATGGCGTGATATCGAACGGCGAGCGCTACAACAAGGTTATCGATACCTGGACGCACGCCAACAACGACGTGGCGGACGCGATGGTGAGCCGACTCGGGCAGTCGCGTGGCGGTTTCAATCCGGTGTATATGATGATGAACTCGGGCGCGCGAGGCTCGCGCGACCAGATGCGTCAGCTGGCCGGTATGCGTGGGCTCATGGCCAAGCCACAGAAGAAGCTCACCGGTGGAATCGGCGAGATCATCGAGTCGCCGATCAAATCCAACTTCCGTGAAGGACTCACCGTGCTTGAGTACTTCATCTCCACGCACGGAGCGCGGAAGGGTCTGGCCGATACGGCGCTCAAGACCGCGGACGCCGGCTACCTCACCCGCCGACTGGTGGATGTCGCGCAGGACATGACGATATCCGAGGACGACTGCGGTACAGTTCTGGGTATGGAAGTGGCCGCCCTCAAGGAGGGCGAGGACGTCGTCGAGCCGCTCAAGGACCGCATCGTCGGCCTGGTCGCGCTCGAAGACATCGTCGATACCATCGACTCCGAGCTCATAGTGGCCGCCGGCGAGCTGATAGACGAGGACGCCGCCGACGTCATCGAGGACGCGGGGATTCCGTCAGTCAAGGTGCGGACGGTGCTCACCTGTGAGGCACGCCGCGGACTTTGCCGGCAGTGCTACGGCCGGAACCTGGCCACCATGGGTATGGTCGACATCGGCGAGGCAGTCGGCATCGTCGCCGCCCAGTCGATCGGCGAGCCGGGCACGCAGCTCACGCTGCGCACGTTCCACATCGGTGGTACATCTTCCCGCATTGCGGCGCAGACACAGCGCCGGAGTAAGGTGGCGGGAACCGCCATCTTCGAGCGGATAACCACGGTGGATACGCCTTCGGAGCAGCGCATCGTTACCAGCCGTGAGGGAGAGATCCTCATGCGAACGGCCGAGGGTGCGGTTCGCTCGCGCCTGGCAGTGCCATACGGCGCTGTCATATCGGTCGAGGCGGACGCGCCGGTGGAAGTCGGAGACCTGCTGTTCTCATGGGATCCCTACAGTGAGCCCATCGTCGCGGACTTCGGTGGGACAGTGCACTTCATCGACATCGCGGACGAGGAGACGGTGCGCGAGGAGCTCGATGAGTCCACCGGTCGCCGTCAGCTCGTTATCATCGAGGATCGTAACAAGAAGCTCCACCCGATGATCGAGATTCGTGACGACTCGGGCGAGAAGCTTCGCGAGTTCATCATTCCAGTAGGCGCGCAGCTCACCGTGCGCGACGGGGAAAAGATCGAGTCGGGCGCCACGCTCGCCAAGATCGCGCGGGAAGCATACAAGACGCGCGACATCACGGGCGGTCTGCCGCGCATCGCCGAGCTCTTCGAGGCCAGGCGCCCGAAGGAGCCGGCGGTGATTACCGAGGTGGATGGATCCGTTCGCTTCGGCGACATCAAGCGGGCCAAGCGCGAGGTCATCGTCATCCCCGAGACGGGTGATGAGCGGGTGTACGAGGTTCCGGTAGGCAAGCACCTTCGAGTACATGAAGGTGACTTCGTTCGCGCCGGCGACCGCCTCTCCGAGGGGCCGGTCAACCCGCACGACATCCTCAAAATCAAGGGGCCACGCGCGGTGCAGGAGTACCTCCTCAACGAGGTGCAGGAGGTCTACCGCCTGCAGGGCGTGAAGATCAACGATAAGCACATCGGCGTCATCGTTCGCCAGATGCTCCAGAAGGTGCGCATCGTGGACCCGGGCAGCACAGAGTTCCTCGAGGGAGAAACCGTAGACCGCCAGACGTTCCTCGACACCAACGAGACGACGATCAGCGGTGGCGGTCAGCCGACGAGGTCCGAGCCGCTTCTGCTCGGTATCACCAAGGCATCCCTGACAACTCAGTCGTTTATCAGCGCCGCCTCCTTCCAGGAGACCACCAGGGTGCTGACCGACGCCGCCATCCGCGGCTCGCGTGACGATCTGATCGGGCTCAAGGAGAATATCATCATCGGTCACCTCATCCCGGCCGGTACCGGCACCTATCGGTACCAGGACGTGGAGTTTGGACCGGACGAAGCCGCCCAGCCGGAAGAGATCCCGGTGGAGGTCGAAGTCTAGAGGGTAAGTTACCACCCCACCGGGTGCGAAGTGCGAAAGTGCGGGAGTGCGGGAGTTCGGTAGCGCCAGAAGATCGGCGTGATCCGGGCTTTCGACCCCGCACTTTCGCACTCCCGCACTCCCGCACTATTTGAACACAAGTCCCTCCCTTCGGGAGAGTCCCTCCAATCCCTCCGCGGCTTGACATAACCCCGATCTGCCGTTAATCTTCTCGGTCTGTCGCCGAATCGGCGCTGGCGACGGCGGAGACCCGTTATTG
>DASSKB010000050.1:0-4303 GCA_035690925.1 Longimicrobiaceae bacterium
CCGCCCGATCCGACATGAACGCCAGTCGCTCCCCGTCAGGCGCGTATAGCGGGCGCGACTCGTTGGCGGCGTTCGCTATGAGGAGCCGGGCGGTCCCGCCCGTTCCCGGAACAGCCCAGATGTCGCCGCCGTGCACGAACGCAATCTCGGCTTTATCCGGAGAGATGGCCGGTTGTGCGAACGAGGGCCGCGCATCAACCCGTTCGCTACTGGCTGACGCGACCTGGGCTGATGACGGAGTTGGCTGACTTGCTACCGACCATCCTACGATGGTCAGGATGACGAGGTAACGCACGGACCAGCTCCTGCGCCTGGAATTTACCGGGGGAATGAGGATGACGCCGGAGAGTACGCTTCCAGCAGAGCTTCTGCAAGTGGTGGGGCGGCAACACTTGCGCGGACACCTTGCGGGCGCCGCCTGGCAATGAGACAATTAACCTACATGACCCTGATAATAGTTTGCGCCACTACATTCGCTGTCTGCGTTGCGGGCGCGATCATTCCCGTCATCAACACCGAGATATATCTGCTCTCAGCCGTGGCGCTGAGCCCGCCGACGTATCTCGCGCCGCTCGTGGTCATGGCCACGCTCGGGCAGATGGTAGGGAAGGTCGCGATGTTCTACGGGGGGCGCGGCGTCCTGCGAATCAAACACGATCGCATAAGAAGCGGCGTAGCGAAACTGCGCGCGAAGCTGGAGCATCGGCCCTGGCTTTCGCGCGCAGTTCTGTTCAGCAGCGCCACCTTTGGACTGCCGCCACTCTACGTCATGTCGGTTGCTTGCGGTACAATCGGCATGGGCATAGTGACCTTCGTGCTGATAGGCACCGCCGGACGGCTTATCCACTTCACTGTCGTGGCGCTCATACCCCAGTACGCCGAGGGGCTGATCGGCTGAACCCTGTCAGGCGGGCTCGGCCATGGCGAGAACGTCATCCCGGCTCATCTCCATGTTATGGACGGTGCGCGCGTGATCCTGAACCGCGGCAACCAGCTGGTCGTCGGTGTTCTCGCGGATGGTCTTGCCGCAGTCGCACGATACCTGTTTCTGTGCCATGAGGTGTTTCTCCGTTGAGGGTTTTGCGTACGTACTTCGGGTAGCCGACAGTATAAGTTGCGGGGCTTGTGGTTATCTTGGAATGACCTTGGAGGTACTTTGGGGCCAAGCTCGCTGCGAATTTATCTCACCGGTCGGGTCTGCTTCGAGGCAGACGAAGCGCTCATCGATCAGAGCGCCTTTCCGAGCCAGCAGGCGCGGCTCGCGTTCGCCTTTCTGGTAAGCGAGCGGAATCGGGCGGTCACCCGATCCGAGCTGGCGGAAGTGCTCTGGCCGAGGAGACTTCCTCCATCGTGGGATACCTCCCTGAGCGTGATCATCAGTAAAATCCGTTCGCTCCTGATCGGCGCGGGCCTGGAGGGGTCCAGAACGCTCACGGGAGCACTGGGCTGCTATGAGCTTCGTCTGCCACAGCGGTCGTGGGTGGACCTGGAGGCCGCAGCAGATAGCATTCACCAGGCGGAGGCTGCTCTCAAGGCGGGCAGTCACGCATCAGCATACGGCCCGTCGGCAGTGGCCCATCACATCGCGCGACGTCCTTTTCTGCCGGGTGAGGAAGGTGAATGGGTGGAGCGCCGCAGGGACAAACAACGTAACATCCTCATCCGGGCACTGGAGTGCAGGGCAGAGGTCTACATGTGGAATAACGAGCACTCCCTGGCAGTGGAGGCCGCTAGAGACGCTATTTCGCTCGAGCCGTTCCGCGAAACCTGCTATCAGTTGCTGATGCGCGCCCACGATCGGGCCGGAAATGCAGCGGAGGCTCTGAGGGTATATGAAGAATGCCGTAAGCTTATCTCGGAAGAGCTCGGCGTACACCCATCACGGCAGACCAGGGAGGTTTACAAGCAGGTGCTGCAGTCGATCTGAATCCACCGGATCGACTACCAGCATCCGTGACGCGGTGGAGATGCCGGCAGGGGCACCAGGCGCCACCACGTCACGGATGTAGATACTCCCCGCGTAAACAGTCCTGCGAGTGCCGCGTTCCTACTCGTTCAGCGGCTCTACATTCTCTGCTCGCGGGCCCTTCGGATCCTGTACGAGGTCGAATTCTACTCGCTGTCCCTGCGCGAGCGATTTGAACCCACTTCCTCCGATTGCCGAGTGGTGGACGAAGACATCCTTGTCACCCTCGTCGGGCTTGATGAAGCCGAAGCCCTTGTCGTCCATGAAGCGCTCTACTGTCCCTGTCGCTCGTGCCATTTGTCGTCGTCCTCTTACCGGGTGTGCGTTTTTCCTGCTCCGAGCGAATCACCACGTGCAAGGATCGTACTCCACCCGTCGAAGCACCTCTCAAAAGGATAAAAAATTTCGCCGAACGGCCGTACAATTCATTCGCCGCCCGGGGTTCCCACAGCTGTCGCTGTCGGTTAGTCTACGTTATGGCGCGCCGGCTGTTGCATCGCCACGACGCAATGTGTCACGCCGCACCTGGTGAGCGACCACCTATTGCAGCTGCTGGAAATGCGTTGAGAACGGAGACGAGATGAAATGCGCGATAAATGGTGCCGGGATTGCCGGTCCAACGCTCGCGTTCTGGCTGCGGAAGTCCGGCCATGAGGTGTGTCTCATCGAGCAATCGCCAGAGCCGCGCCACGGCGGGTATATCATCGACTTCTGGGGTGCCGGTTACACTATCGCCGAAAAAATGGGGCTTCTCCCCCGTATCCTGGAACTCGGATACAAGGTCGACGAGGTGAGATTGGTTGATGACGCTGGCCGCAAGGTCGGTGGATTCGATGCCGACGTATTCGCCCGCTCGACCGGGGGCCGCTTCACGAGCCTACTCCGCTCAGATCTCGCGAGCGCGATATACGGCGCGCTCGATGACGAGGTCGAGACTATCTTCGGTGACTCGGTAGCTGGATTGGCGGAGGAGGACGGCTGCGTTCGCGTCGCGTTCGAGAAGGCCCCGACGCGCGAGTTCGACCTCGTCATCGGGGCAGACGGCCTCCATTCACGCGTGCGAGAGCTCGCATTTGGCGCCGAGCAGGACTTCGAGGTGCCACTCGGCTACCATATCGCGGCTTTCGAGGCCGAGGGTTATGGACCGCGGGATGAACTGGTCTACCTTACCCACGCTGTACCCGGCAGGCAGGTCTCCCGCTTCTCCATGCGGGGTGATAGAACGCTCTTCCTCTGCGTTTTTCGCGACGATTACCTGCCGTCGGAGAAACCATCCACCGATAGCGGACGTAAAGCCATCGTGAGGGAGGTATTCGATGGGATCGGATGGGAGTGGCCTCAAATTTCGGGAGAGATGGAGGAGGCGGGAGATATCTACTTCGACAGTGTCAGCCAGATCCGCATGAATCGGTGGACAACAGGTCGAACGACGCTGATCGGAGACGCCGCGGCATGCGTTTCACTCCTGGCTGGCGAGGGCACCGGCCTGGCCATGGTAGAAGCATACGTGCTCGCGGGCGAGCTCAGCGCGTGCGAGGGCGATTATATCACAGCTTTTCGCCGCTATGAAGAGCGCCTGATGCCGTTTCTGAGGCGGAAACAGGAATCAGCCGCCAGCTTCGCATCCTCCTTCGTTCCGAGAACCGCACTTGGCATTGAGTTTCGTAACCTGGTGACGCGACTCTTCCGGATTCCTCTGGTTGCGCAATATTTTATCGGTCGCGACCTGATCGACGACATAAGCTTACCGGAATACGGCCCGGCTGGCAGCAATGTGCAGGATAGTCAATGACGCAGGCATCCCCTCCCGAGGTTGAATGATGACAGATGAGCGTCGGTACCACGAAGAAGAGATAGCGGAGATATTCGAAGCCGCCGCCACCCCCCCGACCACCCGCGCGCCCGCCCGCTCACCGGCGCAGGGCCTTACCCTCGAAGAATTGCAGGCAATCGGCCGTGAGGTCGGCGTCGCGCCGGAGAGGATCGCCGCCGCAGCCTCGGCGCTCGATCTGCGGCGGACCGCTCGACCTCGAAAGTCCGACCTGGGGATGCCGATCTCCGTCGGCCGCACTTTCGACCTTCCGCGGGCGCCGACCGACCACGAATGGGGTATGCTCATCGCAGAGATCAGAGAAACTTTCGGCGCTCGGGGGAAGACGAGCTCGGAAGGGTCGTTGCGCGAGTGGCGCAACGGAAATCTTCGCGTCGAGATCGAGCCCACCGAATCTGGACACCGCATCCGGATGAGCACGCGGAAAAATGATGCGGTAACCACGAATCAAATGGCCATAGCCGCCCTGATCGGCGCACTTATCCTTTTCGCAATCAATTTCTTTC
>DASSKB010000051.1:0-3505 GCA_035690925.1 Longimicrobiaceae bacterium
GGTCGGCGGCCACTACACTATACTTCTGGGGGTCATTTCGTCCGTCCTCGCCGGATCCATCTTCGGCGATCACTGCTCGCCGATTTCCGATACCACGGTAATGAGCTCGATGGCGTCTGCGTGCGATCATATGGACCACGTACGAACCCAGCTGCCGTACGCTCTCATAGTCGCGGCGGTAGGGATGACTGTAGGCGACGTCCCCACAGCCTACGGACTCAGCCCCTGGATCTCCCTGATTCTGGGAACGCTTATACTCTGGGCCGTGCTCCGTTTCGTTGGAGAGCAGGTAAAGGAAGATCCCGCACTGTACTCTCAGCCGTGAACTGTCACCGGGCGCAGACGTTTGCAGCCGCGCGGATCACAGCGATGTTCTAGCGTCCGCGCGGCGCGCTCGGAAGAAGTTTCTCAATAGATCACCCGCCTCCTCACCGCGCACGCCGCTCACCAGCTCGACCCGGTGATTCAGGCGGCTATCCTGGACCACGTTGTCCAGCGAGCCACACATCCCCGCCTTCGGGTCTGCCGCGCCGAAAATGAGCTGCGGGATGCGCGCCAGGACGATGGCTCCCGCGCACATAGCGCACGGTTCCAGTGTCACGTAAAGGGTACAGCCCAGCAGGCGCCAGTGACCGGTCGCTTCCGCAGCCCGACGGATCGCCACCATCTCCGCGTGCGCCGATGGATCATTGTTGGTGTGGGTGAGATTGTGGCCTGTCGCCACGACCTTGCCGCCATGCACTACTACCGCTCCCACAGGCACCTCCCCAACGGCCCCCGCCATCCTCGCCTGTTCGAGGGCGAGATCCATCCAATCTTCAGCTGTCTTTTCTACCATTGCAGGTCCCAAGAAAAAAGACCCCAACGATGATTCGTCGAGGTCCAGCACATTCTTCAGGTATGGATCAGCCGCCGATGGCTTTCGTCTGAGCGGGCGTGAACTGGCGGAAGAGTCCCGTGACACGACCCAGCACAACGAAATCGTCATAGTCGTGCACGAACATGGGGGCGAAGTCAGGATTGGCCGGCTCCAGCACTATCTTTCCGTCCCGCGTGAAGAAGCGCTTCACCGTGCCCTCCCCACCCAGACGCGCGGCGATTATATCGCCGTTCTCCAGATCGTCGACAGGTACCGGATCTACCAGGACCAGATCGCCATCCAACATCCCCATCCCCTCCATGCTCTCACCCGCAACCTGGAGGAAGAACGCGTCTGGCGAGCCGGCCAGCTTGGGATCTATGGTAAAGCGATCGGTGATATGATCCGGCATCAGCGCGGGCTGGCCAGCGGCGATCTTTCCGTAGGATGGCACGGACACCACCTCGCGAGCAAGGTCCAGATCCAGGATCTTAACTCCCCGTGAACGCGAGGCCTCCCGCTCGATGTACCCCTTGTCGGCGAGTGCCTGAAGGTGCTCCGATACCGTCTTCGTGGACTTGATGGAGAAACGCTTGCCGATCTCGCGAATGCTGGGTTGATAGGTATTACGAGTCAGATAGTCGACGAGGTAATCGAGAATTCGGTGCTCAGTTTTAGTAAGTGGTTCCCGCATATCCGAACTCCTGATCCTATAACGAGTCGACGCGCCTGCTGCCATGCCCTCAAGAAGGAAACTAGGCGGCGTTTCGTCGCATGTCAACCGTCATCTTCCGCCAAATTATTGTCGTTTCCGCTCGCTGTCAGCGCCTCTATCGCAGCTGATAATCGTGCGCTGGTCATCTCGCGGCCCATGGCGGCTACGACCACATCGATGCCGGGGCTGACAGACGCGCCGGTCAGTGCGAGCCGCAGTGGATGGACGACTTTGCCGAAACCGACGCCGAGCCGCTCGGCGGCACTTCGCAGCGTTGCCTCGATTGCTGCGGGCTGCCAATCGTCGAGCTCGTTCAAATCGTCTCGAATGACCGTCAGGCGCTTTGCTACCAGCGCGGGATCCTTCCAGTGCTTCTCGACGGCGGCGCGTTCGTATTCGATGGTGGGTTCGATGAATGGCCGCATGGTATCGACTATCGCACCGAGGGTGCGTGCACGCACTTTGACCAGGTCGATGATGCCGTGAAGCCAGTCGGCTCTGCTCTCGATCTCCTGCTGGCTCAGGAGCCCTTCGGAGACGAGATCTCCGGCAACCAGAGGAAGAAGATCTGCTGAACGCGCGAGTGATATATGCTGGCCGCTCATCCACTCGAGTTTCTCGGTGTCGAAAACCGCGCTCTTCCTGTTGATGCGCTCCAGACTGAAACGAGAAACCAGGTCGGACGCGGACATGATTTCCTGGTCATCTCCGGTGGACCAGCCGAGGAGGGCCAGGAAGTTGACGAGCGCTTCCGAAAGTATTCCGTCCTGCCGGTACTCGCCTACGGAGGTCGCTCCATGGCGTTTGGAGAGGCGCTTTCCGTCCGGACCCAGGATCATCGGCAGGTGGACGAAGGTGGGAACCGTGGCGCCGAGCGCCTCATAAAGGAGAATCTGCTTTGGTGTGTTGGACAGATGGTCATCGCCACGGATGACGTGTGTGATAGCCATCTCGATATCGTCCGAGACGACAGCCAGGTTGTAAGTGGGCGTGCCGTCCGTCCGGAGAATTATGAAATCCTCTATGTCCTCGTTGCGGAAAGTACTCTCACCATGTACAGCGTCGTCCCAGCGGGTTGTGCCGGGCGGGACTTCGAAGCGAACGGCGAAGGGTTCACCCGCCTGGGCGCGCCGCGTTGAATCATCGGCATCCAGACGGAGGCAGCTGCGATCGTAGCGGTATGCGTCCGGATCGGTCGAGCCTTCTGCGGCCCGCCGCTTCTGGAGCTCCTCCTGCGTACAGAAGCAGCGGTACGCGGTGCCCGAGGCGAGAAGCCTCTCGACCGCCGCCCGGTGCGTCTCGAAGCCGTCGGCCTGGTGAAAGGGTCCTTCGTCCCAGTCCAGGCCGAGCCAGCTCAATCCATCCAGAATCGCCTCCGTCATCTCGTCGCTCGAGCGTGCGCGGTCGGTGTCCTCGATGCGAAGGACGAAGACACCGCCCTCCTTGCGTGCGAAAAGCCAGTTGAAAAGGGCTGTACGCGCGCCACCCACATGCAGATAACCGGTTGGGCTGGGGGCGAAACGAACACGGGGTGGAGATACGGTCATTGTCGGTAAATTCAGATTCGGGTAAGGAGCGGTTTCCGGAGCGCAGGATGGCCGCGGTCAGCGGTCGCGTCAAGTTGTAGTTCGCCGCGCCCGCTGATATTCTTCGTATGCGAGGAGCATTCCACCATAATCAGGGGCGCAGATCCAACGTGAGCACCAGAAGCGGCGAACATTCGGCAGCCAGCCCTCCAGGCCATGACTTCATCCGAACGATTGTAGCGGAGGACCTCGGATCGGGGAAGCACAGCGAGATAGTAACGCGGTTCCCGCCCGAACCCAACGGATTCCTGCACATCGGGCATGCCAAGTCCATCGTCCTGAACTTCGGGATAGCGGCGGAGAACGGTGGTCGATGTCATCTCCGATTCGACGATACGAACCCCG
>DASSKB010000052.1:0-14095 GCA_035690925.1 Longimicrobiaceae bacterium
GCAGGCGATGGGCGCGTACGGCTACCGCGGCTTCTTCGAGCGGAAGTCGCGCTTCCTGGAGAGTGTTCCGCCCGCGATCGCAAACGTCGAGCAGCTCCTCTCCAGAGACGGGATGCCGCTGGAGCTGCCCGAGCTCGAGGCCGTGTTCGAGCGGATCTGCGCGTCCGAGTCCCTGCGCCGCCGCCCTGTGCAGGCCGAGCCAGGACTAACCGTCAACATCGGAAGCTTTAGCTACAAGCAGGGCTATCCGGAAGATACCAGTGGTCACGGCGGTGGTTTCGTCTTCGACTGTCGCGCACTCCACAACCCTGGTCGCTACGCCGAGTACACCCACTTATGCGGTCGCGACGAGGATGTAATCAGCTTCCTGGAAGGATCGCCCGATGTGCGCGAATTCTGGGACAATGTGAGTGGCCTGGTCGAGAATCAGGTGCGCACCTATCTCACACGCGGGTTCAATAGCCTCAGCATCCACTTCGGGTGCACGGGTGGGCAGCACAGGTCGGTTTACTTCGCCGAACGCCTCGCTCGCCATCTACAGACGGGTCACCCCGGTATCCACGTCCGCCTCGCCCATCGCGAGGAGCAGAGCTGGCCGAAGGCCAGACCCTGAGTGGACGCGATGCTCCTAGCGGCCGGGCTGGGAACCCGGCTGCGCCCGCTCACCAACAGAATACCCAAGGCACTCGTCGAAATAGACGGCGTCCCGATACTTGAGATCGTCGCGCGACGTCTCATAGCCGCAGGCGCTGACCGCCTCATCATCAACACCCACCACCTGGGTGAGCAGATAGAGCAGTTCGTCGCCGACCGCAACAGCTTCGGCATCGAGGTCGCCTTCTCACCCGAACCGGACCAGCCACTCGAGACGGGCGGCGGCCTGCTCGCGGCGGCGCATCTACTGCGGAGGTCTGAGCCGTTCTTCCTACATAACACCGACATACTTACGGATTTCCCGCTCAACGATATGCGGCACCGGCACCTCGCGGCCTCGCCGCTAGCGACGCTGGCCGTCATGGAACGGGTGACCTCTCGTTACCTGCTGTTCGATGACGAGGGCCTGCTCGGGAGAACCGATGAGCGGAAAGGCCTGGACATCCGGGCACGCGACGCGATAGGTGAGGTGCGGAAGCTCGCTTTCGGTGGCGTACACATTATTTCGTCGGAATTCCTCGACGCTATGACGGAGCGCGGCGCTTTCTCAATCCTGGATCCGTATCTGCGACTGGCCGGGGAAGGCGCGCGGATCCTGCCGTACCGGATCGATGACTACCGCTGGAGGGATATCGGTAAGCCCGAGCAATTGGAGGCGGCGCAGGGTTGGAGAGGGTGACCGTGTGTGGGTCACAATGCCGAGGACGCAAGCGACCGAGGATTTTCACTCGAGTAGCAGCCCCACGTGATAATAGATGGAAGGCAACTCGATCACTGCTTGAGTGGTGTCACCCACTAAACATTTTCGGATTCTACGGGGTGCATTTGGCCAACGTGGTGCATGTCTTGAGCCGATGCTGGCTTGACAGAAAAGCAGCTATTCCGCCATAATTGTTCCCCATCCGGGGGCCGAAGGGCACGAGCCCGAGATACGCGATTAATAAAAACTTGACAGGATAACTTCTCTTACGACATAATGGCGGCTGAGACGTAATTAACATCCTCGTCGATTTACAGCGACGTTCCGATTGACAACATGAGAACTCTCTATGCTGATAAAGGGGTTCGTTAGCATTCTAGCCACGTTGATCTTGTGCGGATGCAATCCGGGAACTACCGGTCAGCCGCCGAGAGCCGGTTCGGAATCGCACGACAAGGTGGCAGGCGCCGCTGCTACAGGAGTGCCGGGCATTGCCGCCTACGCAGGCAAGCCAGCAATCGGCACACGAAAGAGCCTTCTACCGAGTGTCTCGAAGTCAGGCGGCAGAAGCCCCTTAGGCGCTTGTAAGCTGGGACCGTTCTCAAGTCGACAGCTAACGCTATCTGGCAATCCGATCTATGTCGAGCCGGTTGCGGTAGAAGGCTCACGGAACGGAACGATCTTAATCGCAGGTTCTCCCAATTACATCTGGAACGCGGCCTCACATGAGGTCACTCGGGATAGCATCTTTGGTATTCTCTTGTCGCGGGATTTGGGAGCACACGTAATTCCATCTCCAATTGACCCTCGATTGCTGAGCGGCATTCGTGCAGTGTCCCGATCGGATGGCGGCTGGAGTATCGCGTTCGCGGAACTCATGCCGTGGTCAAATTACCCGCCAGAGGATAACGTCGCTAGTCTATGGTACGGCATTTTTGACGGAGAACAATGGATACACCTCGAAAGGATTCCTTCTACAATTGATGGCCGCCCACTTTCATACTCCGCGTCATCTCTGATCCGGCACGGCGGGGCAGTGGCATGGGCTGTGAAAACTGTGAAAGCGGATGGAACTAGAGGAGTAACAGTATTTCAGAGGTCCGAGAACGGTACGTGGTCCTCAAAAGCCGTCCCGGTGACAGACCCTTTGTACCTCGATCTGGCCTATTCTGAAGGCCTCGGGTTTGTGCTTGTCGTCGCGGAAGGCCCGACAAATGTGAACTCGCTCTCCTATTATACGGGCAGATCGGGATGGAGTCATCTGCGGAAGGTATTTGGACCAAGTTCCCGTAGAATAGACCACCCGGACCTCAAGTTAAAGGATTCAACTGCGATTTTGACGTGGCAGTCCGGGATTGCTGATTCCGTGGGAACACGCTTTGAGGGAGTGACAATCGTGGGATCTTTTGATGGGATAGATGAGTCCATGATCGTAGCGGATGCGCCGATCACCCAAATTCTACCTATCCAAAGTCGAACGGGCCAGGTCGTCTGGATTAGTTCAACCGATTCTCCTGATGGAAGCGGTGATCTTCACATCACTATTCCATCCCCCACAGGCAACTCCATACTTGGCAGCACGGCTGACCCCTTTGCCGGTCTAATCGGCGCAACTTTTATTGATAGATCTACCGCAGTCCTCGTTGGCCCACGCCTTGAAAGGATCGGGGGTGAAAATGTCCTACTGACCCTGTTACTAAGCGCAGAAGTGACGTGCGCAATCGACCGGCTTCACGAGTAATCTCATACCCCGCCGAATACAGACGGTTATCAGTTGAATTGTGTTGCAATTCACTGGTCGGAATTCGACGGGAAGCCCCTCGCGCTCTTGAGAGCGCATGTACAAGCCCTCCTTTACTAAGGAATGGAATGCCAAGAATTCACGAAAGATTCGCATTGCTGATGGGCGCAGTACTGATGCTGGGATGCTCAGAGTCAGAGGATCCTTTGGTCCCTCAGATAGTCGCCGAGTCCCCATTAATGACGATCTACCCGGACGAGATCCCTATGGAATATCGGGAAGATCCTGTTATGTACGGGGCATCGCACAACGGCTCCTTTGGATCTTACACTTACGTTAAGAGCGTCTCGTTTTCGTTTAATGCAAATCATGCGGTACAGACGCTTGAATTGATCGGCCGCTCTGTTACTGACCAAGTAAGCACTCCGGTGGCAAGATCCGAATTCAGCCATTTGGTTCCTAACTGGCCGGGCTCCCTCACTACAACAAACCAACTAACGCTGCAGCGAAACTGTGGCTATACAGTAGACGCATACGAAACCCGGAAAGTCTGGAACTCATTCGCAATGAACCTCGGCGGTTTTTTCGAGTGGGGGCATCAACAGGCGAGCGTGCAATATTCAGACGACCAAGCTGACTGTCCTTCGGAGATTGTAGAGGAGCCCGCCGATGGTGGTGGTGGTGGCGGTGGTGGTGGTGGTGGTGAAGATGACGGAGAGCCGGTAGACGATATCTCGAACTGTTTGGTTGAGTACTGGTACGACATAGACACCGGAGAAATTATCGATTGGCGAGTCCTCTATTGTTACTAGGGGAGGTCTTGAGAATTCACGTCACTAAACATATGCTGAATCCCTTTGACGAGAGCGAACATGACGATCCAAGGACACTTCAGGCGACTTGCCTTGATTCTTTTCGGGCTGCCATTGATTGTGGCTACCACAACTCCTGCCGTTTCCCAGGTGCCAGTTACAATCTCAATTCCCGAAAATTACCCAGCCTTTGATTCCAAGATAGCTGAACCCGGGGAAAAAGGGGACGAACTGCAAGCTCTGATCGTCCGCCGGCCAGACGGAAATCACATTATCCTAAATCCCTCACACGTGAATTTAAACGTTTTGGATGCAGCGATTAATGCCCTGTATAACAGCGCCTTGCAAGTGCCACAGCTACCAACCGCATTCATTGCGTTGACCAATACGTCGCGGCATTCCATAAATCCTGGTAGCCGAAATATTGTTCAAAAATGGTTGAAACAACTGAAAGAACAATCGGTCCGGCAAGCCACACCCATAGGGTCGGGTCGCATTATTGAGGTGAATGATTTAACCCCCGCTATTAGATCTAACTGATCCTGATAGGAGTACGAATCTCGCGCGTGTCGATCGAGATTTCGCCGCGCGCTTCTGAAGCGCTCGGCGGCTGGTCCCGGCACCGTCGCCTTTTTGTAAAGGTGACGGTGCCATACTATGCCGGCGCGGGTCAACTCCGCCACTCGCTTCTGCAGTTCCCGATCACTGCGGCTCTAGTGGAGCAGACGGTGGGAATCGCTATCCACAAGATGAATGCCCGAGGCAATCCACAAGATAGCGCCGGGCAACGCTGGTATTCAGGGCGGAAAGCGGCGACATGCGCGAGGCCTCGACTGAACACTGATAAATCGGGTCGGCCAGGAGTTTAATGAGTGCGGCCGTCACCGATGACAGCGGGACAAGCGATGGAGAGGTAGTACACCAATCCTACGCCCCCACCGCCACCTCCACCCCGCGCGTCCGCAGCAGCAGCTCGACGGCCTCGCCGATCTTGCTGTTGGGCGTGGATGCCCCTGCCGTGAGGCCGACCGAGAGGGCACCTTTCGGGAGCCAGTCCTCGGCTTCGACCTCTGGGGCGTTGAAGGGCGTGCCGTTGGGTTTAAAGCGGATGGTGCCGCGATCGGCGTCGATGCAGTGTGCGTCGGCGATGTGGTAGGTGGTGGTGTGCTGCGAGCACAGGACCGCCAGATGGTTGGTATTCGATGAGTTGTAGCCGCCGATCACCACCATAATGTCGGGCGGACCCTCGGCTTCGGCCATCATCTCCACGATAGCGTCCTGCCGCTCCTGGGTGGCGGAGCAGATGGTATCGAACGAGCGGAACCGCTCGCTGAGATCGAAGCCCTCCTCATTGCCGTAGCGCCGTTCAAGTGAACGGCCGACCTCGGCTGCTATGGCGAGCGATTCGCCGGCCAGCATGGTGGTCTGGTTGGCGACGCCGATACGCTCCAGCTGTACGTCAGGATCGAAATCGGGTGATACCTTCTCGGCGAAGTGCTCGAGGAACGCCTCGCGCGTGAGGGCCTCCGGCTTCTTCTCTACGTAGTCCATCACCAGCTTCGCCTCGGCCCTGTCGAAGACGATAATGTACGACCCACCCGGATATTTGAACGCTTGGCTTGCCGTGGCCTTGGTCTCTTCGTGGTAGTACTTTCCGTGGATGAGGGCGGTGTACCCGTCGCGCGCGTACTGGGCGACGCGCTTCCACACGTTCAGCACGCTCCCGCAGGTGGTATCGACGAGTATGCAGTCGATGTCCCGTAGGCGTTTGAAATCCTCGAGCGTGACGCCGAACGCCGGTAATATCACCACATCGTCCGAGGTCACGTCTGAGAAATCGAATTTCCCCTCGCCAGAGTCGGCAGGATAGAGAAACGTTATCCCCATCCCCATGAGCCGCTCGTTAACGTGCGGGTTGTGGATTATCTCGCCAACCAGGAAAATGCGGCGGTCGGGGAACTGGCTGCGCGTCTGGTAAGCGTAATCGATCGCGCGGTCCACGCCGTAGCAGAAGCCGAACGACTGCGCGAGCCGGATGGTGACCTCGTTATCACCCGCCCCGAACGTCTCGCGACTGCCCGCCGAGCGAATGCGCTCCACGAGGTCACTGTGATACTCGGCCTCGACGACCGGTTCGATCTCTTTACTGAGCCCGAAGCCCCGGCGAAAATATGTTGATTCCATCTTATTTATGCAGCTCCCGTCACCACTGAATAGGAGGATTGTGTCGGCCTGAACGCTAACGTTATCCGCCGGCTGGGGCAATCCCGCCATTTACCTTGCAGAACTCTCGCCAATCGAGTTATGAGAAATGTAACAGAACGGACTGGAGATTCCTTCGATCATCGCCCGGGTGCGGCAGGCGCGTTGCTACTGCTCGTCAATTGGTACGCGCTGATTGGTTTACGGATCTAATAGTCCGATCAGTCGCGCGCGCTTCGTGGCTGGATTTCAAGCTGGGCTTCCGCATGCTCTCCAAATACCCCGGCCTGACGCTGGTGAGTGGGCTGGCGATGGGGTTCGCGGTGATGGTCGGCGCGGGGACCTTCGAGTTCGTGATCCAGGTGATGAACCCCACGATCCCGCTGGACGATGGCGACCGCATCGTGGGCATCCAGGTGTGGAACGTGGCGGAGAATGAGGCCGACGCGCCGACGATATACGACCTCGTGCGCTGGCCGGAGGAGCTGAGGTCGATGGAGGTGCGGTATGTATACTTCGAAGAAGTATCGGCCTGCATCCTACCGACTCGCCGAGCACTCAACGTCGAACCCTCTGAAGCCCTGCGGGCGGAGGGATGAAGATGAAGATCTTTCACTCCGCCTCCGGGCGCTCTTCGGCGCGGGAGACCTCAATCGTGAGTCGAGTGATAAGGTGCGATTTCATATCGATATGCAGACGGAGGAGAACATCCGCGCGGGGATGTCGCCCGAGGAAGGTCGGCGCCAGGCGTGCATCAGGTTCGGTTGAGTGGAGAGTCACAAGGAGCGGCAATCGGGTTGTGGGGGCGAACACACGCTCCGGAAGGAGAGCCGCTCGCCGTCCGCATGCGTGCTCACCGGGGTGCGCGTGCATCTCTCGATAATCATGTCATCGTCCATGTGAACGCCCTCCACATCACCGACTCAACCATCCAAGTATCTTAGGTGCGCCCTCCCGCAAAATAAAACTGAGGTAACACTATAGTGATACCTCACCCGGCGTGGTTGTGTGGGAACCTTCGCGAGGAGTCGCAGGTGCGCGCTCTTCGGTCGATCAACATGATGGTTGACCAATCCTCCCCTCGAGACAACCTTACCGAGGTAGCACTGAAGTGAGACCTCACCCGCAGCGACCACATGGCAACACTCACGACCAGGACCCGCCTGCAGGGCGCATCCGTCATCACCGCCATACCCACAGAGATTGCCCGGCGGCTGGGGATTCGACCCGGCAGGCAGCTGATGTGGATGGAAGATGGCATGGGCGGCGCGCGCGTCGTTCCGCTGATACCCGAACTCGCCGAAGCGGAGGCCGCACATGAATCGATCATGGACGAGTATGAGGGCGTCTTTCGAAAGATTACGAAATAGCCGCCCGAAGTGGATTACCAAGAACACATTGATGGTTCTCCACGCGCGGCAGGTTGAACGCCACGGAGGAGCGCACGGGGTTCGGGACTGGGCGGCGGTACTCCGCGCGCACGGCACGCCCGGCCGGTACGAGATGAACAATCGCAGTGCGGACCTCGCCGACCTGGCGGCGGGCTATCTGGTCGGCTTCGCCCGGTCAGATGGTTTCCAGGACGGCAACCAGCGCACCGGGCTCGCCTGCGCGCTCGTCTTCCTGGTCTTGAATGGCCAGGAGCTGCATGTTCCTCCGCGCGAACTGTACGACCTCTTTCTTGCTGCCGAGGCAGGCCGGGCAGAACATTCCGATGTAGCGCAGTACATCAGGCGGCGCATGACGCCCCGGAATAGTTTTTGCCCGCCAGAGACCTCGAAATCGACGACATCCAACCACAGAATCGGAGGCGCGGCTTGAAGGCGAAGCGAGGGAAGCTGCTGCAGGGTAAGCCGAAGCGCGCCGGCAAGTGGACCCGGCAGCCGAGACAGCGGAGGGACCCAAAAGACCTCCATCTTGATGTGGTCGGCCTCTCGGCGCTGGGCCTCTTCATAATAGGTCTGGTGATTGGTTACGGGTGGGCATTGGACCGCCAGATTCGCGGCGGCATCCTGGAGCAGCGGGTGGCAGCACAGCAGCGCGCTGACTGGGTATCGCCCGAGGAACTACCGGCATACATCCCGGCCGCATTCCGGGGCGTGGTGAACCCATCGGCGCGCGAAGCGGGTCGCCGCGGCAGCGGTATAGGCGGGACGACGCTCGCGCGTGACCTCGTGAGGCAGGTGCACCAGCTGGGCCCTGGCCCTGCGGGTGAAGCGCGGGAGCTGGCGATGGGACCGATCCTGGAGAACCGCACATCGCCGGAAGGGCTGCTGGAGCTATACCTGAACCGTGTGCACCTCGGCGATCTGTTCGGCTATCCCATCTACGGGATCGAGCACGCGGCCGAGGAGTATTTCGGCACGCACGCACAGGACCTCACGCTGAGCCAGGCGGCCACCCTCGCGGGCATCCTCCTCCCACCGCGCATCGCCCGACCCGAGCAGATGCCGGGTGCCGTCGGCGCGCGCCGCAACGAGGTCCTTCGCTACCTCTACTTCAACGGCGATATCACCGCGGATCAGTACCGGGCCGCGATAGTCGAGAAGCTCGGATTCCAACCGGGCATCGATAAGCTACCGATGACGCGTCCCGCCGACTTCGGCGAGCGCATCGAGGTCATCCGCCTCCCACCGAGTCCTCCTCAACCTGATTCGACGGCGTCGAGCTGAGCGGCGGCTCGATCAACGGATGCGACAGATGCACCTGTACGAGCTCCCATTCGCCACCAGCCCTGAGGTAAACACCCGTCACCCGCAGATGCGCGCGCGCCTCCGACTCCGCCTCCGGGATCTCCACCGCGGCGTTGAACCACGCGACGGTCGCGTCGGCCCCGGTGGAGATATGGACTTCGCGAAGCGTTGCTGGACGAGGCTCGCCGCTGGTGACGCTCTCGAGCACCGCCGCGATCTGGTCGCGCGCGCCCGCCGCCGGGGCCAGCGCAGTCGTGGCGTCGCCGCCATCGCCGCGGGCCAGTGCGTTGGTGAACGCTCGCATGCGCGCCTCGATCTCGTCGACGACGGCAGCCTCGCGCTCCATCACCACCTGATCGCGGTGGTCGAAGTACTCGGGCGGGGTCTCCTCGATCTTACACGAGGCCAGCGAACATGCCCCGATAAGGGCTACTATCAGGCTACGGCTCACGTTGACTCTCTCCGGCGGTCAAGGGTTCGAACCTATCAAGATGGACGCACCCACTGCGGCGCGCCAGCCCCGACCGCTCCCTTGACGAAAACGCCGCCAGTTGCCATCGTCCAGCGTAACTCTCACGCTGGAAGGCCGATGATCTGGTTCGGAAATATAGGAACGCTCATCGCGAACGAGACGGCACCACCGCCTCGTGCCAACGCCCCGGAGCACGAGCGCATGCGCCACGCGCTGGAGCTGGTGGCTACCCATGCGCCGCAGCTGGCGGGCCGCGAACTGGTGGATGCGCTCGCCCGCACCGGTTGGGTAGACGAGAAGACCGCCGCGCGGCTCCTGCCGCGCTTCGGCCACTTCGATCCCGACCGGCATTTCAACGATCACCTCCGCCGCCTCTCGTTCAGAGGTCGCGATTCAGCCGACGCGTTCCGAGCAGGGGTGCGCCGGGTCGTGGAGGACCTCACCGGGAACGCAGCGGTCCGCGAGGTCGGCCCCGAGACGGCCATACACTTCACACGTGGCGAGCACCAGGGAATAGTTCTGGCATATCCGGAAGTTCACTTCTCCATCGGCGGCCCCACGCGCGAAGCGGTGGAGCAGGCGGTACAGGAGATGCCCGACTCGCTCGTCGTCATCGCCCGCAACTTCGGCCGCGATACGGCCGCGCACCTGTCAGGGCTCCTCGCGGGCACCGAGGTGCCCGGTACGCTGGTTACGGTAAACTTGCTGCTTGGGATCCGCGCGATGAGCCTGCGTTACCAGCCAGACACCGAGCGGGTGCTCGGACTGCTCAGCACTGGACGGCCACTTCGCTCGACTGACGTCGCCCGGTTGGGAGATCGGGTGACGGCCGCTGTCTGAACAACCCGAGGCAACTGGGCGCGACCTCGCCGTTCTCGCCCTCACGGCGATCGGTGTAGTTTACGGCGATATCGGGACCAGCGTACTCTATGCGCTGCGCGAATGCTTCTACGGCGCCCACGCTATCCCGGCCACGGCGGCAAACATCATGGGGGTAGTATCGCTCATCTTCTGGGCGCTCATCATCGTCATCTCCATAAAATACCTCGTCTTCGTGATGCGCGCGGACAACCGCGGCGAGGGCGGAATAGTCGCACTGACGGCATTGGTGACGCCGCTGAACAAGCGGGCCAAGGGGAGCAGGCTGGTCCTCATAATGATGGGCCTGTTCGGCGCCGCTCTCCTCTACGGCGACGGCATGATCACCCCGGCCATAACCGTCCTCAGCGCAGTGGAAGGCCTCGAGGTCGCCACGACCTTCTTCACTCCGTATATCCTCCCGATCACCGTCGTCATCCTCATCGCCCTGTTCGCGGTTCAGAGCCGCGGGACGGCAGGAATAGGCAAGGTATTCGGCCCCATCACCCTGCTCTGGATGGCCACGCTCGCGGTGCTGGGCATCACCCAGATCGTACAGGAGCCGAGCATATTATGGGCGGTGAACCCGATACACGGCGTGGAGTTCTTCGTCAGGAACGGCTGGCGCGGGTTCCTCATCCTTGGTGCGGTCTTCCTGGTGGTGACCGGCGGCGAGACGCTCTACGCGGATATGGGGCACTTCGGCAAGCGCGCCATTCGCGTCACCTGGTTCTCCGTGGTGCTGCCCAGCCTGCTCCTGAACTATTTCGGACAGGGCGCGCTCCTGTTGGGTGATCCGTCGCTCATCAACAACCCGTTCTTCCATCTGGCACCCGAATGGGCGCTCTATCCGCTGGTCGTCCTCGCGACGGTAGCCGGCATTATCGCTTCGCAGGCGGTGATTTCGGGCGCCTTCTCACTGACCCGCCAGGCGGTGCAGCTCGGCTACCTGCCTCGTCTGGAGATCCAGCACACGTCCGAAAGCACGATCGGGCAGATATATATTCCGGCCGTGAACTGGGTGCTGATGGCCGCCTGCATAGGGCTGGTGATAGGGTTCCAGTCGTCCACCAACCTCGCGGCCGCGTACGGTGTGGCAGTGACGACTGATATGGTGTTCACAACTATCCTCTTCGCGGTCGTCGCGCGCGGGAAGTGGGGCTGGAGCCTTATCGGCGTGGGGGCGCTGGCAGCGGGCTTTCTGGTGGTGGACCTCGCGTTCTGGGGTGCCACTATGGTCAAGATATTCGACGGCGGCTGGTTCCCACTCGTTATCGCCGCGCTGGTCTTCACCCTCATGACCACCTGGAAACGCGGCCGTGCCATCCTCGGCCAACGCCTCCGCGAGGGGAGACTCCCGTTCGAGATGTTCACCGACAGCCTGGATTCCAGCCCGCCCACCAGGGTTCCCGGTACCGGCGTTTTCATGTACGGCAATCCCGAGGGAACGCCACCCGCCCTGCTCCATAACCTCAAACACAACAAGGTCCTGCACGAGCGCGTGGTATTGCTTGCTGTCACAACGGAGGACTACCCCTACGTTTCCGACGATGAACGGGTAGAGGTGGAGCCGCTAGGCAAGGAGATATATCGCATAACCGCACACTTCGGGTTTGCCGAGGATCCCGATGTACCGAAGGTGCTCGCGATGTGCGAGCAGCACGGGCTCCACTTCAAAATGATGGAGACGACCTTCTTCCTCGGCCGCGAGACCCTCATCGCCTCCAAGAAGTACAAGGGGATGGCCATATGGCGCGAGAAGCTGTTCGGGTTCATGGCGCGCAATGCCCAGCGCGCCACGGAGTACTTCAGGATACCGCCGAATCGCGTGGTGGAGCTGGGGGCGCAGGTGGAGCTTTGAACTACGAGTGCGAGGTGCGAGGTGCGAGGTGCGGGGGTGCTGGGGTGCGGGTGTAGGGGCAGGCCTCGTGCCTGCCCTAGTGTGGGATTGCGAAAGTGCGGGGTTATTCTACCGAGGCGCGGAGCCAGAGGGTGAGGTCGTCTTCTGATAGATTTCCTGCGGCGAGGTCCAGAAATACTGCGTAGGCTTCGGCTTCGCTGGCGGTCAGGTGTAGGCCGTTCGCGTCGAGAAATGAGTACGCCGCCATAAAGGCAACTCGCTTGTTGCCGTCGACGTAGCCATGATTCCTGGCCAGTCCGAACGCGTAAGCGGCTGCCAGGGCAGCTAGGTCAGTGCGGTTCTCGTACTGCCACCTGTTCCGCGGGCGAGCAAGGGCCGACTCAATCAGGCCCCTATCTCTAATTCCATAGCTTCCACCGTGCTCGCGAATAAGCTGCGCGTGCACGTGATCGACAAATTCCCCCGATAGCCAGAGCGGCGCCCTCATTGGCGCATCATTCTGCAAGCTTTCGAAGCGCGTTTCTGTACTGCTTGCGACCCCTTTCAAATGCCTCGAGCATCTTTTCCTCATCGGCGTTGCGCGGGGTCAGCGCGTAGTCGGCACCCTTGCGCAAGATCGTCAGCTCATCACCCTCCCCGAGATTCATCTCCTCCAGCAAATCCTTGGGGAAGATCGCGCCGAGAGAGCCGCCGACGCGCCGGATCTTTATTGTACGGTTCATGTCGATCCTCACTTTCGTGGTGTTCAGGCCAGCTCTGGAGAGATTATAACTAATATTATACGAAACCGTCAAGATCTTTAGGCGGGGGTCATGGAAACGGTTGAGCGATGCGTAATCCTGGGGCAACATGAGATATGAGCTCGAAATCGACTCGGTTGTGGGTGACGATCGAATATCCCTGTTCCCTGCAGGATGCGGCGATCAAGCAATCATTGTAGAAGCTCTGCGATACACCCCCGGAGAGTTCTCTTGTCTCCACGAGTCGAGCCACGATTCGGGACGCGTCGAGCCAACTGGCGTAACGTGGCACTACCAGCCGATCCACGCGCTCGGCGGGCGCAATCCAACGCTCGCGCCAGCGCGTCCAGGTAGCCTCGTCTCTCGCGCCATGAAGAAGCTCGGACGCGACGACGGCATGCATGAAAATCTTCGGACCCATCGACCGCTGCCAGGCAGCCAGGGCTTTCCGAACGGAAGAATCCCTTACGGCGTGGATGAAGATGTTCGTGTCCAGAACGAACTTTTCCATTCAATCGGCCAGGCCGTTCTTCGGAATCTCATCTGATAGGCCGAGGACGTCATTGTACTCCTCCCCCGCCATAGCCTCGGTACCCCTCGCTAGCATTTCTCCGTAGATCAAGAGGTCGAGAGCCGCGTTCAGCGCATCCGTTTCCGTCCTGACGCCGAGGATCTCCCTAACCATATCGATTTTGGACTGATAGAGATAATGGTTTTTGCGAACCGGCTTCTCTCCCTCGGGGGGTTCAATATTCGAATTGCTCACACCCATCCTGGTTGCTGATACGTATATAACGATACTGTTATATGTATGTAGCTCCCCCGGGGGCATAGTCAAGGGAATTGGCATGATGAGCCGTCAACTGAAAACTACCTCGCCGCGTAGCTGTAGATTATCGCGTTCTGCCAGAGATCACGCGAAACGCGGGAGGGAAGAGGGGCACAAGTATGGTGGGGCGAGCTCCCAAATAGACTTCCTGGAACGACTTAGCGGATGTGTGCCCGCCCGGTCCGCGTGTTGCCTTACCGGTGGCCGGCAGCACACCAGATAGGATGTGCGGTTCACCCCCCACTCGAAGGAGTTTTACAATGCGTAATCTACGCAACAGCAAGGGCTTCACCCTGATCGAGCTGATGATCGTGGTCGTCATCATCGGCATTCTCGCAGCGATCGCGATTCCGAAGTTTACCGCGGTTTCGAAGAGCGCGAAGCAGGCCGAGGCCGGGCCGATTTTGAAGCAGATCTGTACTCTTGCAGCCACTCACCAGATGAAGGCTGGATCGAACGCAGCAGATATCACTGCCCTTACTGGCTGGGCAGTGCCTGCGGCGAAGTACTTTGACACCTGGACATACACTGCT
>DASSKB010000053.1:0-10652 GCA_035690925.1 Longimicrobiaceae bacterium
GTCTCGTTGATCATCCGCTGCGACTCCGCGGCGATCGTCCCGAACACCAGCGAGCTCTTGCCCGAGCCGGAGACTCCCGTGAACACCGTCAACCGGCGCTTCGGTATCTCCATGCTGACGTCCTTCAGGTTGTTAACGCGCGCGCCGCGCACGCGGATCAGGTCGTGGCTGTCGGCAACTGTTTTGGTCGCCATGCTACTCCGCGCCCAGGAGCGTCTGGAGCTGCTCCACCATGCTCATCCAGCCGTACTTCGCTCCACCGATCTCCTGCTTCGCTCCGCTCCGGAAACCGCTCTGCTCCAGGTGCAGCTTCGTGACGCCGCCATCCCCCACCGACAGGCTCCAGGTGACCAGAGTCGAGTGCGGCTCGCCGTCCTGACCGGGCGCCGTCCAGGTGTACGAGAGCCGATTCGGCTCATCCACCATGGTCACTTCGCCGTCGATGATCCCGTCGTAACCGGGCGCATCCCGGAACTGGAAAGTGTGGCCGACCACCGGCTCGAAGTCGTTAGTCTTGAACATCATCCACTTCGAGAGAGTCGCGGAGTCGGTCAGGGCCTCCCAGACGCGCGCGATCGGGCTCTGGATCTCGAAATCCAGCTTCACGGTTTCACTCATTGGTCATCCTCCTCCAGAAGGTTTTTCAGGTGACCGATTCGCTCGATCCAGAACCGATCGTAAAATGAGACCCAGTCCTGGATCTCGCGTAGCGGGGCCGCGTTCAGGCGGTAACGCGTCTCCCTCCCGACCTTGCGGTCACTCACCAGACCCGCCTCCTTCAGTATGGCCAGGTGCTTAGAGATGGCTGTGCGCCCCATCGCAAAAGGTGCCATCAACTCGTGGAGCGGCAGCTCGTCGGCGTCGGCCAGCAAGCGGAGCAGCTGGCGGCGGGTCGGATCCGCCACCGCACTGTAGACATCTCGCATCTAGCTCCCTCCCTTCGCCTGCGGCCATGCATCTGAGACTGTAGCACACCATCCGCCCAACATGACACCGTTTGGTGGCGCGTTATGAGGATAAGACATTGAATGGTGTCGTGTCAAGGACTTTGAGCCAGGGATGCACGTGAAGAGGTCCCCCGGCTGCATGCAAAGGGCTCCCCCCGCAGTTAGCAAATCAGGTTTGCCTTCACTGCGGGGGGAGCCCTTTACATGCAGCCTCTCTCATGGCACATCCACATGGACTAAACAAGAAGCAACTTGCTGACCTCACCTTTGCAATCCAGATTCGCTGTCGATGTCGATTCTGGCCCGTGTCCTTCGTCGTAATTATGGAGCGGCTTTCTGGGTAAGTCCCGGCGCCGGGACCTCAGGCTCTTTTTTGTGGCGCCCAACCGTATCTGAACCCCAACCGATCCGATCATGAATACTTCGACGACCACTATCACCGACCGGCTTATTGCCGAATTGCGAACCGAAGCCGCGACGACGCGGCGCGTGCTGGAGCGGGTGCCAGAAGACCAGCTCAGCTGGAAGCCGCACCCGAAGTCGATGTCGATCGGGCAGCTCGCGCTGCACATCGCCGGTCTGCCGCAAGGAATTGCGATACTTGTCACTGAGCTGTCCGTAGAGGCTCCCGTAGTTCCTCTCCAGGAGGCTCGCTCGCGCAGTGAGATCCTGGCAGCGCTCGATCAGAGTATGAAGACGGCTGTCGAGAAGCTATCCGAATGGGGCGACGAGGGGCTTGCCGCAGAGTGGACGCTAACGGCCGGCGGGGAGGTGTTGGTCGTCCAACCGCGCGGGGAGGTGGTGCGGATGCTGATGTTCAACCACTGGTACCATCACCGTGGCCAGCTCACGGTGTACCTGCGCCTATTAGACATCCCCGTGCCCCCGGTATACGGCCCGACCGCTGATGAGAATCCGTTCGGGTGATGCGCTGCATGGGTTTGCAGATACTAATTGGGCGCTGTAATGCGAATCAGAAATGCTACTGTCGATGACTGGCCGTCCATTTAACACTTCGAGAGCGCAGGAGGTCTCAAATGTCCGCATCGGTACTCTTCATGTCTATGTCACTCGACGGATACATCGCCGGTCCGAACGACGACCCAAACAACCCAGGCGGCGACGGCTTCATGCGGCTGCACGAGTGGTACGGGGACTTCTCCAGGCCAGCCGGGGCGGTCGGAGACATGTGGGACGAATCGAACCCGCCGGGTGCGATCGTGGTGGGTCGACGCACTGCGGAGCAGGTCGATCACTGGAGCGGCCATTGGGGCGGCGACAATCAAGATGTCCCGATCTTCGTGCCGAGTCACCGACCGCCGGGCCCTTCGGTGGCGAACTATCCGCTGGTGAAATACGTGGTCGACGGGATTGAAAGCGCTATGACGCAGGCGAAGGCTGTCGCCGGTGACCGTATCGTACTGATGCATGGCGCGTACACGGCGCAACGGGCACTCGAGGCTGGCGTGCTCGACGAGCTGCAGATACATCAGATCCCGGTATTATTTGGCAGTGGCCGCCGGTTATTCGAGATGTTTCCATCGCGCGTCGAGCTCGAGATTGTCCGGGTGATCGACACCCCGGAGGCCACCCACATCCGCTACCGCGTTCGTCGCTGAGGGGGGCATCAAACTGTGAAAACAATTCAGTCAAAAGACGGCACCACGCTGGCATACGACATCTACGGGAGTGGTCCGGCGCTCATCTATATCGCGGGAGCAAGCTGTTTCCGCTCCTTTATGCCGGTCGTGCAGGACGCCAAAGCCTTTGCGAAGGAGTTTACCGTCTACAATTACGACCGCCGTGGGCGCGGCGATAGCTCCGACACCCAACCCTACGCGATCGAGCGTGAGGTCGAAGACATCGAGGCCTTGATCGACGCGGCCGGTGGCAAGGCGAACTTGTACGGCCACTCCTCTGGCGCCGTGCTGGCCCTCGAAGCCGCCCTAGATCTCGGCGGCGACCGCGTAGACAAAGTCGTTATGTATGACCCGCCCTACGTCCATGACGAGGCCGAGAGGTCCGAGTATGGAAAGCTCAGCCAACAGGTACGTGACCTCCTCCGGGTCGGCAAGAATGCTCGGGCCATGACGACCTTCCTGAAGGGCATCGGGATGCCAAAGTTGTTTGTCTATCTCGTGCGGCTCATGCCGGGCTGGAGAACCATGGCCGCACTTGCCCCAACATTGGCCTATGACATCGCTCTAACCCGCAATTTGCCTCCGGTTGTTCGAGCCGCCCGAATTACGGTGCCGGTGCAGTTGATTGTCGGCGAGAAAAGCCCCGCCGGTATCCACGACGTTGCGAACCAGTTAGTCAAGGCCATTCCCGGTGCCACGTTCATCCAGCTTGCAGGCCAAGGCCATATGGCTGGTGCCAAGGCTATCCTGCCTGTGCTCGCAGGTTTTCTCAAGCCCCACGCCAAAAAGCAAGCTGCTGATTCAACGAATGAACATAAGACAGTTCCTTAGGAGCTCGGCAGCGATACCGATTCTGTTGAGTGGTTGTTCCGTAGCTGGTCCGGACAGGTTGCAACCCACTAAGGGCGTCGATCCTGCGCGAATTGAACTGAGGAGGACAAATTCTATCGAGACCTCCGGGCGCGACCCACTTCCGATTTGAAGTGGTAAAATGACGCAGTAGGCAACGCATTACAACACGAAACCAAAGGTAACGAGCCATGAAAACACTGCACTTCACCACCACCATCAACGCTCCCAAGGCGAAAGTCTGGAGCACAATGCTCGACGATGAAACTTATCGCGAGTGGACGAGCGCGTTTGCCGAAGGTTCGTCCTACGAGGGCAGCTGGGAGCAGGGAAGTAAGATCGTATTCGGTGATCCAGACGGAAACGGCATGGTGTCGAGAATCGCCGAGAACAGACCGCACGAGTTCATCTCCATAGAACACGTTGGTTTCGTGCAAAACGGCATCGAGGACACGGAGAGCGAAGACGCGAAGAAATTTGCGGGAGCGCGCGAAAATTACACGTTTCGCGAGACGGACGGGGTGACGGAGCTGAAGGTAGACATGGATACAGACGAAGAATACCGGTCCATGTTCGAGGAAATGTGGCCGAGGGCGCTGAAGAAACTCAAGTCGCTGTGCGAAGCGTGAGTGAGCGCTCGCGATCCTGATCGCGGGACGGTCTAAGCGAGATCTAGCTGGCGAATGCATGTAAAGGGGTCCCCCCGCAGTTAGCTAATCAGGATTGCTTCACTGCGGGGGGACCCCTTTACATGCATCCGCCGCCTTGTGCCGTTGTCAGTATATAAGGTGCCGGGGGACTTGCGGCAAGGTGAGGGTTGTTCGGCATTGTTCGCGTTCGTTTGGTTCTTTGGGAGGCGAACAAATGGGAGGGCTGGATGGACTGCTATGTTTTGGGGTTCGAGGAGGTCGAGCGGACGATGGTGGCGGTGGTTGGCGGCAAGGGGGCGCATCTGGGGGAGCTTTCGCGGATTGTCGGGGTCGATGTGCCGGCCGGATTTTGTGTGACGACGGATGCGTTTCGGCGGGTCGTGGCGGAGGTCCCGCTTATCGATGAGTTGGTCGGGCGGCTTTCGAGTGTGAACGCTGATGACCGCGAGGCGATAGGCGCGTTGAGCGCGGAGGTCCGAGCGACCATTGAGGCGATGGCCATTCCGGACGATATCGCAGAGGCCATAGCGGGCTCGATCACACGACTCGGCGAGGGTGCCGCCTATGCAGTTCGATCGAGCGCGACGGCGGAGGACTCGCCGACGACCTCATTTGCGGGGCAGCATGACAGCTACCTCAATGTGGTGGGGACGGAGGCGGTCCTCAGCCATATTAGACGGTGCTGGGGCTCGCTTTTCACCGAACGGGCGGTGAATTACCGCTTGCGAAACGGGATCGACCATCAAAGTGTGCGGATGGCGGTGATTGTGCAGCGGATGGTCTTTCCACAGGCGGCAGGCATCCTTTTCACCGCCGATCCCGTTACCGGCAACCGGAAGGTCACGTCGGTGGAGGCGGGATTCGGACTCGGCGAGGCGCTGGTCTCCGGCATTGTCAACCCGGACGTGTACAAGGTGCGGGAGGGCGATATCGTCTCCAGGTCTATCGCCACCAAGAAGCTCGCGCTCCGCGCGGCGCCGACTGGCGGAACGCACGAACGGGCGGTCGATCCGGAGCGGCAGGGGCAGCCAGCGCTGACCGATGCGCAGGTAATGCGGCTTGCGCAGCTGGGCCGCCGGATCGAAGCGCACTTCGGGCGTCCGCAGGACATCGAGTGGTGCCTGGTCGACGACGACTTCCAGATCGTGCAGAGCAGACCGATCACCACGCTGTTCCCCATCCCCACGGCCGCCGATGGGGAGAACCACGTCTACATCTCTGTCGGTCATCAGCAGATGATGACAGACCCGATGAAACCGCTGGGGCTCTCCTTCTGGCAGATGACGACGCCGCGGCCCATGGCAGAGGCCGGTGGGCGGCTCTTCGTCGACGTCACCGCGCTTCTGGCTTCGCCGGGGAGCCGCGCCGGTTTCCTGGAGATGGTAGGGAGATCCGATCCGCTGATCCGGGACGCATTGCAGACTGTCCTCGATCGCGGCGATTTCATCCCCCTGCTCCCCGACGAGAATCCCGCAGCACCGCCAGCGGGCGACGCTCCGGACCCGATTGAAACCGATCCGGCCATCGTGGAAAGGCTCATCGAGCGGAGCCAGGCCTCCATCGCTGCCCTGAAGCGAGAGATCAGGACGAAATCCGGCACCGTACTGCTCGATTTCCTCCTTAAGGACCTCGATGAACTGAGGCGGATACTGTTCGATCCAGAGAGCCACCGGGTGTTCATGACAGCGATGGAGGCCACCTGGTGGCTCAACGAGAAGCTGGCGGAGTGGCTCGGCGAGAAGAACGCGGCCGACGTGCTCACGCGGTCCGTACCCCACAACGTTACGTCGGAGATGGGGCTCGCGCTGCTCGTCGTCTCGGACGCGATCCGCCCGCACCCCGAGGTGGTGGCCCTTCTGAAGCAGGTCGATGACGAGGATTTCCTGGATGAACTGCCGCGGCTTCCGGGCGGACGGGAAACGCGAGAAGCCATCGAGACGTGGCTCGACAGCTACGGCATGCGCGGCGTCGGCGAGATCGACATCACCAGGCCGCGCTGGACCGAACGCCCCTCGATGCTCGTGCCCATCCTCCTCGGCCACATCGAGAACTTCGAGCCGGGCGCCGCCGAGCGGCGCTTCGAGCAGGGGCGGCAGGAGGCTTTGAACATGGAGATGGACCTGTTGGCGCGATTGCGAGCCTTACCTGACGGAGCACGGAAGGCCGCAGAGACGAAGCTGATGATCGACCGGGTCCGTACCTTCATCGGGTACCGCGAGTATCCGAAGTACGGCATGATAAGCCGCTATTTCGTTTACAAGCGGGCGCTGATAGCCGAAGCCGAGCGCCTCGTGCGGGCCCATGTAATTCGCGAGAAGGAAGACATCTTCTATCTCACCTTCCAGGAGCTCCATGAGGTCGTCCGTACTCACCAGGTGGACGACCGCCTGATCCGCCAACGCAAGGACGCGTTCATCTCGTATAAAGCACTCACGCCGCCCCGGGTGATCACCTCTGAGGGCGAGGGGATCTCCGGGGCGTACCGCCGCGGCGATCTGCCGGCTGGTGCGCTGGTCGGGTTACCGGTCTCCGCCGGCACTGTCGAAGGGCGCGCCCGCATCATTCTCGATCTCGCCAAGGCCGAGGTCGAGCCGGGCGATATCCTGATTACCGCCTACACCGATCCCAGCTGGACGCCGCTGTTCGTCGGGATCGCCGGTCTGGTAACGGAGGTGGGAGGCCTTATGACCCACGGCGCCGTCATCGCCCGAGAGTACGGCCTGCCGGCCGTTGTGGGGGTGGAGGATGCTACGCGGCTGATCGAGGATGGACAGCGGATCCGCGTTAATGGAACAGACGGGTACATCGAGATCTTACCCTAACCTGGCGCCCGACGGCACCAACGCACTCCGCTCCCGGAGCCCGTATCGTGCAGGGCCCAGGCGGCGCCGCCAGTCCAAAACAGGTCGGAACCCCCAATTTTTATGTTGACCGGACACGCTTTGTCTGCTATATTGTAAAACGTCCGGTCCACCTTATGAGGAGAAGACTTTGGCGAAGAAGAACCAGCATGTTGTGCCGAAGGACGGTGCTTGGGGTGTTCGAGGAGAGGGTAACAGTCGTGCTACCAGTATCCACACCACCCAAAAGGGCGCGATCGATGCTGCTCGCGACAAGGCGCGAAGAGACGGCGCCGAGTTGATAATTCATGGTCGAAATGGAAAGATTCGCGAGCGAAATACCTACTCAAAGGACCCGTACCCACCTGAGGGCTGATAGACCGAATCACCCTGTGGAGATTTCGTGGGAAAAGTCGAAAGCTTCCGCATCGACGGATGCCGATGCTGGTTCTACTCGCATGATCACCTGAGTCCGCACTTCCATGCAAAAGCACCGGGAGAATGGGAAGTGCGGGTCTTCTTCCTCGAGGAACCCCCGCGCCTCGAGTTGAAATTCCAAATTGGACGGGTGCCGGCCGTCCTACGAAAGCAGCTGGTGGAGTTGGCGCGCTCTCATAGAACGGATCTTATGATGGAATGGAGTCGAAGGGTAAACCTAGAGTGACGAATATGTATTTTTCGCCCGCGATCCGCGAATCGCCGGATATTAGGCTCAACCTCTGGCGTGCGGTCGATAGCACTCAACCTCGCCTGGAGGACGAGAGCGCGGAGTTTCCGGTGATCTTTGTGGCTGCTTCTGATATCCTCGGCGGTGAGGTGTGGCGCCCGCCTCTATCGGCGATGACGAGCGAGAGTCGCTATGTCATCATCGCCGATGTCCCAATCCCTGCTCTCGCTCGCCTGAGTTCAGTTTTCGACCTTCGCAGGCCGGACCAGAGGATGCATGTAACCAAAGATCATTTGGCGATAAAGCGGCTCCTGATTGCGCGGTGCAGGGTTAACCCGATGGAGGGCATCGGAGATGCTTATTTGTTGGGTAAGTCACTAACTTTGCTCCTCGGAGACGTTACAATTCGAAGCTTCCCAGTATCAAAGATTCCGGTCCTTCACGGTATGAATTGGGACGATATCAGTAACTTCGAAATCGATGAGGACGGGTCGTTCCTTCTATGGCCAGAGGCGGATCTTCACCTGGGCGTATCTCAGTTACTGCAGGCGGTTGATCCGTCCTACCTCGCCGACATCGAGGTTCGCCGATTTCCTGCGAGCGCAGCGATCGGAGAGATGGTCAGTGAAATCCGAGATCTCAAAGGACTACGGCAGAGGGATATCGACGGCATGAGCGAGCGTCATGTGCGGCGGATAGAACAAGGAGTCGCGCGACTTACTGGCGACACCGCTGCCAGGTTAGCTCGTGCTTTCGACATTGAACTCCACGAGTTTCTCGCTCAGGTCTCGCAGGCGGCTACGGCATCACGCACACCTGCGGAAAGTCGCTGATGCGTTACTCGTAATAGCCTTCTCACTACTCATGCCCAGATGTGAGGATGTGCCATGGATGACGTGACGAGATTGGGGGACGGACACGCCTCAGCGAAGCCGGCCGTAGAGATCTATACGAAAGAGCGCCGTGCAGAGTTCCTCCTTACAAATGCTGTCGACAGTGCCGACTTTGCTAAGGCGGAGAGCGAAGTTCGAGCCATGGGCTTGGACCCGGAGGTAATAATGCACGGCAAACCGAAAACCTGAAAGTGGCCGCACGCTTCCGCTGCACGTCAGGTTCAGGAACCTCCCGCCATAACAGCGGTCTTAAGCGGTGAACTCGCAAGTTGTAAGTGAGCTATCAGAGGTCACTTCGAAGGTATATCGCCGCGCTCCCGCAGTTTCTAAGCTCGTAGATCACTCGCTCAACGCATTCTCGCCGACACCGACCGGTGTGTAAATACACGGTTTCGTCGACCTCACGGATCTCATCGATTGAGATGCTGGAGGCCGCTAATAGCCGACGCACATCCGGAAGCGCAATAGGGGATTGCGGTATTTCCACGATCCATCTTGCCGACTCGGAGTCCTCAGCCTCCCCGTTCGCCACGACCGTTTCGCCACGCAGCATCGAGCTCGCGGCAAGAATATCGGACAGGACCGCGGCGGCGGTCTCCGCGCCCCCGGCACCGGGGCCGGTGAAGGTGTAGCTGCCCGCCTCGAGCGTATCCACCATCACCCGGTTCTCGACGCCGCCTGTCTGTCCGAGGTCAGAACCCGGGTCCAGGGCGACTGGTTCGACGCGGGCGGTCACTCCACGATCAGTCTGGGCGCACTCGCCCACGAGGCGGACGGTAGCGCCGAATGCGCCCGCGCACCTTACCAGCTCGTCCGGGTCAGGAAGTATCCCGCGCCGGGTGACGCTCACCGTGGACGGGTCGACCGAGAACGCGAGCCATGCGAGTACCGCTATCTTGTCGGCCGCGTCCCGGCCGTCCAGGTCGCGGGTCGGATCGGCCTCAGCGAAGCCGTTCCTCCGTGCCTCGGCGAGCGCGCGGGCGAATGGTACGCCTGCCGCCATCTCCGAGAGTATATAGTTGGATGTACCGTTGAGGATGCCCTGTATCCTCCGTACCGTCACGCCTGAAAAGGAGTCTCTGAGAGCGCGGATGATGGGGACGCCGCCGGCCACGGCACCCTCGAATGCGAAGCGCGCGCCGGTCGAGCGGGCGAGGCGGTTCAGTTCCGCGCCGCGGGCCGCGACCAGTGCTTTGTTGGCGGTGATGAAAGGGAGTCCGCGACTGAGGGCGGTGTTGGCGATGCGTGTGGCGAGCTCGAGGTTGCCGGTGACCTCGACGACCAGATCTGCGTCGGTTGATAGGAACGTTTCTAGGTCGGTGGTGATGGCCTCGAGTGATGGGTCGCCCGGGCGGATTTTACATGCGTCGCGGACGAGGATAGTTTCGAACTGGAGCGTTATTCCGTGGTCTCTCTGTATTCTAAGCGCCTGCGCGCGCGCGAGGTGGATTAGCGCGCTGCCGACTACTCCGCAGCCGGCGAGGGCGATGCGGAGAATCCTGGGTGCGGGCTCCGAGGGGTGAGGAAGGATCTCTGCGCTACCGCTGATACTCGAGTGGAGATCCCTCGGTCGCTGCGCTCCTCGGGATGACAAAGTCTTGTTGGCGTCTTCGGGTGCCAGTGTCGACGGGTCAGTCATGATGCCCTCCGACGCTCAGGAGCTCACGCGAATCGACATTGTCCTCGGCGGAATCACAATCCACGATCGTCCCACAATCCCCGCGGAGCGGCGAGTCGAAGCCGTAGATGCGAAGGCGAACGCGGCGATCCCGCGCCAGCCGGACCGCATCCACGTGGACGATCTCGGCACCAGCTAGCACCAGCCCCTCTAACTCGTCGTATCCCATAACAGAAAGCAAACGCGCGTCCGCACATTGATGCGGATCGCAATCGAATATCCCGTCGACATCCTTCACGAGGTGCACAGAATCTGCGCCGATCGCCGCGCCGAGGTGCACCGCGGTCACGTCCGAACCGCCGCGTCCCAGCGTTATCGTCTCGCCATCCGCGCGTGCGGCCTGGAAGCCTGCCACAACCGGCACTACCCCGCGATCGAGCAGATCTCGAAGTCGCTCAGGCACCACTCGCTGAACGACTCCGCGTCCGAATGGCCCGTTGGCCACAATCCCGGCCTCCGCACCGCGCATGCTGATGGCTGGAACCCCG
>DASSKB010000054.1:0-7759 GCA_035690925.1 Longimicrobiaceae bacterium
GCATTTTATCTAAATTCATAATCCAGAATCAGGCTCCGTTCCTATGAGCGACGAGATCCAGCGATCAGAGAAATTTGCAGGTGAACTTGAATTGCTTTACGGCGATGACCTCGTATCCGTTGTTCTCTACGGATCCGCGGCGCGCGGTGAGTATCGGCCGGGGGTATCGGACCTCAATATTCTGGTCCTGCTGAAAGGCATAAATCCGCCTACGCTAAGAAGGGGCTCGCCCCTGGCGCGTAAATGGGTGAAGGGGGGCAATCAGACGCCGCTCATGTTCGGCGAGGCCGAATGGCGTGGTTCGGCGGATGTCTTCCCGATCGAGTACAGCGACATGCGCGATGCCCATCGGGTGCTCTTCGGCATAGACCCTTTTGAGGGTATGGAGATAGACAACGAGCATCTCCGTCTCCAGAGCGAGCACGAGCTCAGGGCCAAGCTCATCCAGCTTCGGGAGCATTACGTACTCAGCGCCGAGAAGCCGAAGGAGCTGGGGCAGCTGCTCATCTCCGCTCTCCCCACCTTCCTGACCCTCTTCCGGACACTCCTCCGCCTGATGGGTCGGGCCGTACCGCGCGAGTCGGGTGAGGTTATCGATGCCGTTGCCGCGGAGATCGGTTTCGAGCCGGGTCCGTTCCAGAGGGTGATGGAGGCGCGCGACAGAAAGGCCCGCTTCGCTCCGACGGCCGACGAGCCGGTGGTGATCGGCTATCTTACCGGCGTGTCCCGCGCGTCCGAATGGTTGGACCGCCACGACAGCTCGGCGCAGACGCCGTGAGGTGCTGAGCGTTACCCCGGCCCGAGCGCTGCTGCTTTTTCTGGATGGGGTCGGCATCGGACAGGATGATGTACGAACGAACCCGCTGGCGGCTGCCCGACTCCCCATTTTGAGGGAAGTCCTGGGTGGCCGCCTCCCGTTTCTGGACCGTCATGCTCACTTCGAGCCGATAAGTGCGCGGGGTTCGGGCGCGGTAGCGGCTGACGCGACGCTCGGGATGTCCGGCCGACCACAGAGTGGGACCGGCCAGACGGCTTTATTGACGGGCGAAAACGCCCCGGCACTGTTCGGGCGTCATTTCGGACCGTGGGTTCCCACCCCGCTAAGACCGATGTTCGCCGAGCGAAATCTCCTGAGCCGGGCGGTTCGCAGCGGCCGAGCAGCGGCGTTCGCCAACGCGCATCCTGTGGACCCGCGCGGCGTACCCGGGCGGCCACTGCGACGTCCGGCCGCGCCGCCGCTGGCAGCGCTTACAGCGGGGCTGCCGATAGGCGGCAGCGATGCATTGCGAGAGAGGCGAGCCGTCGCATCGGAGATCACCAACGACCTGTGGCGCGAACGCCTCGATGGCTCCATGCCGCCGATCTCGCCGCGGGAGGCGGGCCACGTGCTGGCGGCAGTCGTTGCGGCGGCCGACATATCGCTCTTCGCACACTACGCGACCGACGCGGCGGGTCACAGGGAGGATATGGCGGGCGGGATCACGGCCATAGAGCGGGTAGATGCTTTCATCGGCGGGCTCCTGGAAGAACTGCCTGACGATGCGTTGGTAGTAATTGCGAGCGATCACGGCAACCTGGAGGATATTGGTACCGGGCACACACTCAATCCCGTTCCCGTCATCGCCATAGGACCGGGCTGGAGCGAGTTGCTCCCGCGGATAACGGCGATAACCGATGTTACGCCCGCACTTCTCGAGCTGATGGAGATTTACTGAAGTGATAGACGATGAGCGGAAGGTTCGTGCTGTTCTCTTCGATTTCGACGGCACATTAGCAGACAGTACCGAGCTGGTGATGCAGTGCTATCGACATACGATGACCGAGCATCTGGGAGCGCCACCGCCCGATGAGGAGTGGCTGCGCGGCTTCGGGACGCCGCTGGAACCGCAGATCAGGCGGTTCGCGCGGTCGCTGGAGGAGTCGGATGCGATGCTGAAAACCTATCGAGACTATCAGGCCATCCACCACGACTCTTTGCTTCGGCCCTTCGAAGGTGTAGTAGAGCTCGTGCAGGAACTGCTCCGACGTGAAGTCCCCATCGCCATAGTAACGAGCAAGCACAGGCCGGGAACGGTAAAGGGCCTGGATCTGTGTGGATTGGGGGACTGTTTCGTGGAGATCGTCACACCAGAGGATGTGACCAATCCCAAACCCCATCCCGAACCGGTACTGCACGCGCTAGAACGGCTGAAGGTCGCGCCGGCCGACGCGGTGTTCGTCGGCGACTCGCCGCACGACATTGCCTCGGGACGCGCCGCGGGTACTCTCACAGCCGCCGCGCTGTGGGGACCTTTCCCACGCGCAATGCTCGAATCGGAGAATCCGGATTTCCTGCTTTCGTCTCCGTCCCAGGTGCTGGATCTCGTGTCTGAATGAGATTCTTTGCGCTACCGATCCGTGCAGCGTATGTTCCGCCGAGCAGGTCCGGATCGAAGGCGTTTTCTGCCACTGCCCCCCGCCGCTCGCGTGGGGGGCTCATGTCTTTGTAAAGGAGTCGCGGAATGAGGATGTTGGTGCTTGGAGCGGGACAGCAGGGGTCGGCCTGCGCCTATGATCTCCTGACGCGGACCGACCACGATGTGATCATTGCCGATATCGACCCGGGTTCGCTCCCGGAGTTCCTCAAGCCATATCTCGGTAAGCGCCTTTCGGCCATTAGGCTCGATGCAGAGGATGTCGACGCCGTGCGCGCCGCTATGGAGGGGGTCACCGCCACCATGAGCGCTTTCCCCTACTATTTCAATCTGGATATGGCGAAGGCCGCGGTGGAGGCCGGTTCCCACTTCTGTGACCTCGGCGGCAACACCGAGATCGTCATGGACCAGAAGAAGCTGCACGAACGTGCGAGGGAAAAGGGCGTGAGCATCATCCCGGATTGCGGCCTCGCACCAGGAATGGTCAACATCCTGGCACAGTACGGCCTCAGTCAGGTGGAGAATCCCCGTGCCGTGCGCATCAAGGTTGGCGGGCTGCCGCAGAACCCTGAACCGCCGCTAAATTATCAGGTCGTCTACAGCCTGGAAGGTGTCATAGACTACTACACCACGCTCTCCTGGATCGTACGCGACGGCAAGCCGGTACAGGTCGAGGCGCTCTCCGAGATCGAGCCGGTAGACTTTCCAGGGGTGGGTGAGCTCGAGGCGTTCCACACGGCGGGTGGCCTCTCCACGATGGCGCAGCGCTACGCGGGGCAGATCCCCAGCATGGAGTACAAGACCCTCAGGTACCCGGGGCACGCACAGGCAATGGAGACCATACGCGGGTTGGGTTTGCTCGAGACAGACCCGGTTGAGGTCGACGGCCACGAGATCTCGCCGCGCGACGCGTTCATGGCGATCGTCGGGCCCCGCCTGATGAAGGATGCCTCCACAAACCCCGATTTCGTCGCTCTCCGCGTGGAGGTCGAGGGAGATATGGATGGTAGCCCGGTTATGCTGCGGTGGGACCTCCTGGACAGGTTCGACGCCGATACGGGGATAACCGCTATGATGCGCACTACTGGCTATTCGCTGGCCATTACTGGCGCATTTCAGGCCGCAGGCAAGATCGAGCCAGGTGTCTGGACGCCCGACGAAGTCATGCCTGCCGAAGACTACATTGCCGCGCTCGCGGAGCGCGGGATCGCTATCGAGAAGTCGGTGATCCGGAGCTGACTAGCGGGCGTCAGGTGTTCCACCCGCTCACCAGCTCACGCATGCGCTCCGCGGCCAGGAGCAGCTGCGAGCTGGCAGCCGACATTTCCTCCGTGGCCGCCGACTGTTGCTCGGCGGCCGCGGAGACTTCCTCAGCGCTTGCCGCGTGAGATTCCGCCGTCCCTGACACATCCTGGAGCGCCAGGTCCACCCCACGGGCCGCCTCCTGGTTGCCGCCTACCGCCTCCGCGACCTTTTGTGAAGCACCCCGAATCTCACCGATGCTGGACATTATCTGTTCCAGCGCGGTGTCTGCATCGCGCGAAACCTTCTCGACACCCGCCACGGTAGCCGACCCGCGCTCCATGGTCTGAACTGTGGAGCGGATCTTGGAGCGGATCTCGTGGACGGTTTCGGCGACCTCGTCGGCGGCGTTGGCAGAACCCTCCGCTAGCTTGCGAACTTCATCGGCCACCACGGCGAAGCCGCGGCCATGCTCGCCCGCCCGCGCCGCTTCTATGGCGGCGTTCAGTGCCAGCAGATTGGTCTGGCGCGCTATCCCCGAGATGGTCTCGACGAACTTGTCGATTCGCGACGATGCGCGCTCCAGCTCGCCGACTTCGTTCCCCGAGCTCTGAACGAACTCCCGAATTTCCAGAAGCATAGCGAGCGCGTTGGTTACCTGATCGCGACTGCCGGAGGCGACCTGGTGAATCTCGTTGCTAAGATGCGAAACACGTTGTGATGCGACTTCCATCCCTGTGGTGCGACGGCCCATCTCCTCGAGGGCCGCTGTGGTCGTCTGCAGGCCCTGTGACTGGCCCTCGGCTCCGCTGGTTATCTCCACCATGGCGGTCGCGACCTCGCCGCTGGAGGCCGCCACCTGCTCGCTTATGCTCGACAGATCGGACGCCGACGCCGAGATCTGCTCGGCTATCCCAACGGTTTCCGAGACGAGCGTGCGTAGCTGGGCCGCCATGGTATTGAAGGCCACGGCCAGTGCATCGAACTCGCGCAAGGATTGCGGGTCCACCTGCACACGCAGGTCACCGGTACCGAGCTTCTGCGCCGCGATAATAAGGTGGGACAGTGGCTGATTGATACCACGAACCGCCGCGTACAGAATCCAGGTTCCGAAACCGAGCGCCAGCGTGAGCACTATAAGCAACCAGTCCTGACGGTTGCTGCCCATCTCCTCGAGGGTCGCGGCCGCTGTACTCACCTTGGCGGCCTGCGCGGCAGCGATGCCGCGGATACTCGCCTGCAGGTCACGCGCGATCGGTTCGACAGCCTCGGCGCGCGCCAGCGCGTCGGCTGTCCGGCCGACATCCAGGAGGGCGTGCGCGAGAGCGTACTCGACCTCTATCCTGGCGTGGAGGCTCTCCAGCGTCTCGATCTGCGATAGCTCGGCCGAGGTGAGGCCGGGCAATTCCTTGTACTCGGCCCTCATCTCGTGCGCACGCCTGCCAAGCACGGCGAAGCGTGCTTCATCCGACTCATCACCGCTCGCCAGGTAGGCCTCTCCGGCGGCCACCTGATCCATTATCAATCTCTCCAGGTCGTTGCCTATCTCCGTGCTGCTCGCGAGGCTGGAAAGCCGCTGGTTGATCTCCTCCGTGAGCTCCTCCACCGTAGCATAACCGATCCAGGTAGCGGTTCCCATCAGCGCCAGCAGCGCGACAGCGCCGATTACGAGGCGGCCCCGGAGTGTGGATAGGTGAAAGCTGATCCATTCCATGCTGGTCATCGGACACCGCCGTTCAGGATGTCTATCCGGCCGTCGCGGATCACACCTACGGAGAAGTCCTTGCCGAGCGGATCGCCGTTCTCATCGAAGCGTATGCTGCCGGTAGCCCCGTCGTATGCGGGTGAGCCGTCGGATCGGCCGACGGTCGCGAGGTACTCTCGAATTTCTCTCCGACTGGCGCCACCCTCCTCGGCCGCGCGTGCCAGAAGATGGACTGCGTCGTACGCGAGGGCGGCGAACGAATCAGCGGGGCGATTGTACGCGTTGGCGAACTTCTCGGCGAAGGCGCGCGCAGGCGGCGATGCGTCAGGGTGGTAGAGCATCCCCACGAGCGTACCGTCGTAAGCATCGCCCATGCTCACCAACCCTTCCAGGCCGTCACCGCCCAGGAAGCGAGTGTTCAGGCCAACGTCTGCCGCCTGCTCTATTATGCGGGCGGCGCCGACTTCCAGGCCGGCGATGAAGATGAGGCCCACCCCCTGCGTCTGGAGGCGCTCGAGGTAAGGCCGGAGATCCTCCGTGGAGGCCAGGTACGGGTCGGATTCCAGTATACTGCCACCCATTGCTTCGTACGACGCCCGGAAACTCTCCGATAGGCCGCGGCCGTAGTCGTCGTTCTCGTAGAGTATCGCAGTGGGCTGATCAATTTCGAGCGCGATCCTGGACAGCTCTACCGCGTTGGCCGAGTCGCTCGAGGTGACTCTGAAAATCCAGTCGCCCAGGCGTGAAATGGCCGGGCTGGTCGCGCTGGTAGCAACCGCGGGCAGGCCTTTATCGTACACCGACGCGGCCGCCGTCATGGTCCCTGAATTGACATGGCCCACGACGGCCAGCACGTCGGGATCGCTGAAGAATGCGTCAGCCACTTCGATAGCGCGTTCAGCGTCCGCGTCGTCGTCCTCCACCCGCAGCGCCAACTGGCGGCCGTCTATACCGCCGGCAGCGTTGATCTCGGCCTGCGCGAGCTCCGCGCCCATGCGCGCGGACGCGCCGTAAGGCTCCTGTATAGGGCCGGCAAAGCCGAAGACTACCGGATTCTCATCCGTGCCCCAGCACCCCGCGAATATGAGGGTGGACGCAAAGAGGAAGGCGACAGTGCGAGGAGCTCGCCACGCACCGGACAGATAACCAGCAGGAAAATGTTGGAACAAAGCGGGAACGCCCTCTGGAATAGATGGACCGCGCAAAGCGCATCGGCGGACGGCGCGGCGTTGCAATGGAGTATCGGCGCGGGTAGGTTTGGAATCAAATGACGCAAGACAAGCATCACGAAGAAGAGATCTTCGGTAAGGCGTACGACACGGAACTGACGCGCAGGCTTCTGAGTTACCTGAAGCCGTATCGCGCGCGCGTGGCCCTGGCCGTCGTCCTCCTGCTGGGTGCCGCGGCGGTGGAGCTGGTGGGGCCATGGCTCACCAAGATCGCGCTGGATCGCGCCATCCCCGAGGGCGACGAGAAGCTCCTCTGGATACTCGCTGGCGTTTACGCCTCGTCCATCATCATCGGGTTCGCTCTGGAGTACGCCCAGGTCCTGCTCACCACCTGGCTGGGTCAGCGGATAATGTATGACCTGCGCGTCGAGGTCTTCACTCATCTTCAGCGCCTCAGCCTGCGTTTCTTCGACAGGAATCCCGTTGGACGCCTGATGACCAGGGTGACCAACGACGTGGAAGTCCTCAACGAGCTCTTCAGTGCCGGCGTAGTTACCGTATTCGGCGATCTGTTTACACTTTTCTTCATCGTCGGTGCGATGTTGCTGCTGGACTGGCGACTCGCCCTCGTCACCTTCCTGGTTCTCCCGTTTGTCGGTGTTGCGGCATTCTTATTTCGCGGCCTCATTCGCGAAGCTTACCGTGAGATCCGCATCCGATTGGCCCGGATAAATGCATATCTCCAGGAACGTATTGGCGGGATAACCGTCGTCCAGCTATTTGGGCGCGAGAGCGAGACTGCCGGTCGCTTCCAGAAGATCAACCGCGACCACCTCGACGCGCACCTCAGGTCGATAACCTATTACGCACTGTTCTTCCCCGTCATCGAAGTCTTCACCGCCATCGCCCTCGCCCTCATCCTCTGGTATGGCGGCGGTGAGGTCATCCAGGGCTCCGTCACTGTCGGGGTGATCGCGGCGTTCCTCCAGTACGCCCGCCGCTTCTTTCGACCAATTCAGGACCTGTCCGAAAAATACAACATCCTCCAGGGCGCGATGGCATCGTCCGAGCGAATTTTCGGGCTCCTCGACACCGAACCCGAAGTCCGGGACGATCCCGATCCTATGCACCTGCCCGAGCCAGGTCGCGGCGAAATCGAGTTCAGGAACGTCTGGTTCAGCTACGGCGCGCCGAGCGAGGGCAAGGGCAAGGACAAGGGCAAGGGCAAG
>DASSKB010000055.1:0-4964 GCA_035690925.1 Longimicrobiaceae bacterium
AATCGACTGCCGATCGAACGCCGCGCGCGGGTAGGCCACAGAATAATCCACGACCTTGCCGCCCTTTACCTGGAACCGGGGGAGTTCCTCGACCACGCGACGATACATCGGCAGGATGGAATCCGGAAACGAGCCGCCCGCCTTGTCGCGCGCGGTTACGAGAGCGTCGAAAAGCGTGGTATCGCCGAGATCCTCCTCGAGATACACACCGGCGGCTTCATCTACGCCGTATATCTCCGGAACAGGAAGCCCCGCGGACCGAAATGCCGCCGAGTATGACAGAAACGCCCGATTCTCCTCATGATCGGGCCCCACCACCCCGACCGCCGTCTCGTAATCGCGCCCCACCACCCGGAACATGGTCCTGCTGGACCCATCACCCTCCAGCGGAATAACGCTAGCCGGCGCCTTCCCAAAATGCTTCTCAAACAACCGTCTAAGTATCTGCTGCACGAATTTATTACCCTTCGGGTAGGATTGAATACTCAGGCCTCCCCTGAAACTAAGATTCGAACGCCTCCAAGTACAGCCGCCCCCTCCCGCTCCCCCGCCCGCCGTTCCCGCTCCCCTTCCCGTTCCCGTCCGTCGTGCCCGTGCCTGCGCGCGTGCCCGTGCCCGTGCAGTTGCAGTTCCCCCAACCCTTGCCCTCGCCCTTGCCCTCGCCCTTGCCCTTGCAACGGTATGCCCCTTGCCGCCAACCCTACCACACCCAAAACCCTTGCAACAGAAACAAAATGCCGAACCGCCTGGCGCACGAAACGAGCCCGTACCTCCTCCAGCACGCAGAAAATCCCGTGGACTGGCACCCCTGGAGCGACGAGGCCCTCGCGCGCGCCGCGAAGCAGAATCTCCCCATCCTCCTGTCGATAGGCTATTCAGCATGCCACTGGTGCCACGTAATGGCGCACGAGTCCTTCGAGGACGAAGCCACGGCGGAGATGATGAACCAGCACTTCGTGAACATAAAAGTGGATCGCGAGGAGCGTCCCGACCTCGATTCCATCTACATGAACGCGGTGCAGCGGATGACCGGCCGCGGCGGCTGGCCAATGACGGTTTTCCTGACGCCTGACGGCGTGCCGTTCTACGGCGGCACCTATTTCCCGCCCGAACCGCGCCACGGGATGCCATCGTTTCAGCAGGTTCTGCGAGGTGTGAGTGAGGCGTACCGGGAGCGGCGCGAGGAGGTGGACAGGAGCGCTGCCGAGCTGCACCATGTTCTCCGCGAGAGTGCGACGCTCAGGCCGCCGCCCGCGCCACTGGACACGGGTCTGCTGGACCAGGCGTACAGCAGTCTGCGCGTGCAGTTCGACGAGCAGCATGGCGGGTTCGGCGGCGCGCCCAAGTTCCCGCAGCCGATGACCCTGGAGTTCACCCTCCGGCAGTGGCGCAGGACGGGCGATACCGAGCCACTGAGAATGCTGGAAGAGACGCTTCGGAGTATGGCTGGCGGCGGAATCTACGACCACATCGGCGGGGGTTTTCACCGCTACAGCGTCGACGCGGCCTGGCTCGTTCCGCATTTCGAGAAGATGCTGTACGATAACGCGCTCCTGGCCCGGCTCTATCTCCTCGCCTACCAGGCGACGGGTGATGATTTCTATCGGGAGATAGTCGAGGAAACGCTCGGCTACATCGAGCGCGAGATGCTATCGCCCGAAGGCGGCTTCTACTCCGCGCAGGACGCGGACAGCGAAGGAGTGGAGGGGAAGTTCTACGTCTGGGACGTGGCAGAGATCGACGATCTGCTTGGCGCGGAGGACGGGGAGCTGTTTCGACGGTACTACAACACGTCGAGCGGTGGCAACTTCGAAGGCAGCAACATCCTGCACACGCCGCGGTCGGGCGATGAGATCGCAGCGGAAGCCGGAGTCACAGCCGACCGCCTCCGCCAGGTCATCTCCCGTGGTCGCACCCTCCTGTACGAACGGCGGAGCAAGCGGGTCTGGCCAGTCCGGGACGACAAGGTGGTCACCGCCTGGAACGCGATGATGTTGCGCAGCTTCGCAGAGGCCGCGCGGGTTCTGAACCGGTCGGATTACGCGGATATCGCTGCTGCGAACGCCGGATTCCTGCTCGGAACGATGAAGCCCGGCGGCCCCCTCCTGCGCACCTACCGGGAGGGTCACGCCAAGATTCATGGGTTCCTGGAAGACTACGCACTGCTCGTGGACGCGCTGGTATCACTATATGAGGCCACCTTCGAACCACGCTGGGCGCGCGAGGCGACGGCGGTCGCGGATGAGATGTTGGCGCTGTTCTGGGACCAGGAAGACGAAGCGTTCTACGACAATGCCGTAGATACCGAACAGCTCGTCGTTCGCCCTCGCGACCTGTACGACAACGCCACGCCATCGGGGAATTCCACAGCCACCCACGCCCTGCTCCGCCTGGGCCCGCTCGTCGGGGAGCCTCGCTACTCCAGGATTGCGGCTCGCGTGCTTGAGGGGCTCGGCGGCGTTGCGGCCCAGGTGCCCTCCGCTTTCGGCGAGCTGCTCTGCGCCCTCGACCGTTACCTCGCCACGCCACAGGAGGTCGCCATAATCGGTGATCTCCACGCGCGCGATACGCAAACCTTGCTCGACGTCCTCCGCGCGACCTACCTCCCTAACAGCCTCATCGCCGCGTGCGACCCAGCACAGCACGACGCCCCTGAGGACATACCTTTGCTGGTCGACCGGCCAGCCGTGGACGGCCAGGCGACCGCCTACGTCTGCCAACGCTTCGTCTGCCAGCAACCGGTCACCGATCCCGCAGATCTGGCCGCAGCGCTCCGCCCGCTTGCGTAGCAACACCCTGGCGGCCAAACTGTCACCGTCACCAGTACTCCTCAACTCTCCAGCCCGGGGATCGTCTGATGGTGGAAGAGAGAGAATCAGTGCGCGTTCGTGGCTGCGGCGTAAATGGCTGTCTCATCGCCGCGGTGGCCATCTTCGTAATATTGCTAATCCTGCTCTTGATCGTGGCGTTCTTCAGATTTAGCGAGCCGCCGGGAGAGCTATCAGCTATCAGTTATCAGCTATCAGCTTTGGGGCTATACGGATAGGGATCATCGCACTTCACACTTCGCACCTCGCACTTGTTTTTGTTTTCTTTTTTCGGTGGTATCGACTTTTCCGGGGCGAAGGAACCGCTCTCGAATCTTTGGAGCGCTATCGGGCGGGAGGATGATGGGAAGCTGCGCATCGTCTCGCTGCGGCCGCACGCTTATCGCGCGGACCTTTGTTCCTACGTTGCGGTAGGCTGGCGAGATGGGGTTGGGAGGGATGACGATAAAATTCTGTGGGGCGGTGGCTTTCCATTCGGCCTACCCGCCGCCGCCGTGCCCGCGATGTCCATGCGGTCGGGCGGGCCCGATTCCTGGAGGGATACGCTTGCGTGGGTAGCCGATCGCCCGGCCGATGAGGTCAGGGACACCATCCCCCCCGACTCGCACCAACCGCGAGCCACCGACGCGCCCGGGACACCGGGCCCGCTGGACAACCGCGTTTACAAGGTTGCTGTCGAGGGCATGCGCTGGCTGCACCAGCTGCAAGATGAGTCGGATGTAGCTGTCCATCCTCAGGCCCCCGATCCAACCTCATCGACCACACTTATCGAGGTCTCGAGCCCGATTACCGCCCACGAAGTCGGGTTCCCACGCCGCAGGAGCCCCGCGCGCCCGGGCGAGTTCCGCGCGCGCGCCGCCGCCCTACGCACGCTCGTCCGCTTCAGCGATCCGTGCTATGAGGCAGCGGCTGTCAACCTGGAGGACGCATGGGACGCGACCATCGCGTGCGTATCTGCCTGGCTCGCGCGCGACGATCTGGACCAGCCGTTCCGCGTGGCCGGCGTCGCGCGTGAGATCGTAGAAATCGAGGGCTGGACCTACAGGCCACCGGCATCGGTCATCTGACCGATCACGATTTCATCATCGCCCGCTTCGATGCGGCTAGCACATCGTCCATCATCTGCTCGGTGAGCCGGCCGGTGAAGGTGTTCTGCTGGCTCGGGTGATAGGAACCCAGGAGCGTCAGGTCCGGCCCGATCTCCACCTCCGCCCCATGCCCGAACTTCGGGCGAGGCGAAGGCACCGGGTAGCTGCCGTCGCGAAGCACCCGTAGTCCCTGATCCCAGCCGAACTTCCCCAGACAAAGAATCGCCCGCACCCTCGGCAGGGCGGCCAGTTCGCGCAACAGGAACGGATAACAGTTGTCGCGTTCGGTGGTCGTCGGCTTATTGGCTGGCGGAGCGCACTTCACGGCGGCGGTAACGAAAACATCAGTGAGCGTGAGTCCGTCCTCGGCGTGAACCGAGGTCGGCTGATTCGCGAGCCCCGCCCGATGCAGCGCCGCGAAGAGCCAGTCACCAGATCGGTCGCCCGTAAACACCCGGCCTGTCCTGTTCGCACCATGCGCGGCGGGAGCCAGCCCGAGAATCAGTAGACGCGCGGCGGGGTCTCCGAAGCCGGGAACGGGACGAGCCCAGTATTCCCAGTCCCGAAAGGCGCGTCGCTTCTCGCGGCCTACCTGCTCGCGCCATTCGACCAGTCGACCGCATGCGCGGCAGCCGGCGATCTCGGCGTCCAGTGTCTTCAGCATATCCTTCGTAGAAAAAGAACTCGCCCCTCAGGGTCATCCAGAGGGGCGAGTAAGTTGGTCGCTTCGGTCGGTGCTTATCCCACGCGTCCGCCGCCGCCGCTCTTCTTCTTAACAGGCTTAGAAGTATCGGGTCGGCTTGGCGGCGCTGGCCGCGGGCGAACTACGGGAGCCGGCCTGGACGGCTTCGGCGTAGCCCGCTGCGGCGTGGCTCGCGGCCTCGGCGGCTCCACGCGCCGGGGTTCGACTCGGCGTGGCACTTCCCGTCGCGGCTCTATCTGGCGCGGTTCCATACGCCGCGGTTCATCTCGACGTGGCTCGACAGTTGGCGCGGTTCGCGCAGGCTCGGCACGCGGGTTCGATCCGCCAGGCATCGGACGCGGACGT
>DASSKB010000056.1:0-17984 GCA_035690925.1 Longimicrobiaceae bacterium
CGATCATGTTCTCGTAGGTCGCCTCGGGTGAGGTCTGGACGACCCCGATTATGTTCGGGTTGTTCGCCAGGGCCTGCCTCATAACGCCTTCTACCTGTCGCGCCGTTATGCGCTGCTCGGCCGGGCTCTCGCCGCGGCGGACCACCACCGAGCCATCCGCCTGAACCAGCAGGAAAAGCAGGTTCTTCGGCGAAACCTCCTGCTCACTCTCCGGCCCCTCCTCCGGAAGGACGACCTGCAACCCCTTCTCTTCATCAAAGGTGGTGGTCGTGAGGAAGAAGACCAGCAACAGGAAGGCGATGTCCGCCATCGATGATGTCGGAATCTTGTCTTCTACTTTGGAGTTCCTTCGAATCAGTGCCATAGTTTTTCTACCTTAATCCAGGGTGCGATGTTCCGGGCTCTTCAAGGTGTCTTTGTCCGGGGTGATCGTCCCCTGGGTGTCGAAACCCAGCGTGCGCTCCCGAGTTCCCTGCGTATCATCGAGCGTTCCCGAGCCGTCAGCCCGGTGCGGCTTCCCACCGCCCGCTACGCTCGTCTCAAGTGCGAACACGTCCCAGAGCAGCGATACTACCGCGTTCGTGCCCTCTTCCATGTCCAGGATCAGCTGATCGATTCGGGTCACGAAGAAGTTGTAGGCGACGTTGACCGGAATAGCTATCACCAGGCCGGCAGCAGTGGTAATCAGGGCGATCTTGATCCCCGAGGCCACCAGCGACGCCTCTACCTGACCCGCGGCCTCGATCGCGGCGAACGCGGCGATCATCCCCCAGACCGTTCCGAGGAAGCCCAGTAGAGGAGCGACAGTCGCAACGGTCGCGAGTAGAACGAGTCCTCGCTCCAGGAAGCCGAGCTCGACCTTCCCTGCCGAAGTCATCGCCTGCTCTACTTCCTTTCCGGCGCGGTGTTCACGGATCCGGTAAAGTCCAGAGAGGACGATGGCGGATACGGGACCGGGTGTGCGCTCGGCTAGCTCGATCGCGTCGTCCAGGCGGCGCTCGCGGGCTAGCTCCGTCACCTCATCGAGAATACGGCGAGTGTCGCGGCGTGCAACCCAGAGCACATAGCCCTTGGCGATGATGACGCCCAGACCGAGCAGAGACGAGAGGAGCAGGGGATACATCATCCAACCGCCGTCGGCGAATAACTGGATTAGACCGTACGAGGTGTCCAAGAACAGCTCCGGGAAGCGGGAATGGGGGTGTTTCCCGGACACATGGCCCGGGCGCGAGTGATTTGTTGTGTGGAACTATGCCAATTTACGAAGCCACCGGATCCATGTCAACGCCAAAGCGAACGCTCGTTAGAAGGCTTTGCGTTCACAAATGCGACAGACCCATCACCTCTGAATGGCGGTGCCGGCTAACGCCGCCAAAAGTCTGTCGCGATCCACGCCTCTTTCGAGCTGACCGCGAGTAGCGAGTGAAACCATGCTGGTTTCTTCGGACACCACAACAACCAGTGCATCGGTCTCTTCCGAGAGCCCGATAGCGGCGCGGTGACGGGTACCCAGGCTCTTATCCGCGACTGGGAACTGGGTGAGCGGCAGAATCGCGCCTGCGGCAACTATCATATCGCCGCGCACGATCACGGCGCCGTCGTGGAGCGGCGAATATGGCGTGAAGATCGTCGACAGCAACGGCGCGGAAACCCTGGCGTGCAACGGGGTGCCGGTATCAGCGTATTCCCCGAGGCCGACCTCCTGTTCGATGGCGATTATAGCTCCGACCTTACCGCGTGCCAGTTCTTCCGAGGCGTTGACAATCTCTTCCGCCACCTCGTTCTCTTCCAAGCGGGCGAAAATGCGCAGGATTCTGTTCCTCCCGAGGTGAGCGAGGGCGCTGCGGAGCTCGGGTTGAAATACCACCAGAGCGGCTATAGCGCCGAACTCGAAGAGGTTCTCGAGCAGGTACTGTAGAAGACCGAATTCAAGGAGTCTGGAGAGAAAATAGACGCCTACCAGGAGGACGAGTCCAAGCAGCATCTGGATTGCGCGCGTCCCGGCCAGGAGCAGGAGGATGCGGTAAAACAGTGCTGTGACTACGAGAATCTCGAGCAGATCCTTCCATGAAGGAGCCAGAAAGCCGAACTGCCCGAAGATGCCGCTCACGAGGGCCCGGCCGCCGCCAACCGAATCGCGTTAGCCACTGTCAATGCCTCACTCACCGCTCCGACGTCGTGAACTCTGAAGATGCGGGCGCCGGCAAGGAACCCGGCGAGGCACGCCGCGGCCGTCGCAACCACGCGGCGATCCGGCGGCACGCCGCCCAGCAGCGAACCGAGAAACGCCTTTCGGGAGACACCGAGCATAATGGGCCGACCAATGTCGATAAGCTGCTTCAGCTTTCCGATGAGTTGGAGATTATGATCGGCGGTCTTACCAAACCCTATGCCCGGGTCCAGAACGACGGCTCCGGCGTCCACGCCATGGGAGAATGCACGCGCGAGAGCGGCTTTGAGCTCGTTGGCAACCTCTGCCACCACGTCTGTATACTCCGGGTTCTGCTGCATCGTCCGGGGAGTTCCACGCATGTGCATCAGCACGAGTCCGGCGCCCTCGTCGGCAACGAGCTCGCCCATTTGTGGATCACCGAGAGCAGAGACATCGTTGACTATCTCCGCCCCTTCAGCGAGTGCGGCTCTGGCAACGGTCGCGCGGCGGGTATCTATGGAGATGGGCACATTCAGCCGGACGAGGGCGCGGACTAACGGGATAACCCTCCGCAACTCTTCATCGACCGGCACTTCTTCCGCACCCGGCCGTGTCGATTCGCCGCCGATATCCAGTATGACCGCTCCTTCCGCGATCATCTCTTCGGCTCGGGCTACGGCGTGCTGAACATCGTTATGAATACCATCCGCACTGAACGAATCGGGGGTTGCGTTCAGTATTCCCATAAGGACCGGCCTGTCCAGCCGAAGCGTGCGTCGGCAAAGCTTCCACTCTCCCGCCGGTGAGCCGGTCGTGGGCGGGTCCTGCCTGACGGGCTCCGGCAGAATCACCGAAACTGATCCTGTCCAATCGCAGTTCGTGCCGCGGAGGGGGAAGGCGATAGATCACCCATTCCCGACGGTTTCGACGGGCTCGGCTTGCCCACGACCACCGGGGCATTTCCCGATGAGGGGATTGGCGGCGGCGGGGGGAGTGGCGGGAGATCTTCACCAGCGGCGAGCAGCTCCACCTGCTCACGATCGAGCGTTTCGCGCTCGAGCAACCCGACCGCTATCGCTTCCAGGAGATCCTGATTCTCCTGGAGTATGCCGCGTGCCTGCTCGTACGCCTCGTCGAGCAGTCGCTTGAGCTCCGCATCCACCAGTCGCGCCGTCTGTTCGCTCACCTGGCGCCGCTGACCCAGGTCCCTCCCGAGGAAAACCTCCTGCTCGGAGTCGCCGACCGCCATGGGCCCCACGGCGTCGCTCATTCCGAACTGCGTCACCATGCGGCGGGCCATGCCCGTTGCGCGCTCGATGTCGTTCCCGGCCCCGGTCGTTACCTTCTCGGGACCGAAGATCATCTCTTCCGCTACCCGCCCACCGAACAGCATGACTAGCCTCGCAAGTAAATAGTCCCGCGAGTACGAGTGACGATCCTCTTCCGGCAGCGATGCAGTTATTCCGAGCGCCCGGCCGCGGGGGATTATCGTCACCTTGTGTAGCGGGTCCAGGCCCGGCAGCCGCAGGGCCACCACGGCGTGACCTGCCTCGTGATATGCGGTCAGTCGGCGCTCAGTGTCCGACAGAACCATGCTCTTTCTCTCCGCACCCAGCATGACCTTGTCCTTCGCCTCCTCCAGATCGGCCATATAAACCTTGTCATGCCCGCGGCGCGCCGCCAGCAGCGCACCCTCGTTGACCAGGTTGGCCAGGTCCGCACCGCTCATCCCTGGAGTGCCCTTCGCCAGCGTCGAGATATCCACATCTTCCGCCGCCGGCACCTTCTTAAGGTGAACGCGCAGAATGCCTTCCCTGCCCCGGATATCCGGCGAATCAACCACTATCTGACGATCGAAGCGGCCAGGCCGGAGCAGCGCCGGGTCCAGAACGTCCGGTCGGTTGGTGGCCGCCACGAGGATCACTCCGTCGTTCGCCTCAAAGCCATCCATCTCAACGAGAAGCTGATTGAGCGTCTGCTCGCGCTCGTCGTGACCGCCGCCCAGACCGGCACCACGGTGGCGGCCAACGGCGTCGATCTCGTCGATGAAGATGATGCACGGCGCGTGAGCCTTGCCCTGTTCGAACAGGTCGCGCACGCGCGACGCACCCACACCGACGAACATCTCCACGAAGTCGGAGCCGGACATGGAGAAGAAGGGACGAGCCGCCTCACCGGCAACGGCGCGCGCGAGGAGCGTTTTTCCGGTTCCAGGCGGCCCGACGAGCAGCGCACCCTTCGGAATGCGGCCACCCAGACGAGAGAAGCGCTTGGGATCCTTGAGGAACTCAACTATCTCCTGCAACTCGTACTTGGCCTCATCCGCGCCAGCTACATCGTCGAAGGTAACCTTGGGTGTATCACCCGTCAGCATTTTCGCCTTCGATTTGCCGAACTGGAATGCCTTGGCACCCCCGGCCTGCATCTGCCGTGCTATGAAGATCCAGAAGCCAATTATCAGCACCCAGGGCAGGATGCTCCACACGACGGCCCACCAGTCGCGATCGGCCGGGCGGGCGGAGACACCAACGTCCGCTTCCAGGAGCCGCGCCACCAGTGTTTCTGAATCCTGAATGGGAAGGTCCGTGCGGAATTCGGTGATAGATCCGGTTTCGCCCGGAATGGGTGAGCGGAGCGTCCCGCTGAGAGTGGTGCCGTCGATGATCACCACGCTCTCGACGTTGCCGCGCTCCAGCTCCCGGATGAACTGCGGCGAGTAGGTGAGAGATTCCACCTCCTCGCGAGTGTCCATGAGCTGAATCAGAACTAATGGTACGAGGAAGATGAGCACCCAGAGCGATGCCATCTTCGAGAAGCGACCCCAGCGGCTCGCCTTTGAATTCTTCGGGTCCCGATCAGCCATAATTACTTCCTTCGTGTAAAACTGCGGACGGCAGCGAAGCCGGCCTCGCAGGGGAGCATTCCCTCAAATTAAAGACTCGCGATAAACGGCAGGTTCCGAAAGTTCTCTGAGTGATCCAGACCGTAGCCGATCAGGAACTCGTCCGGCGCGTCGAAACCCGTCCATCGCGGCTCCTTCACCAGATCGGCCGCGACATGCTTGTGCAGCAGGGCGCAGATCTCCAGCGAAGCCGGGCCGCGCTCCTCGAGCATAGGGATGAGACGGTTGATGGTGGTGCCGCTATCGACGATGTCCTCCACCAGCACAACGTGCCGGCCCTTCAGCTGCGCGCCCGGATCGTACAGAAGCCGTACCTCACCTGAGGTCACCGTACTTCCGCCATAGCTCGAGGCCACGAGAAAATCTACCTGCAGCGGTCGAGCGATCTCCCGGACCAGGTCGCTGACGAAAATGAACGACCCCTTCAACAAACCTACTATAAGCAGGTCGGCGTCCTCGGGGTAAGCACCGGCAATCTCATCGCCGATCTCCCGGACCCGATCGTCTATCTGCCGGCTCGTATAGACGATCCGCTTGAGCGCACGGCCGCCTGTGCGGGCGAGCGCACGATCCCCGTCAGCCATCAGTGATTCTCAGGATCAATCGCCACTCGTTTGCGTCGCTTTCAGCGACCGCCGCCGAGCTTCGTCCGGCCGCCCATAGCACCTCACCCGAGACGTCTGTAACCACCGGAAGTCGCGCACGCTCCGAACGCGGCACGCGCTGCTCCAGGTATAGCTTCTTCAGAGTCTTCGTTCCACCGTGCGTGCGAATCCTGTCGCCTTCTTGCCTGGCCCGGATCTGGAGCGGAAAGCGCAGCGTGCTCTCCGGCAGGGCTATCACCCAACGAGCACTTTCCCCGTTCCCATCCCCCCTGCCCTCCGACCAATCAACGCTATATATGCGACCGCCGAGTCTAACCGTTCCCGCGCCGATTGGTCCGGTAACTCCCAGCGGCTCGTCCGACGGCGGTATCGCTGCTGGTTCGACCCTCGCCACGTCGAACTCCAGCAGTATCCGGATTCCGCCTGGAAGCTGCAAACTGCGGCCACTGGGAGCGTCGGTAATAAACTGTAGCGCCCTTCGGGTTCCCGCCCGCGTGAGGACGGCGCCCGCCCGGCGAACCGTGCTGCGGAGGAGCCTGGCCGCGAGCGCCGGATCATAATCGCGCAGGCGACCCCTGGCAACCGCATATCCCTCGGGAGTTTCCCTGACGATTTCATTGCTCGCAGGTTCGATAATCCGCACCCACGCTTCCTCATTCTCCCTGGCACTTTCCGCGAGGGCGACCAGGCTTTTCCGCGCATGGGGAAACAGATCGCGCTCGACGCGCGGAATGATGTCGTGACGAATGCGGTTGCGCGCCGCATCGAGGCTCGCGTTGGTCGGATCAGTTCTCCACCGGAGGCCGACGCTGTTTGCGTACTCCTCGAGGTCCTCGCGCCAGTAGGGGAGCAGCGGCCGGACGATGCCTGTAGATGACACCGCGCTCATACCGGTGAGGCCACTTACTCCCGTGCCCCGGAAGATGCGAAAGAGCACTGTTTCCGCCTGATCGTCGGCATGATGTGCTGTTAAGACGTACCGAGACCCCACGTCCTTCGCTGTGTTGCTGAGGAACTCGTACCGACTCTCGCGTGCCTCGTCCTCTGAAGTCGGTGCCAGGGAAAGCCGCTTCGAGGTCACCGGTATTTTCCAGCTCTCACAGAGGCCGCTTACCCACTCGCGATCAGCTGCGCTGCCCGGCCGCATGGCGTGATCCAGATGTCCCACGGCGAGCCGCAGCCTGGCAGGGCCGAAGCGCAGCAGGTGGAGCAGAACGATGGAATCGCACCCGCCAGACACCGCCACTAGCAGCGGCGCGGCTGTCAGGTCCAGCCCGAGACTCAGAAGATGTCGATGGAAGTGGTGGGGAAGCGGATTTGTCTTACTCATGGCACATCATGGCGATCGCTCAGGGACCTGGCGGTGGCGGTCGTCCGTAGCGCGCATGAAGTGTGCGAGCCAGCCTGTCCGGCCGGTCAGTCACGATGCCATCCACACCCCACGTCAGCAGGCGTTCCATGTCCGCGATCTCATCGACCGTCCAAACATGTACGGCGAGATTCTTAGCATGCGCGTCTCTGACCAGCCGCGGGGTCAGGATCTGCTTGCCACCGTGGCGCTCAGGCATCTGAAAGGCGTCCACCGCGGGCGAATACAGACGCGTCAGGTGAAGGCGGTGGCAGATATAAAACTGCCGCAGCTCCTTCTCTGAGGCGCTGCGGGCGCCGGTATAGTCCGAGAATTCGGAGCGGTCGGAGTGGTTTCCGGCGGCTACCAGGACGCGGTGCTCGGCCCCAGCGCGCGCTATGAGATCGCGCGCGGCCGTCTGAACGGCACCCTCCTTGATCTCGACGTTGAGGCGAGCGGCCGGAAAGGCGACGAGCACTTCATCCAACGTAGGGACTCGGATCCCGTTGTCGCGGAAAGGGAAGGTGGCGCCACCATCTGAGGTGAAGCGGTATCCAGCATCGAGAGCCTGGACCTGGGCGAGCGTGTGGTCGCGCACCTCGCCCGAGCCGTTCGTGGTGCGGTCCAGCGCGGAGTCGTGGATGACCACGACCCGTCCGTCGCGCGTGAGCCGGACGTCCAGTTCCAGCAGATCCGCGCGCCACCACAGCAACGCGCGCTCGAAAGCCAGCAGAGTATTCTCCGGCGCGAGGCTCGAGCCACCCCGATGAGCGATCAGAAGTGGGGCACCCGCGAGGTACGGGTGGCCCGGTCGGGGCCGAAGGTCAATCAACCCTCTCTATCTCCTCCCGCTCCGATGGCGTGACGCGGTAGAGCCTATACAGAACCAGGTCGATAAGGGCAGAGCTCATCGCGCGATTCCAGACGAGTCGCTCGGAGTCCGCGCCCGCCTCGATCTTCATGGTCAGGTCTGCGTACTGCTCCCCCAGGAATGTCAGGATCTCCTCGACCGCATCCGGGTGCGGTTGGGCAGGAGCGAGCGCGTCATCCGGTACCCGCTCCACCAGCAGCCCGTCCACGTAGGCGAGGAAGCCGGGGAAAACGAGCTCTGTAAGGTGGCCACCGCCCACGGCCTCCTCGTCCATGAGCTCCTCCCACGAAATCTCGTTCCAGTACAGGTCCTCAGCTTCGCTCCGCAGGTGCTCGCAGCGGTCCGCCGACAGCGGCGCGGCTGACGATCCGGCACGCTCTGCCGGCCGGTCAAGAGCATCCAATATTCGCGCTCTGCGAAGTTCTACCTGTGCCTGCGCCAGTCCCGGTGTTGCGGTCTTATCGGCCATTCCAACCCCATGTGCTGATATTCCAATTCTCTCCTGCCGCCCCCCCGGACGGTCGAGATCCCGATTCAGTGCTCAAAATGGACAGTCGGTCACACGCCAGCAAGGGCGCGTGGCTGGCCGCGGGTTTATTGCCTGATTGGTATCATCCGTGCAGAGAACGACTTGCGAGCTTATTGGCGAATTTCTACACGTTGCCAGGAAGGGACAAAATGACAAAGCCCAGGATAAATCCAGAGACCGAGTCACTTTTCGATGATGACGAGATAGAGAACCAGGATCCGCTCGGCGAAGAGGCGTTCGACGCCGCGGGTTTCGAAGATGCTCCCGACGGCGGACCACAGCTGGAGGCGCGGCGGCTGGAGGATGACAGTGTGAACAAAAAGCCCGGAAAGGGCGGCCAGAAAATTGCCGGTGTTCCGGAGAGAGATCAGCATCGAGCGAACAGCGCCAGTCAGCAGCGGCCCGACTCCAGTGGTGTGGTTATCCGCGAGCGCGGTGGCGACTGGAAAGGCGACCCCGCAGCGGGTGGAACGCGGCCCGATTGACTCGCTCCACATTCATGTTGACATTCCATCCGGCGAGGGGTATGCTCATTTCGTACCCGCTTTCGCACTGACATCAGGAGGAGCTTCGTGCTTCGAGTGTGTCCGATTTTCGATCGATCAATGATGCGAGCGCGTTTTAACGCCCATGCAGCATGGCTGCATGGGCGTTGCTGTTTTCCCAAACTTCGAAGGAGGGCCGATGCTGGACTCAGGAAGGATCAATAAGATCCAGAAGGCTAAGAGCTATGCCGACCAGCCGGAACGAATTCACTTCAGGGATCTTACCGTGGAGTTCGACGGAAACAATGCCAACCACGCCGTCGAGTTCCACGAAGGCCATTGGCAGTGCGACTGCGACTACTTCCGCAGTCACGAGACCTGCAGCCACGTCATGGCACTCGACCGGGTGCTCGGGATAATGGCGCCCCAGGAGGCGTAGGTAGAATACCTCTAGTGAGAGAGGCCACGGACTATCCGATGGCCTCTCTTGCCGGCCATGGACCACCTCACATCTTGCCGGGCAGCTCCGCTTCCGGTTGAATCATGAGGTCAGGGCCGCCACCGCCCCCATCATCACCACCACCACCGAGCGCATTCACGTCCAAGAGCTTGATAATCGCGAAAGCAAATATTCCGGAGCCGATAATCCCTCCGATGAATGCACCCTTTTTTGCGGCTCCTATGGACCCGCTCCGATAGCGCGTCCGGTTGTCCCCACAGGGCCAGCGACGGTGCCGGCAGCGAGGCCTCGAGCGAACCAGATATTTACCGATTCGGGATCGTTGTGGACGAGTGGCAGGACAATTCTCTGGCGGCGAACGCACCAGGGAAAGTATTTCCTATAGGAGAGGAGGAGCGACTCTCCAACTGCTACGTGATGGGCACCTGCTGACGTTGATTACGCCAAAGGCAAAGCCCCGTCACTACTCGTGGCGGGGCTTCGTTTTATCCAGCTAGCGGAGGAGAGACTCGAATCCCCGACACGCGGATAATGGTTGCGATGACGGAGCAATCTAATACTGCTATGGAGGGAGGGTCTGAAAATGCGGATGGGAACGGTGGCGATCCGCGCCGATGAGCTTTGTCGTCGCTTTGGGAATGCGGTGGCACTCGGCGGATTATCGCTGGTCGTGGAGACCGGAGAGGTCTTCGGCTTCCTCGGTCATAACGGCGCGGGCAAGACCACGACGGTGCGCTTGCTCAACGGCGTACTGGCGCCATCTTCTGGTTCGGTCACGGTGCTGGGCCTGAACCCTGCCAGGGAAGGCGCTCGCCTCCGCCTCCGCACAGGTGTTCTGACCGAAACCCCTGCATTGGATGGCAGGCTCACGGCCCGCGAGGCACTTGCGTTCGCGGGCGAGATGTTCGGAGTCGATCCGCGAGAGGTGCCGCGGCGGATCGCTGCTGTGCTGGATGAGTTCGGCCTTGCGGAGCGCGCCGACGAGCGTGTCAGTAGGTACAGCAAGGGGATGCGGCAGCGGCTGGCCCTTGCCCGGGCCATCCTCCATGGCCCGGAATTGGTCTTCCTCGACGAGCCCACCGGCGGCCTCGACCCCGTGGCCCGCCTCGGCGTACACGCCCTGGTCCGGCGGCTCGCCCGGGGCGAGGGGCGCACCGTATTCCTCTGCACGCACGACTTGGCGGAGGCGCAGGCGCTCTGCGATCGGGTCGCAGTTCTTCAGAATGGGGAGCTGATTGCGCTGGGCACTCCCGCCGAGCTGGCCGCGCGCCTGGGTCAGCGCTCGGCGCTCGAACTGGAGGTGGCGGTGGACCAGATGCCCGCGGCACAGGCGGCGCTGGGGGCGATGGGCTTTGATGTGGCTCTGGACGCGGCGGACCACATCATGGTCCCCGGGGTGGAGCGCCGGGATATCCCGAGCATCGTGGCACGTTTGGCATCGGAGGGAGTTCTGCTCTACCGGATCGCGCCGTGCGAAGCCACGCTGGAGGATGCCTATCTTGCCCTTGTAGCCGGGAGCGATCGATGAATCGGCGCGCGATCGGAGCTCTGGTCATGCGGGACCTGCGAGTGGTGGCACGTAGCCGCTTGGTCCTGATCCCCCTCATCACCGTTCCCGTGATCCTACTCGTTGTCCTACCTGGCCTCGCGGCCCTCGCACCCTCGCTGTTCGGCCCCGAGGAGCTGCGAGAGCTACAAGGCCTGCTCGACAAAATGCCGCCGGCGCTCATCGCCCCCTTTGCTGGCCAGTCGCCCGAGCAGCAGTTGGTACTGCTGATCCTGGGATACCTGTTCGCGCCGCTCTACCTGATCGTCCCGGTTATGGTCGCGAGCGTCATCGCCGCCGACAGTTTTGCCGGCGAGCGTGAGCGCCGCACGCTGGAGGCGCTGCTTTATACCCCCACCACGGACGCGGAGCTGGTACTGGGAAAGATGCTCGCACCGTGGCTCGCGGCGGTAGCGGTTGCCTGGGGCGGCTTCGCTGCATATGCGGTAGTCGCCAACGTCGCCGCGTGGCCTATCATGGGCCGCATCTTTTTCCCCACCGCCCTCTGGTGGCTTCTCGTGCTGTGGGTTGCGCCCGCGGTGGCGGCACTGGGGCTGGGCGTTACGGTGCTGGTCTCAGCACGCGTGCAAACCTTTCAGGAGGCATACCAGCTCGGTGGCGTGGTCGTGCTCCCCCTGGTGCTCCTGATCGTCGGGCAGGCTACCGGCGTCCTTTTTCTCAGCCCGGAGGTAGTCCTCGCGCTGGGCGCCGGAGTCTGGCTCCTGAACGCGGTCCTCCTGCGCGTCGCTATCCGCAGCTTCCGCCGCGGTGAGATCCTGGCGCGGTCTTAGAATCAGCAAACTAAAAGCCCCTAAACCGTTACGGTTTAAGGGCTTTATCCAGGTAGCGGAGGAGGGACTCGAACCCCCGACACGCGGATTATGATTCCGCTGCTCTAACCACCTGAGCTACTCCGCCAAGTCTAATAGCGGGGGCGGGATTCGAACCCGCGACCTTCGGGTTATGAGCCCGACGAGCTACCAGACTGCTCCACCCCGCGATAGTCTTTGAAGCTAACCCTTTTTAAAGGCGAGTGTCAAGGGGTTTTAGCCGTATCCACGGCCACAAAGCGGTAGAGCACTTCCCCGTCTCTTATCATCCCGAATCGCTCGCGCGCGAAGCGTTCTATGCTGGCAGAATCGTTGGCCATCTTCTCGGCCACCAGGCGGAGAGAATCAACTGCCGCGCGAGTTTCCGCGAGCCGAGCATCCTCGCGGTCCCCCATACTGCGGAGCTTGAGCAGGTCGAATGCGGAGTACTCGCCGCCCCAGATAGCGTAATAGGCGGCCACCCCGAGGAGCAGGCCGCCGAGGGCTCGCCGTCCGAGCCGGTTCACGGCCACAGAGTGTCTCCCGGGTAGCGTGCGGCCGCGCCGAGGGCCTCTTCGATCCGCAGGAGCTGGTTGTACTTCGCCACGCGGTCGGTTCTGCTGGCGCTACCCGTCTTTATCTGACCCACGCCGGTGGCTACTGCGAGATCGGCTATGAAGGTATCCTCTGTCTCACCCGAGCGGTGGGAGATGACGGCGGTATACCCCGACTTTCGGGCAAGCTCAATAGCCTCGAGCGTCTCCGTGAGGGTTCCGATCTGGTTTACCTTGATCAGGATTGAGGTCCCCACGCCGCGGTCTATACCTTCGGCGAGCCGCTCGGTGCTGGTCACGAAAAGATCGTCACCTACCAGTTGGATGCGATCGCCCAGTTGCCTGGTCATCTCCTTCCAGCCGTCCCAGTCGTTCTCGTCGAGTGCATCCTCGATGGACCGGATCGGGTATCTGTCGGTCCAATCGCCATAGAAGTCGATCATCTCCTGCGCTGATCGGCGTTCGTGTGACGACTTATGGAAGACGTACTGCCCATCGCGGAAGAGCTCCGAGGCAGCCACATCGAGGGCCAGCACAAGGTCTTCGCCTGCCTCGTACCCAGCTTTCTCTATGGCGGTGAGGATTACTTCCACTGCCTCCTCATTCGAAGCGAGGTCCGGCGCAAAGCCGCCCTCATCCCCGACCGCTGTGCTCTTCCCCTGCGACGAGAGGACCTTTTTGAGGGAGTGAAAGACTTCGACGCCCATCCGCAAACCCTCGCTGAAGGTCTGCGCGCCGACCGGCATGACCATGAACTCCTGGAAGTCCACGTTGTTAGCCGCGTGTGCTCCCCCATTGAGGATGTTCATCATGGGGACCGGGAGATTGTTCGCGAGCGGCCCGCCCAGATATCTGAACAACGGAAGGCGGCAGTCGCGCGCGGCGGCGCGGGCGGTGGCTAGCGATACTGCAAGTATCGCGTTGGCGCCGAGACGCTGCTTGTTGGGGGTGCCGTCCAGCTCGATCATCCCGCGATCCACCAGGACCTGGTCGTAGGGGTCCATTCCGCGGATCGCCGGGGCGATATCTTCTTCGACATTCGCCACCGCCTCGAGAACTCCCTTTCCGCCATAACGATCAGGTTCCCCGTCACGCAGCTCAACGGCCTCATGCTCGCCGGTGGACGCACCGCTCGGAACAGCCGCCCGGCCGTGGATCCCGTTGGAAAGGACGACCTCGGCCTCGACAGTGGGGTTGCCGCGGGAATCCAGAATCTCGCGCGCGTGGATATCGGCGATGCTGATCATTTAAGAGGTTGCGGGGGTGGAGCATGAAGGCGGCCTGTCGCGCGGAAACGTATGGAGCGCGGCCAACCCTGTCAACGGGAACATTGAACGCTTGCGGTGCGTCAGCGCGGCGCGGGAATCGACATAACGACTTCGGGACAGCCGCTTAGTCTGGCGTCGCCATTTCCCAGGAACGCGCGTGGTAATGCGTCAGCTACATCGCGCGGCAGCAACGATCTACCGCAGCCCATAATCTCGGCTGCCCTGCCGCAGAAGTACAGTGCGAGCGCCGCGGCGTCGCGTGGAGTTGATCCGGCGGCAAGGAACGCACCGCAGGCGCCAGCGAGCGTATCGCCCATTCCGCCGGTGGCGACACCCGAATTACCTGTGAGGTTCACAAGGGTTCTGTTGGCGGGAGAGGCTACGATGGATGGACTTCCCTTGAGCAGAATAGTGCAACCGAAACGCTGCGCGGCATCGCGCGCCGCACTGAACGGATCCGCCGTGATCTCGCTGGTCGGAACAGCCAGGAGCCTGGACATTTCACCGGGGTGCGGCGTAAGCAGGAGGCGCTCGCGGCCGCCCGCCGGGAGGATTTCCGGGTCCCAGCTGATCAACGTAAGCGCGTCGGCGTCGAGAACGATCGGGCCTTCGCATGCTGCGAGAACCACTCCGAGCACCGCTCGAGCTCCGTCGTCCAGCCCCATCCCCGGCCCAACCACCATAGCATCCGCGGCTTCGGCGACCTCGCCGAGAGCCGGGCCGGCGCGGTCCACAAAAAGCGCTTCGGGGAGCGCGGTCTGGATGGAAACCCGGTTCGCCGATGGCGAAACTATGCGAACTGCCCCCGCCCCCGCCCGGAGCGCCCCCATGCCGACCATAATGGCCGCGCCACCCATACCGGGGTGCCCGGCGAGCACCACCACCGTACCGAGAACACCCTTGTGGGCATTTGCCGGGACGTGTGGCAGTGTTTTCCTCGCCCAGCCGGGAGTGATCAGCGCAGCGGCTGACGCGATCGGTTCGAAAGGTGGAAATCCGACCTCTACTACTACGATTCGCCCAGCGTGCTCACGGCCGGGGAACATGCATAGACCGCGCTTCAATGCGCCGAATGAGACAGTCACATCCGCTCGCACCGCTTCGGTAAGGATGCTTCCGTCAGTCAGGTCCACACCCGAGGGCCCATCGAGTGCGACGACGGGCGCTGCTGCCCGGTTCATCTCTCGTATCAATTCGAGATGGCCCTCGCGTGGCGCGCCGCGCGCACCCGTACCGAGTAGCCCGTCCACTATAACGGAGGCGCAGCCGAAGACAGCCCGGCAGTCGAGAGGAACTGCACGCGGGATTTCCCATCCGTGCTTCAGGCCATCGTGCGCCGAGTCATCGCCAGCATGAACGGCCACTACCGACCGCCCCCAGGCGGCCAGCGTCCGCAGCATCACCATGGCGTCAGCCCCGTTGTGGCCGCCGCCAACACCCGCGACAACAGTTCCGGTCGGATAGAGCTCATGCAGGACGTGTGCGGCCGCTCGACCAGCGCTCTCGATGAGGACGGCCTCCGAGATGTTCAGATCGTCGATCGTGGCCCGATCCCACGCCGCCATCTCGGCTGCGGTAGGGAGGGGCATCAATGCAAAGTTGCCCATGAGATCAAACACGTCTCATGGGCAACTTACGGCGGAGATGCGCCGGCATCCTGTTACTCGGCCGCACTCTCGCACTCCCGCACTTCCGCACTACTTGAAGCTCTGTCCGATCGTCCTTCCGAAGCTGATCTCACCATTATCGATCCTGATGTTGAAGCCGCATTCGGGATTCAGGCAGACCCAGGCCTTGAATGTAATCGGCGCGCCCTCCCGCCCGTAATCTGACAGCGGAACCATCCGGGCGTCACCGCACTTTTTGCACTCAGGTAGTTCGAATTCAGGCATCTCATCCCCTCCCCTCTACAGTGACAGACAGCGGAGAGCCCCTGCTCTCCGCGAACCTGATCCGTCAATGCAAGCCATGTTCCAGGGAGGATGGCGCGGATACCGCGCCGGCGGACTCGATCCTACGTTCTATCTGAACGGACCCCCGGCCAGGGATAGTGGGCGTCGAACGCTTCGGTAAAATCGTACACGCCCTCAAAATCTGTGAGGGAGTCGTCGTCCTGTTTGACCAGCACACCGCATTCGACGAGCGCGAACACTATCGCGCCCAGATCGGATGTCGACCTGATGCCCCAGTACTGCAGCACCGAGCGAGCCATAAGACCCCAGCGTTGCAGCGCGAGGTCACGACAGCCCTCTGCCAGTTCCCGTCCGGAGATGTGGCGCGTTTCGTGGAGCCGCTCGATGGTGAAGTGGAGCGCCGAGAGGATGAAGAGGTAGGCCGTTTCGTGGTAGCCGGGATAGCGACGGCGCAAGCGGTCCATGACCGCATCGGCAAGCAGGATTCCGCTCACGGTGCACCCATCCCGCCGTCAGTGCGGCCGGGACCCTCCATGATACCAAGTGCCTGAGCGGACATGCGGATCTCCCGTCAAAAAGTGCTCGGACTCAAGCTAGGGGCGTCTCCGCGCAGCGTCAAGCGAGTTGGGAATCTCAATCGGTCGAGTGTAAAGCACCCGCTCGTCGAGGACTTCGAGAACCAGAGCACCGGCTGAGCGGGCGCGGAGAGAGTCCGAAATTTCCGCATACAGGGAAGCCGGCAAAGTGAACTCGACCTCCCCCCTGCTCCCCCGATCGCTGAAGCCCTGGACTACATTATGCGCTCCGGCGGCCTCCACGGCGCGCATCGCTATACCAGTGTTCTCGTAAGAGTATGTTAGCCTCACGCGGGTTGCGGCGCTCCCGACGAGTCGCGGCGCGTCCTTCAAGGCGAGCGCCGCCGCATCGCCGTACGCTCGAATAAGCCCGCCGACGCCGAGCTTGGTACCACCGAAGTACCGCGTTACCACCACCGCGCAATCGGTGAGACCCGCACCATCTAAGGCGGCGAGAATGGGAGCACCCGCGCTCCCGGCCGGCTCACCCGAGTCGTTGGCCCGCCATTCACCGGTCCGAAGTCGCCAGGCCGAGCAGTGATGGCTGGCGTCGAAAAGCAGCTTCTCGCGCGACGCTAACAATTCACGCGCATCGTGTTCAGTATGGCAGGGCGCTGCGATCGCATGGAAGGCCGATCCGCGCACTCGGGTTTCCGCTGAAGATTCACCGGCGAGCGTAAGAAAACGAAGCGCCCGCCTGGCAGGACGGGCGCTCGAAGCTTCTTTACCGCGCATACGGTCAGGTCTGGTAGTATTCCAATCCGAGATGGGTGATCTGTTCCTCGCCCATCATCCAGCGCAGTGTGTTCTTCAGTTTGGTCTGTTGAATGAACAAATCATGCTCCGGATATATCCCTTCCGCATGCATCGGGCTCTTCAGATAAAACGAGAGCCACTCCTGGATCCCATGCATTCCGCTACGGGCGGCCAGGTCGAGGAACAGCGCCAGGTCTAGCGCGATCGGTGCCGCGAGGATGCTGTCCCGGCACAGAAAGTCGATCTTGATCTGCATCGGATAATCGAGCCAGCCGCGGATATCTATGTTGTCCCAACCCTCCTTGGCATCGCCGCGTGGAGGGTAATAGTTGATGCGGACCTTGTGGTAGTAATCCTCATAAAGCTCCGGATAGAGATCCGGCTGGAGGATGTACTCCAGCACGGAAAGCTTCGACTCCTCCTTGGTCTTGAACGAATCAGGATCATCAAGGACAGCTCCGTCGCGATTTCCGAGGATGTTCGTAGAGAACCAGCCGTCCAGGCCAAGCATACGCGCTTTGAGGCCCGGCGCTATGATCGTCTTCATCAGCGTCTGACCTGTCTTGAAGTCCTTACCCGCCACCGGCACCGCATTGTCGCGAGCGAGATCCAGAAAGGCGGGGAAATCTACCGACAGGTTGGGCGCGCCGTTCGCATAGGGCACACCTTCCTTCAGCGCCGCGTATGCATACAACATGCTGGGCGCTATATCCTCGTGATTTGCATCGAGACCCGCTTCGAAGGCTTCCATGGTCTGATGCACCTCGCCCGGCTTGATGTAGATCTCGGTTGATCCGCACCATACCATCACCAACCGTTCACAATTATTTTCGCTCTTGAAGCGGCGAATATCTTCACGGAGCTCCTCGGCCCACTGCCGCTTGCTCGTACCGGATTTGACGTTCGTACCCTGCAAACGCTTGACGTATCTCTGGTCGAACGCTGCCTTCATAGGGACAATGTCCTGAAGAAAGCGCGCGATCGGATCGATGTGCTCGTGACGGCTGAGCACTCCCGCCTTCATCGCGGAGTCGTATGCATTGTCGGGGATGGGGTCCCAGGCGCCGAAGGCCAGATCGTCCAGGCCGGCCAGGGGGACGAAGTCCGCTAAGCGCGGAGTGCGCCCTTCCGACCGTTTCCCGAGCCGGATGGTGCCCATCTGTGTAAGGCTGCCGATCGGCCTGCCAAGACCGCGGCGAGCGAGCTCGACG